>DAIEGL010000080.1 GCA_027356255.1 Geobacter sp. | reverse complement strand
AGAGACACATTCGGTGCGCGAATTTGCGGAAAAGGTCTTTGCCCGTCTGGACATGCAGCTCAAATGGCAGGGGGACGGCGTCCATGAAAAAGGGATCGATTCGAAAACCGGCAAAATCGTCATCGAGATCGACCCCAAGTAGTTCCGCCCTGCAGAGGTGGACCTCCTCCTGGGAGACCCGACCAAGGCGAAGGAGCGGCTCAACTGGACCCCGAAGACCGATTTCGAGGGTCTGGTCAACATGATGGTGGATACGGACCTGCGGGAAGCGGAGCGGGAGAAGCGGGCCGATGGATAAGGGTGCGCGCATCTACGTGGCCGGCCACCGCGGCTTGGTCGGATCAGCCATCGTAAGGCGCTTGTTGGCGGATGGGTTCGAAAACCTTGTCCTGCGTACCAGCAGTGAACTAGACCTGCGCGACCAGGCGGCAGTTGCGGACTTTTTCCATAAGGAAAAACCGGAGTATGTCTTCCTTGCCGCAGCCAAGGTGGGTGGGATTGTCGCCAACAACAGCTTCCCTGCCGAATTCATCTACGACAACCTGATGATCCAGACCAACGTCATCCACCACGCCTGGCTGAACGGCGTCAAGAAGCTCCTCTTCCTGGGCAGCACCTGCATCTATCCGAAGCTGGCTCCCCAGCCGATCAAGGAGGAGTATCTCCTCACCGGTCCCCTCGAACCCACCAACGAACCTTACGCCATTGCCAAGATCGCCGGCATCAAGATGTGCCAGTCCTACAACCGCCAGTACGGCACCAGGTTCATCTCCGCCATGCCGACCAACCTCTATGGCCCCCATGATAACTTTGACCTGGAAACGTCCCATGTCCTCCCTGCACTGATCCGCAAGTTTCACGAGGCGAAGATCTCCCAGGCCGAGACAGTGACCATCTGGGGGACAGGTTCACCCACCAGGGAGTTCATCCATGTGGACGACGTGGCCGATGCGTCCTTATTCCTGATGAAAACGTACGAGGCAAGCGATGTCGTAAACATCGGCAGCGGCGAGGAGGTCACCATCAGGGAGCTGGCGCTGCGGATCAAGGAAATAGTCGGCTTTGCCGGCGAACTGTCTTTCGATTCAACCAAACCTGACGGCACGCCGCGCAAGCTTTCCGATGTTTCAAGGATTCATGCCCTTGGTTGGAAACATAAGATTAATCTGGAAGAGGGGTTACGGCTGACGTACAAGTGGTATTGTGATTCTGAGTTTTCCTGAATGCCTGGAGGTGCTGTTTGAAAGTAGTTATCCTTGCCGGTGGTTTTGGTACCCGTATCAGTGAAGAGTCACACCTGAAGCCGAAGCCGATGGTTGAGATCGGTGAGCGGCCGATCCTGTGGCACATCATGAAAACGTATTCCAGTTACGGCTTTAATGATTTTGTCGTTTGTCTGGGGTACAAAGGGTATTGCATAAAAGAGTATTTCGCCCATTATTTCCTGCACGAGTCGGATGTTACCTTTGATTTCAAAAACCAGAACGAACGGTTGATTCATCATCATTCTGCGGAGCCATGGAGTGTGACCCTGGTAAATACCGGTCAGGAAACAATGACCGGCGGCCGGGTCAAAAGGATCCGACAATACATTGGCGATGAGCCGTTCATGCTTACCTATGGTGATGGCGTTTCGGATGTAAATATCAAAGAGCTTGTGGCTTACCACAAAACTCAAGGCAAGCTTGCCACGGTTACATCCATCCAGCCGTCGGGTCGTTTCGGTGCACTGGATCTGGCTGACGACAATACCGTCCACGGTTTTCAGGAAAAGCCAAAAGGGGACGGTGCCTGGATCAATGCGGGATTTTTCGTCATGGAGCCGAAGGTGTTTGACTATATAGCCGATGATGCAACCATACTCGAAAAGGAGCCCTTGGAAAACCTTGCCAAAGACGGTCAACTCGTGGCATATAAGCATTCCGGCTTCTGGCAGCCGATGGATACATTGCGCGACAAGAATCATCTTGAAGAGTTGTGGAAAGCAGGCAAAGCGCCTTGGAAGGTCTGGGCGTAGCCGGCGAGGGAGCATGGCGTGGTAAACGGCAGATTCTGGCAAGGTAAAAAGGTTTTTCTCACTGGCCATACCGGATTTAAAGGTTCCTGGCTCTGCATGTGGCTGCATCAACTTGGTGCCGAAGTGACCGGCTACGCACTTATTCCGCCGACTGAGCCGAGCCTCTTTGAACTGTGCCGGGTCGGTGAACTGGTTGATTCGGTCATTGCGGATGTCAGGGACGGCGAGAAGCTTGCCGCGGCGATGCTGGATGCCGCCCCGGAGATAGTCATCCATATGGCGGCGCAACCGCTGGTGCGAGATTCATACAAGAACCCGGTGGAGACTTACGCCATCAATGTGATGGGGACCGTCAACCTACTGGAAGCGGTACGGCGCTGTAAAAGCGTTAAGGCGGTGGTGAACGTCACCACCGACAAATGCTATGAGAACAGGGAATGGGTCTGGGGGTACCGGGAAAACGAGCCGATGGGGGGGTATGATCCCTATTCCAGCAGCAAGGGATGCTCGGAACTGGTGACCGCCGCATACCGGAATTCGTACTTCAACCCCGCGGACTATGCCGGTCACGGGGTGGCCGTCGCCACGGCCCGTGCCGGCAACGTCATCGGCGGCGGCGACTGGGCCTGTGAGCGGCTGATTCCCGACTGCGTGCGTGCGCTTCTCGACGGCGAGAAAATCATCATCAGGAATCCCCATGCCATCCGCCCCTGGCAGCATGTGCTTGAGCCCCTTTCCGGCTATCTTCTCCTGGCACGGAACCTGTATGAACATGGGACAGAATATGCTGCGGGGTGGAACTTCGGCCCAAGTGAAGACGATGCCCGGCCGGTGGAGTGGATCGTGAAGAAAATGTGTGCAAAATGGGGGAGTGG
>DAIEGL010000061.1 GCA_027356255.1 Geobacter sp. | reverse complement strand
GGTTCATCCCCACGCCTGTGGGGAACACATCGCGCGCCCGCACACGCGCGCACGTGCGGGCGGTTCATCCCCACGCCTGTGGGGAACACTGTGGCAGTTATGATATTAGAATTGAAATAGTCGGTTCATCCCCACGCCTGTGGGGAACACTTGACCACGCAAACGGGCAAAGAGATAGCTTCCGGTTCATCCCCACGCCTGTGGGGAACACTGACCATTCCCGTGTGCCGGTGCCGACACGTTCGGTTCATCCCCACGCCTGTGGGGAACACACTTCTTATATCCACTTGAAAACACACTCGATTTTCAAAGAGCAACAATCTACCCAAAATTTCCATGGAAATCAGGGGTTCAAATCAACCATTTTCCGATCCATTATCGGAGAGAAAAGAAACGAGTTTCACCCCGTCCATCTCCACCGGAATCCGCCGGTTCGCCCCCATCGTCAGAAAGTCGAACCCCGACTCGGTATTGGTACTCCAGGCCATGACCGCATTCCCCTCTCCAATCCCCTTTTCTATGGTTGCCCAGATCATCTCCCGCACCCGCCGGGAGACGTTCCCCACATAGACCCCGGCCCTGACTTCCAAAAGCCAGATCGCCAGCCTTCCCCGCAGGCGCTGCGGCGCGTTTTCAACCACGGTGACCAGCATCGCCGAGCCCCTCCTTGTTGGGAATCGCCGGCTCCACCGATTCATCCGGCGGTTTGGGAACCGTCATTTCTCCCGCCGCCAGAACCTCTTCGATTGTCGGGATTATGCGATGGAGCAGCCTGCTCTGCCTGAACGCATCCCGGCAGGCGAGCCGCACCTCCCGCTCCGGATTGCGGGGCTTCTTGGCCGCAATGCGGAACGCTACCGGCACCACGGTCTCGAACTTGAAGATATCCGCAATATCGTAGACGAAGGACTGCGGCTTGCCCGTATGGATGAAGCCCACCGCAGGCGCATAACCGGCCGCCAGGATCGCCGCCTCGCAGATGCCGTAGAGGCAGGCTGTGGCCGAGGAGAGACACCGGTTGGGGACGTCGCCGCTCTCCCATTCGCTATGGTCGTAGTTGCGAGCCTTCCACGTCACCCCGTACTGACGACCGAGCATTTCGTACATCTTGCGCACCCGCACCCCCTCGATGCCGCGCAACTGCTGGACGCTGCGCCGTTCGGGGGGCTCTTCCTCGAATCTCATCGCATACATCTTGCGCACGACCTTGAGCCGCGCGGTGTCGTCCAGTGCCAGCTTCGCCTGGTAAAGGAGCCGGTCGGCCCGCGCCCCGCCCGGCTGGCCGGAGGCATAGAGCCGCACCCCGGCCTCGCCGATCCAGACGAGGAGGCACCCCACCCGGCTGGCCAGCACCAACGCATTGTGGGAGACCCGCGTCCCCGGCTCCAGCATGAGGCAGGCGACGCCGCCGACGGGAACATGGGTGCGGACACCGGTCTTGTCAACCACCACGAATGCCCCGTCGAGCACGTCAAGGTTCCCCTTCTCAATGAAGAGGACCGAGAGGCGGTCCTTGATGGGGATCGGTTTCAATGGGGGGAGATCAGGTATCATGAGTGGCTCAACCTTTCCCACACCCGCGCCGTCAACCTGGCATCGTCAAGGGCGCGATGGCGTGTCACAGTAGTAGGGATGGGGCCGAACAAGTGGCAATAGACCGTATCCAGCCGATGATTCGGAAGATGCGGCAGTTTCTTGCGCGCCAGCCGCACCGTGCAGTGCCAGGGATTCGCCAGCCCCACACCCAACAGGCCGAACTCGTGCCGTATAAAAGCGCTGTCGAACGGCGCATTGTGCGCCACCAGAGGGGCATGGCCGATAAACTCGTAAAACGTACGCCACACATCCGCCGGGTCGGGCTGTCCTGCCAACATGGCCTCTGAGATGCCATGCACGCGGAATGCGCCGTGACTGATCGGCGCACCGGCGTCGATGAGCGTATCGAACTCGGCCACGACGACACCACCTTCCAGCGCTACCGCGCCCACCTCGATCACCCGCCCGCCCCGCCTCGTGGCCAGCCCCGTAGTCTCCACATCGACCACGACGACGCGGTTGGGGGGTGAGAATGCTGCTTGCTGATTGCTCATAGAGAATTTGTTCCCATATCGGTATGGTCTGTCATGCAATGTCCCGTAGGGGCGGCCCCCCGTGGCCGCCCGAATTTTACGGCCCCCCGTGGCCGCCCGAATTTTACGCCCCCCGTGGCCGTCCTGATTTTGCCACCCCCGTGCCCGACCACCCTTTGAACCGGGCCGATCCCGTTTCGGGCATATTCCGGATGCTCCTTGTCCTCCAGCCAACGTTCCGGGTTACATCGGATATATTCCCTGATTGCGATCAATTCCGCGTCGTCCCTGATGACCCGTTCGTAATAATTGCGTTGCCAGAGCCGACCGGGAAACGGCGGCCAATTGTCATCCCGAACGCCATGCCGATACCGTGCGGTCGTCAACGATTTGAACCGATGCACAACATCGAATAATGACAACGTAGGGGCACCCCCCTGTGGGTGCCCTCCCCCCTCTGGGTGCCCATCTTCCGGGCGGCCACGGGGGCCTGTAAAATCAGGGCAGGCACGGGGGCCTGCCCCTACGGTCAAAATGATGATGCCGTGGAAATGATTGGGCATGACCACGTGGGTATCAACATCGACACCGGCGTAATGCACCGACAATTCGCGCCATACATCAACCAGCATTCGCCCCGCAGCATTCGGCACCATGGCATGATCCCGAATCTCCCCGAACAGACATGCCCGCCCCTGCGCACAGATGGTGACGAAATACGCGCCGGCAGCGGCATAATCATATTCCCGCAGCCGGATGGAACGGCGATGATGGATATCTGGATTGTATTTCATTATTCCCCATAGGGGCGGCCCCACGTGGCCGCCCACCGTTGAATTACCGATTCCGTAGGGGCACCCCCCTGTGGGTGCCCGGTTATTTGAATTAAACACGCCGCGCCAACATCAACCCGCAGCCGAACCCCTTGGCCGGGCCGATGCCTTCAAACAGCGCCTTGGTAAATAAGTTTGCATCGGTCACCTCAATTTCACCATCGAAATCCACAGAACTGAAACCTGCTTTTTTCCCTTTCCGTGGCAAAGCATGCCATTGATAGCCTTCAGCTTGGAACTTCAAGCGCCCAATTCGGTTATCCCGTAATATTGAAAACCCAAGTTTTTCGCTTCTACCGACAATCCAGGTTTCAAGGGCCTTGTCCATACTGGCTTTTAACGCCAAATCGACCAGTTGAACTGGTGCTGATATAGTCGCTAGGTTCTCCGCATATCGCTTATTTTCTGCAATGATTCCCTGCAACTTTTGTTCAAGTTTCAGAGAATCTTGAGCCTGCTGCCATGACGTAAGGATACTCTTCTTGATCTTCGACTTGTCACCATCCGCCGGGATACCCACTTCTGCGACAATCTCACGCAGCAGGTGATACTGGGCATCCATCACCACATCATGACGGGGAGAGTTCTTCTTACCCTCTTCTTTCCTGGCGATTGTCGGGTTGGCTCGGAGCCTGAACGCCAGGCGATCCCCATCGGCAAGCCGTGGTGCATAGGGCTTGGACTCAACAGCAAATATTGGGTGATCGGAAATGGGCTTTGCTGCCGACACCAAATAAAAAAGCGGTTCACCCTTCACCCCTTTGTGAAACGGGATCTGCTCTCGCGCAATCTCTTCACGAAAGAGAAACGAGCGACGCTCTTCACCGGGAAACAGCTTCCACAGCAGCTGGTGAGCACCGTAACCGTTCCCGCTCACCAAAAGGTGCAGATCCCGCACGTCCGGCCTGATTCTGACCCTGGAGAAATACATCAGGATTCCCCCCTTCCGATTCGCAACTGCTCGGTACGCTGGCTAAACTGCCATCTGGCGCGTGACAGCGGTTGATCGTGGCGTGTCAATGTCTGCTGCGAAGCAAGATCGCCGGAATCTCCCTCCCAGTAGTAACGCACCGGATAGTCGCCGTAGGCAAAGACCCGTTCGTCCTCGTTGGACAACCCGCTCAACAACTGGCTTTCGGCGAGCTTTGCGTTGTCAGGGATTTTCTTCTGTGCCTTATTAAAAAGGAAGCGGGAGATGAACAATGGGCCGAACGGATAGTCGTCCAACGCTTCTCCGAATCCACCTGCCTCCCTGAGGAGCGGATTAAGAGGCACGGCCACGGGACAAGATTTGCGACCTAGGTAGAGATGGAAGCGAGGCTTGAGGAGTGCCGTTTGGATCTCAGCCAGTGTGTACGGCGCGGACGGCACCGCCACGACCGCCACCAGCGAAAGGGCGTCGCACCGGTATTCGCGGCTGGAGAGGATCGTGCCGAGCCGTTCCTTGCCAACCACCAGTTCGTCGCGGCGGGTGCGGTAGACGAATTTCCCCACCGAATCGGGTGCCTGGGCGGTATGGTAATCGCGAAGTGGATGACCGGCACTGATCACCTTGACGGCAAACCGATAACCTGCTGCCAGCGCAATCTGGCGCTCCTCCTCGTCCCTGCTGATGCCGAGCGCCGCAGCCAACAGCCCCACCAGGGCCGATTTGCCGGGATAGACGGCGGTGTGACGGGATTCGCCCACCGCGACCTCGCCCCAACTGGCCAATGGGCCATAGAGGCGAAACAATAGGTATTCCATGATCGCCCCCTTATTCGGCCACGAATTTCAGAAGTTCCGGCAAAGTTCCTTTTCCCTGGAATACGTTGAGTTCGCAGCAGGTATCTGCGCAAGGGCCATAGACGGCATCCATGTTGTTGCGTTGGGTGGTCAGTGCAGCCACCGCCGCTGTGCCGAAGTCATCGCCTTCGATCCCCTGGCTGGTGATCGGTTTGAGAAAGGCGACCGACAGGGAGCGGGGCTGCTGGTCTCCCTTTTCGGCCAGGGCATAGCTGGCATAGGCCCGGCTGCCGAAGCTGTTCTGCTTCCCTTCGGGCGACACCTTCACCGCCGCCTCGGTCAGGGCCTTGATGGCCTTTTGCGCCAACGCCTCGTCCCCGCCGAGATTATCGACGAGCAACTCCCGGTTGATGCAGATGTAGGAATAGAAGAGACCCGCGGCAAAGCCGGTTTCGCCGATGTGGGCCGCGCCGGCGTCCTCGCTGCCGTCGTTCAGGTCGTCCACGGCGGTAAAGTAATCGTCCTCGATCACCACTGGATGCACGCTGATGGCGTGGGCAACCTGGCAGGCTGCGTCGACGTTATATGCCGGAGACGACGCAAGCATGCGCCCGAACAGTGCGATATCGGCAGATTGCCCTTGTTTGCGCAGCAGGCCGAGTTCAGCCTCTTCAGGCGCCCTGTTTTGCGAAATGAGCGTTGCTATCAGGTCATCAATCCCTCGCATTTCCGACGGGCTGACATGGACCAACTGCTCAATTTCAAGATCTACGAGCGGCTCTTTTTCTTTCGCCTTTTTCAGAGCACCGAAAACTCCGGCGATTTTTTGTGCCCACTCCTTGGCCTGTTTTTCCTTCACGCCGCCGGCAACGAGCTTGTCGTAAGCCGTCACCCCGAGGAGCTTGGTTCTTGTCCCCACATGCTCACTCAGCGCCTGTTGGAACAGATCAGATGTCCGCCACGCCCGCTTCAGGCTCTGAGAAGAAACCCGCAAGCGATCAAAGCCGCCCATCTTGGCGGTCTTGGGCCGCCCCTGGTCGTCACGATTCAGGTTGGCAGGGGGGTAGGAAGTCAGCAGGTGAATTTGTACGAAACGGCTCATAGTGTGTCTCCTCCTTTGGTATCTGATTTGGACTGTTTTTTGAGCAAGGTACGGTAGTAGTCATTGGCCCAACAGAAGGCGAGGCGATCTTGCGGATGGCGATCAACCCCTTTGCGGTACTCGTGCATCCAATGCAGGATGTCGTTTGTCAGCGAAAGTATGTTTACATTACGATCCAACATTCTTACTGCTCTTAACAGTCTTCTGAAAAACTCGGCAGGATCATGGCTCTTTTGTAACTGCTGAAATCGAAGTTCACTCATTCGGGGCTTATCACCGTTATCCTTTGGCGTAGCCAGTTGCGCTGCAAAACTTATTGTCTCGTACTGATCTATCTCATGCGCGTTTACATGCGCCAAAACGGCGGCTACCAAGGCTGAAGTTGGCAAATGACCAGTTTCGGACCACTCGTCTGGCATCTCCCGCAAGAAATTAAAAAACGCCTCTAAAAACAGCACATCATCAGGACTTTCGGCACGTCTGAGCCTCGCACGTTCACCAGGTGTTTCGTCTATCGACTTCCGCCAAGCCAGTAACCTGACTCGAACCGCCGGATCTTTAAGAAAGTAATACGTCAACTTGCGTTCCATCCGTTTCCCCCCTTTCCGGTAGTGCCTTAGCTCTTATTTGTTTCATCGCCTTGCAACCATTCACCAATCGTCCAAGTCCATCGCGCTCTGCGATGATCCGCTTCATAGCCATATCTTCATTGGATGCTTCCAGGACCCAGGCGTCAAAAAGATCCAGCGACAACGTCATAAGCCTCTTTTCCCACTTTGAGTACAGTTCCGGTGGGGGCAATTCCTGCTCTTTCGGGACCATTGTCAATTGATTAAGCAGCTCGTAAAAAACCGGTTCGCTCCGCTGCCAGAAATCCATGACGACCGTGTTCATGTCCCCCTTCGCATCCTCAGGCCGATTGAACCAAGCCGCCTTTACCTGTTTGCGCAGGATACTGCCGACATCATTGGCGGCCGTTACCAGTTCACCCGCCCATTGCAGCAGTTTCTTTCGCTGTTGCTGATCGAGGTTGAAAAGCGGAAAGGTCTGATCGTACCAGCAGCGGGCCTTCATATTGTCCATATCGAACCCGAAGCACCAGAGACGGGCAGCCCGCTGGATCTTTAACGCACGCGCCCGCTGCTCCGAATAGCGCCTGATCACCTTGGCAGCACAATCGCCCTTTTCGTCGTCGGCAAGCGTCACGGCAAGCCAGTGCCGATATCCCAGACCGCCCTGCTGTCCCTTGAGCGACAAAGGCGGCTTTTCCTTCTTGGGGTCGAAACGGTACGGAGTTAACGGATGAACCCATTCCCCGACGTAATTCACGCCATAGTTGCGGGTCCGGTACTCCTCCACCACTTCCACATCGTGGGCGCCGCACAGGTCACAATCGCCGACGATGTTGTCTGACGGGAATGCCAGACGAATCCGGCGAGGCATCCCCCAATAAGCCTGGAGCGGATGGACATTTCCCGGCGTGGTTTCCGAACCGTTCTTTTCAGACGTACGGGTCAGCCCCATCCATGGGAACACGCCTGCTAGCCGGTCCTGCCGGTGTTCCGGCATATCCTCCCGGTCGAGCACGTTCAACCAGAGCATCTGCCACAGCGGCGTCTGCTCCGGTGGTAGCACCAAGGTCGTCAGCGGCCCGCCCCCACGCAATCCGACCCGATGTCCCACCCCGCCCGATGGCGCGTTTGTCTGCAGCGTGAAGAGCGCCATGGCAGCGCAGCTCTTGCACACGCGCATCACACTGCCGCGCTTGACGAAGTGGTCCAGATTGTCCCGGACCGTCTTACCGCCGGGCGCCTCGATCAAAAGCGACGCAATCCCCTTAGGTTCGCCATCTGGCATCGCATAATCCTGCAGGAATGCCGGGCCGTCCGCTTTGTCGAACTCAAACGCACCGGCCAACGTTTCCAATCGAGTTCGCAACATTGCCGTATCCGGCGGCGTGCGCCAGTACTCCTGCCACTCGTCCTGATCTTCCGGCGCAAAGCCGGTCTGCAGCAGCCCAATCAGGAACTGGTACATGGCCCCTTGAAAATCGGGCCTCGGTGCAGCCAGTTCCATTACCGGATCATCCGGCTCGGCAACCTGCCAGGGCGCTATCATCCCTTTGCCGCTCTTTGCCCGAATCACCGGTATCCAGGCATCTCTAATCAGATTCATCGGTACCCTCCTTCTGGATTCCCCATCCCGTCAGTACGCTGTACCAAGCCGAAAGCTCCGCTGTCAGCGGAAACAGCTCGACCCACCTCAATGCTTTTACCTCTTGCTTCAATGAATCCAGCGATGCCAGCACATCAGCGGGGACCAACTCACTCGCATTTTGCCAGCTATGCTGCGACACCTGTACCGTGCTCAAGTCCCAGGTAAAATCCGCCTCTTCGGCATACGGCCGCCACCCTGCACCGTCTGCTCGGACGAGTGCCACCCGCGCCGTATCGTCTCCCAAGCGCGTCGGGATCTTTGCTTCCTCTTCCCAGCCGCCCGAGTCCTCGGCACTCGCCCATGTGTACCCTTTTGAAAGCTTCAGGGCATTCAGGTTTGCCATCCCCTTCTTGCCGCTGGCATCTCCCTCGGCCGTCAAAGAGAGAGTTTCAAGGGCAGCCGGAATCGCAAATTGCGCCTCGCTGCCATAGACCCCCTCGATCAGGTGACGCGCATCTCCCGGCATGCTCAGTTTGCCCGCCTCAGCAAGCAACCGCTGCGTCAGCCACAACTGCCCCACATGCCGGTAAACGGCCTGGGTGCCCGGCAGCACCGCTTTCAGCCAGTTCTCCGTCGGGTCTTCGGTAGCAGGAGGTCCGAAGAGAAAAAACACCGGCGCCTCCCGTTGATCTTTTGCCCCCTCATACCTCAGTCTGTTCCCTGCGGCATCGCGCACATGACGATGCTCACGCCCCATGCGCTGGATGAGCAGATCAATCGGTGCAAGATCGGAGATCATCATGTCGAAATCAAGATCAAGGGACTGTTCCACCACCTGGGTTGCGATCAACACCCGGCCAGAGCGCTGCTCCGCCGTGGACCTTTCACCGAACAACGCCAACGTTTCCGTCTCGATCCGCTGCCGGTCTATCATGGCAAAGCGGCTGTGAAAGAGCGACAATCTCTCCTTGTCCATCCACTCCTGCCCCGCCAGTAAACGATAGGTCTTGATGGCGTCGCCAACCGTGTTGCGCACCCAGCAGACGCACTGTCCCTTCCCAACTGCCTCGCGGATACGACTCAACGCTTCTTCGGTGCTATCGAGGAGCGCTACCGCAACGGTTCTCGTCACCTCCCGGCGTGTGGCCACGACCGTTTCAACCACTTTGGGTGCCGGGAAATGGGTCGCCAGCGGATAGCGCTCTGTCTCCATCAAAGTCGGTGCTTCCGTACCGGCACCCTTGCAGAAGGCTTGCAGGTATTGGGTTCGCATGGTGTGAGGCAGTGTGGCGGAAAGGAGGATGGCGCTGCCCCCCTGCGAGGCGTGATATTCGAGCAACGCCTGCAACAGCTGGTTCATATAGGGATCGTAGGCATGCACCTCGTCAACTAGCAGCACCTTTCGGGAAAGCCCCAGACAGCGTAACGACTGGTGCCGGGCAGGCAGCACCGCCAACAAGGCCTGATCAAGGGTCCCAACGCCAACCTCGGCCAACAAAGACTTTTTACGGCTGTCCGCAAGCCAGGCACTGCAAAAGGCCTCGGCCGTTTCTTCGCCAAGGTCGTAATGGTCCTGCGCATAGCGATTGTCGGGTCGCAAGAACGATTTTCGAAAGGCGTCGGAAAGGTGTCGGGCGCCATGGGCCAGCATCAGCGACGGCACGGCATCAACTGCGTACAAACGCCGATAGGCACTGCCAAGGCGTTCGTACATGGCATTGGCAGTCGCCATCGTGGGCAAGGCCACATAGAGGCCATCCGCCAGCCCATCTGCCATCAGGCGATGCGCCATGGTCAGTGCCGCCTCGGTTTTTCCGGCCCCGGTAACGTCTTCGAGAATGAACAACTGATTCGTTGGTGCCAGTTCAACACTGCTTGCCCACTGCTGCAAGGGGGTGGGGGTGGTGATGAAATCGAACAGATACGATAAGCCGGCGTATGGTGCAACGGCGGAAGGGGAAAGTTGCGCGTCGGAAACCGCTTTTTCGGCAAAGGGGAGCGCGTGATCTTGCCAGTAATCATCGAGTAGCATTTGGTGCTGGCAAAAGGTGTCCGGATGGCGGCCGGAACCGAGCCAGTCAGCCAGCACAACCAAACCGGCCAGTGTCCATGAAGCACTCTTCAGCCGCTTGTGAAAAGCCTTGTCAGCCTGAATCTCCGCGATGTCTCGGGTTATGAACAGCGCAAATACCGCGAGCAGGTATTGGTAGGAAGCCTCTATATCTTGTCTGTCGAAGAAATTGTCGAGATGAAGGTTGGAGCTTTTCGGTGGGATGCCGTGATGGCCGGTTACGATTTCCATCCAGAGATCTAGGTTCTTTCCAAGTTGTCGGGGATTGGAGCTATTGGTAAACCACACAAAACCTTCCGCTTCCAACCGGTAGCGCAGGCCGTCCTCTTCCTGCCAGAGCCCAAAGCCAAGTGAATCGTGGCGTTCAGTGTACTGTTTCCTATCATTTGGCCGGACAAGGTCAGGCGAGAGGTCTGGCACTAACCCCTGGAATGCAACCGCAAATTTGCCGCTGTCGTGGAGACAGAGAAAAAAAGCAAACAGTCGCTGCAATAATTCGGGCTCAGCCTCCAACTGACGAGCCAGATGTTGGCAAAGCGGCTTTTCTGGATCAAGTAGCAACCAGCCCACCGCTGCAACATCCAGGCAGTGGAACGGCAGGAGGTGATACCGTTTTCCGTTTTTTTCCGTTTTACCCCAGTATCGGTAATAGCGTTGGTTCATGTGCTCTCCTAAACCAATAGGACCTATCGTTTTTTCATGACTGCTACAAGTGCGACAAGGAGTGCGAGTGTTTCGGTGACATGATTCGTTGAGAAGCTAACTATGATCACTAGAGCGGCCAACGCAACAATATAAAGCGTCATCATACCCCTCCCGTAATGCACATTTACGGCAAGGATATCATTGGCATGAACATGGTCAATTAAGTATCTTAAGTATCCTAGGTTTTAATTGCCTCGCATTTTTTAAATGATACACTTATTCCACATTCCCTAACCAAGGGATGACCCGTATCCCAGGTTATTTCATAAATATGGGATCATTACCGTTCCCCGCCAACGCGGGGATGAGTCGGGTACCTGCCGGGCTCTTTTCTAAAGAATTCCGGAATTCCTGCCTGGGAACGCTCCCGCGTCGCCCACAGTTTTCAAGTTAACTGAAAAGTCGATTGATATTTTCCGAGGTCATGAAGCGCAGCAAGCGCTCCGACAATGGGCGCGAGCAGACTGAAGCGTTTCAGCAGTTCCGGCGTTGAGGCAGCGATGCATTGTGCCACGCACCCCACATTGACCATGTGCTCAATAACGGAAATTCCCGGTTTGCCGTCATCGGTGGTTTTCGCCCAAAAATCCATTACCCCCTCCCCAATACAGTATCTACCTTCCTACCCTCTCAAACCGGGCAGCCACATGGGGCCGCCCCTACGAAACCGTACAAACACCGGATCCGTCCCCACCCAAAGTGTAAAATTTTTTACAGTCGTTTCAACGTGTTACACAAAGGCACGTCACATATACCTCCAAAACCCGGACTAATTCAAGTCGGTTAACATTATTTACCATTAACAAACCATCAGCCTTGCCGAGAAGCATACGCCCAAATTGCGACACAATAAGTCACATTCGCATTTACCGGCATAAAAATCCGCAGAAAGCCCGATATGCCGGCAAAGTGCTGCCACGATCCCAGCTTGACGCTGAAAATTTCTATTGATAGATTAAAGACGAAGATTGGAGGGTATGATGGATACGACACGGCATGAGCGACAAACCGGTGCCCCTGAAGCCGTCGTGCGGGGCACGCTTGCGGAAGGTGGCCTGCTCGACCCCGTCATTCCGGCGATGATCGAGGCGATGCCGGATTACGTGCTGGTCCTCGACCGGGAGCGAAGGGTGCTGGCCGCCAACAGCCGCCTTTTGAACGCCTTCGGCATTGCCGACGCCCGGGCGCTGATAGGCGTACGCCCCGGCGAGGCCCTGAACTGCATCCATGCCGATGAAAGCCCGAACGGGTGCGGCAGCGGCAGGCATTGCCGCAACTGCGCGGCGGTGCTGGCCATCGTGGAGAGCGAGCGGCGCCATGCCCAGGCGGCCAGGGAATACCCGATCACGGTTGACCGGGGGGAATGGTGCGCGCTTGACCTGGAGGTGGTGGTGACGCCGGTGGAGATCGCCGGCATGGGGCTGAATCTGTTCGTGATGCGGGACATCAGCGCGGAAAAGCGGCGCCGGGTTCTGGAGCAGGTCTTCTTTCACGACGTGGTCAATACGGCCGGCGGCATCCGGGGGCTGGCAGAGGCGCTCGCCACCGAAAACCTGATCCAGCCGGAAGATGAGATGCACTACAAGCAGTGGATGGTCACCCTTTCCGGCAGGCTGGTTGACGAGATCCTGTACCAGCGGAGCCTTCTGGCTGCGGAAAAGGGGGAATTCAAACCGGACCTGGGGATCGTCGAGGTGGGGGGACTCCTGCGCGAGGTGCATGCGCTCTACGCCAACCATCAGGTGACGGCAGACAGATACCTGGTCCTCGGCGAGACGGCGGAGTGCGGGATCATCAGCGACGGGGCGATCCTGCGGAAGATCCTGGGAAACCTCATCAAGAACGCCCTGGAAGCGACCCCGGCGGGGGGGACGGTGGTCATTTCCTGCGCGGAGGAGGACGGGCGGCTCGCCTTCCGCATCAACAACCCGGGCGTCATGGCCGAGGACGTGCAGCTCCAGCTCTTCCAGCGCTCCTTCAGCACCAAGGCGGCAGAAGGAAGGGGGATCGGCACATACAGCGTGAAGCTCTTCGGCGAGCGCTACCTGAAGGGAAAGGTGGCCTTCACGAGCCGGGAACCGGACGGGACCACCTTCACCTTCTCCCTCCCTAAATCGGTGATTGGTGATTGGTGATTGGGGGGTAGAGACACTTGGCTCCGTCACTCACTCCCGATGCCACAACAGCCGTCCCCGAAAAAGTCGGAAGAATCATAAAAAAAGGGGCGCAGCAAGCTGCGCCCCACCAATCACCAATCACCAATCACCAATCACCAATCACCAATCACAGCCTTTCAGGCGTACTTCACCAGGTCCACCATGTCCCGCACCGCCCGGTCCAGGCCGACCAGCACCGCCTTGGAGATGATGGAGTGGCCGATGTTGAACTCCTCTATCCCCCCCAGGGCCGCGACCTTCTTGATGTTGGCGTAGTTCAGCCCGTGACCGGCGTTTACCCCGAGCCCCAGCTTTCCGGCGAGCTTGATGGCGTTCTCGATCTTCAACAGCTCCGCCTGTTCGCTCTTCCAGTCCTGGGCTTCGGCGAAGGCGCCGGTATGGATCTCGATGTAGTCTGCGCCCGTCCGGTCGGCCGCCTTGATCTGGTCCGGATCGGGATCAATGAAGAGGCTGACGATCAGTCCGCCGTCCTGGAGCCTTTGCACCGCATCTTTTACGCTTTCCAGGTTGAGCCGTACGTCGAGCCCCCCCTCGGTGGTCAGCTCCTGCCGCTTCTCCGGCACCAGGGTGCACATGTCGGGCTTGACGGATATGGCAATGTTGATCATCTCGTCGGTGGCGGCCATCTCCAGGTTGAGCCTGGTTTTCACGGTCTGGCGCAGAAGCTTCAGGTCGCGGTCCTGGATGTGCCTGCGGTCTTCACGCAGATGGATTGTGATGCCGTCGGCGCCGGCCAGCTCTGCGATGGCAGCGGCGGCAGTCGGGTCGGGCTCTGCGCCTCCCCTCGCCTGGCGGATGGTGGCGACGTGATCGATGTTGACCCCCAGTTTAGCCATGTGTGCTTCCTCCGATGTTTTTCTCCACCAGTCCGGCGATCTCATTGGCCCAGCCGGTGATCTG
>DAIEGL010000055.1 GCA_027356255.1 Geobacter sp. | reverse complement strand
GATGTAAAGATTGGGGGCGGGGCGCCATGCTCCGTGCAATCCATGTGCAGCACCGATACCCGTGACGTGTCCGCAACCCTTGCGCAGATCGGGAGGCTTGCCGAAGCGGGGTGCGAGCTGGTCCGCTGCGCAGTGCTGGATATGGACGCGGCCGAAGCGCTCGGCAGGATCAAGGCGCAAAGCCCGATGCCGGTCATAGCCGATATCCATTTCGACTACAAGCTGGCCCTCAAGGTGCTGGACGGAGGGATCGACGGCCTCAGGCTCAACCCGGGCAACATAGGCGAGCGGTGGAAAGTGGCTGAGGTGGTACAGGCTGCTTCGGAGCGTCGGGTGCCGATCCGCATCGGTGTCAACGCCGGCTCCCTGGAGAAGGAGCTGTTGCAGAAGTACGGCCATCCCACGGCCGAGGCCATGGTGGAGTCGGCGCTGGGGCACGTGCGCATCCTCGAAGAGCTCGGCTACGACCAGATAAAGATATCGCTCAAGGCTTCCGACGTGATGAAGACCGTATCGGCTTACCGGCTTCTCTCGGACGCGGTAAATTACCCCCTCCATATCGGCATTACCGAGGCGGGCACCGTATTCTCGGGGACCATCAAGTCTTCGGTGGGGCTCGGCATCCTCCTGGCCGACGGGATCGGCGACACAATGCGCGTATCCCTGACCGGCGATCCGGTGGATGAGGTGCGGGTCGGTTTCGAGATATTGAAGGCGATAGGGCACAGGCAGCGCGGGATCAACTTCGTTTCCTGCCCTACCTGCGGCCGCTGCCAGATCAATCTCATCCACGTGGCCGAAGAGGTGGAAAAGAGATTGAGGGGCATCGACAAACCGCTTACCGTTGCGGTCATGGGATGCGTGGTCAACGGTCCCGGCGAGGCGAGGGAGGCCGATGTGGGCATTGCCGGCGGCAAGGGGGAGGGGTTACTCTTCCGCCATGGCGAGATCGTCCGCAAGGTGCCGGAGAATGAACTGGCCGACGCCCTGGTGGCTGAGGTGCTGGAGGCCGTGAAGGGTGAATGAGGTAGGTGCGCATGGCATGCGCCCCTGTTTTAATACGAAAAAAGGAATCGATCATGCGTTATTCTCAGTATTTTATACCAACAGTCAAGGAGACCCCTTCCGATGCGGAGGTCATATCCCACCAGCTCATGCTGCGCGCCGGGATGATCCGCAAGCTGGCGGCGGGCGTATATAACTACCTGCCGCTCGGGCTTCGCTCCATCCGCAAGGTGGAAAACATTGTCAGGGAGGAGATGAACCGCGCCGGCGCCATCGAGCTCCTGATGCCGACCGTCCAGCCTTCCGAACTCTGGCAGGAGTCAGGGCGCTGGGAGCAGTACGGCAAGGAACTCCTTCGCTTCAAGGACCGGAAGGATACCGAGTTCTGTCTGGGACCGACCCACGAGGAGGTCATTACGGACCTGGTGCGCCGCGAGGTGAAGAGCTACCGTCAGTTGCCGATCAACCTCTACCAGATACAGGGAAAGTTCCGGGATGAGATCCGCCCTCGCTTCGGCCTCATGCGCGGCCGCGAGTTCATCATGAAGGACGCCTATTCCTTCGATGTGGATGAAAAGGCGGCGGACACCTCCTACGACAAGATGTACCAAGCCTACCGCCGTATATTCGAGCGCTGCGGCCTCAGGTTTCGCGCCGTGGAGGCGGACACCGGCAGCATCGGCGGTTCCTATTCCCACGAATTCATGGTCCTCGCAGAATCGGGCGAGGACGCCATAGTCTCCTGCACCGCCTGCGATTATGCGGCCAACGTGGAAAAGGCCGAAGCCCGGCAGACCGGTGCTGCGGACCACGCCGAGGCGCGTCCGCTCGAAAAGGTCGCGACGCCGGACAAGAAGAGCATCGAAGATGTCGCGGGCTTCCTCGATGTCCATGCATCGGCGCTGGTAAAGACCCTGGTGCTGCTGGCGGACAACGAGCCCATTGTGGTCCTTCTGCGCGGTGACCACGAGCTGAACGAGATCAAGCTGAAGAACCTGCTCGGTTGTGACCTCCTTGAGATGGCGGGCGACGATGTGGTGCTGAAGGTGACTGGCGCACCGACCGGCTTTGCCGGGCCTGTGGGGATCGGCGTCAAGATCATTGCCGACTTGGCGGTACAGGGAATGAAGAACTTCGTTACGGGCGCAAACTCCAAGGACCTGCACCTGAAGAACGTGAATCTGGAGCGGGATTTCACCGCCTCCGTCTTTGCCGACATCCGCAATGTCGTCCTCGGCGACTCCTGTCCCCGCTGCGCCGGGGGCACCCTGGAAATGTGGCGCGGCATCGAGGTTGGGCACGTCTTCAAGCTCGGCACCAAGTATTCCAAGGCGATGAAAGCGACCTACCTGGATGCGGACGGCAAGGAGCAGATCATCTTCATGGGGTGCTACGGCATCGGCATCGGCCGCACCGTGGCCGCCTGCATCGAGCAGAACCACGACGAAAACGGCATCATCTTCCCCCTTCCCATTGCCCCGTTCCACTGCATCATATCCGCCCTGAACATGAAGGAAGAGCCGGTCAGGGATTGTTCCGAGGCGATCTATGCGCAGCTTGCCGCTGCCGGGGTCGAAGTACTCCTGGACGACCGGGATGAGCGTCCGGGCTTCAAGTTCAAGGACGCCGACCTGATCGGCATCCCCCTCCGTATCGTGGTGGGGGCGAAGAACCTGGCCGAAGGGAAGGTGGAGCTGAAGGACAGGAAGACCGGCGGGGTGGAACTGCTCCCGGTTGCCGACGCGGTGGAGAAGGTGAAAACAGCGGTCGGTGAAGCGTTAAAACAGTAAAAACGTGATCGGGGATCGGGGACTTGGGATCGGTATAAACTCTAATCCACTAGTTCCCAGTTCCCATGTTTTAGGGGATTGTTATGACCAGAGACGAAGCGCGTTCCAAGATAATATTTGCCCTCGATGTGCATGGGTTCAGCGAAGTGGAGCAGTGGGCGGACCTCCTTGCCCCCCACGTTGGGATGTTCAAGGTGGGGAAGCAGCTCTTCACCTCCTGCGGCCCTGCGGCGGTGCGGATGATCCAGAAATGCGGCGGCGAGGTTTTTCTCGATCTGAAGTACCACGACATCCCCAACACGGTGGCCATGGCTTCACTGGAGGCGGCCCGGATGGGGGTGAAGCTCTTCAACCTCCATGCGCTCGGCGGTTATGAAATGATGGCCAAGACCGTCGAGACCCTGGACAAGGAGTTCAAGGGGGGGGAGCGGGGCAAGGTGCTTGCGGTTACCATCCTGACGTCGTCAAATGAAGAGACGCTGCGGGACGTGGGGATCAACATCCCGGTTCCGGAGATGGTCGTGAAACTGGCGCTTCTGGCCAAAAAGGCGGGGATCGACGGGGTCGTCGCCTCTCCGCAGGAGGTCCCCCTCATTCGCGAGGCGTGCGGCAAGGATTTCCTCATCGTCACCCCGGGCGTTCGTCCCGCGTTCGCCTCAACCGACGACCAGAAACGGATCATGACGCCGGCAGAAGCGGTCAGGACCGGGTCGGACTACCTGGTGGTCGGCCGTCCCATTGCCGCTGCGCCAAAGCCGGTAGAGGCCGCCGAGGCCATCATCGAAGAGATCATGGCGGTGGAAGCCTGACGGTAAGGTTTGTCGTCGAGCCGTATGGCAAAGGACCACATTATGAAAGATGAAATAGTATACGGGCTGAATCCTGTCACGGAGGCCCTTCGCGGAAAGCGGAGGGTCTTCGAGCTTTTTGTGGCCGCCAGCGGTAGCGACCGGCGCCTGGAAAAGCTCCTCACCCTGG
Organism: Geobacter sp.; assembly: GCA_027356255.1. Taxonomy (GTDB): domain Bacteria; phylum Desulfobacterota; class Desulfuromonadia; order Geobacterales; family Geobacteraceae; genus Geotalea. The sequence goes on along the minus strand of DAIEGL010000055.1, from coordinate 24,220 downwards.
CGGCCGAAAAGGGGGTGCCTGTCAGGCAGCGTGACAAGCGGGACCTGGCCCGCCTCTGCGGCACCGAGCATCACCAGGGGGTGGCCCTCAGGGTTGAGCCCTTTGTCTACGCACAATTGTCCGACATCCTCGAAAAATGCGGTACCCCAGGCACTGAGGGGCTTTTGCTCGTGCTGGACGGCGTGCAGGACCCCCACAACCTCGGCGCATTGATCCGCAGCGCCGCTTGTGCCGGCGCACAAGGGGTGATAATCCCCCGGGACCGGGCTGTGGGGGTGACGGCGACGGTAGAGAAGGCATCGGCCGGTGCCATCGAGACCATTCCTGTCGCAGAGGTGACGAACGTCGCCCATACCCTTGAGGAACTGAAGCGGGCGGGGTTCTGGATCTACGGCGCGGACGGCGCTTCGCCCCTTTCCATTTTCGACCAGGATCTGACCGGGGCCGTGGCCCTGGTCATCGGCAGCGAAGGGGAGGGGATCAGGCCGCTCGTAAGGAAGAAATGCGACCATTTGGTTTCGATCCCGCTGCGGGGGGGCGTGAATTCCCTCAACGCCTCGGTTGCCGGCGGTATTCTTTTGTTCGAAGCGGTGCGGCAAAGGAGCAATAGTTAAATATATCCGTTCCGTGAAACTTTTTATTGACATAAAAGTTACGTCTGTGGTACAAACATTAAGTTGCCGCGGGGTGGAGCAGTCTGGTAGCTCGTCGGGCTCATAACCCGAAGGTCACAGGTTCAAATCCTGTCCCCGCAACCAAATAAATTCAGCCAGTTAGCTTAAACAGCTAGCTGGCTTTTTTATTGCCCTGACGCAGATGTTGACGCAGGTAGTACGCTAGAACAAGCAACAGACGTGTGAATCGGCTTTCGATTTTGCCCCACCATCGGCGCCCAAGGCTGACCCACCTATAGGTAATATGATTGGGAAATAAGGGTGTTATAGATGTAGACGGGTCTCAGTTTGACGCCGATGGTGGGTCAAAGTTCGATGCCTGTTCACAACAGCAGTCTCTGGTACAATCTGGTTCATAGCGTCGCCTTTCTGTGCTAGTGGATTTGTTGGGGAACAAAGCCATTTTAACCCAGATTGCGACGCTATACTATTAATAATTACAGCACGTTACATATTTTTGCCAACTGCGAAAGTTGAGTTATTGATATCAACAGAAGGCTTGAATGGCAAATGGATAATTTGTTAATAACCGGGCATTGCTATCGATATTATCAATAGGTTGCGTATGACGCTCAATCAAGCAGCGGAAGGATATAATCCCTCACAGCATCGGAAGGTGAATCGCCCAAAGCGGTTGCCATCAGGGACCTGGCTTTAGTAGTCAGGTCCCTTTTTTATTGCCGCGGCATCTCCCTCGACATGTCCGCGGGCACTTTTGCATTTCCGAAAGCGGTCTGTAAAATGTAGTTGAAGCCAGTAAAAAACATCCCGTCGAGGTTGAACCATCCGCGGAATCCGCGGTTTGCGATGAAAAGGAGGTTGGGCTGCCGAAGATGCGTTTCGGGCTGTCCAGCCTTTTTTTGTCACCGCCCGCTTTCGCCCGAAGGTCTTGCACAAGGAGGATCCTCCATGTTCGTGCGAAGAATGGTCACGCTCCTCTGTTTTGCGGCTTCTTTTCTGGTGCTTCCATTCACCGGCAACGCCCAGACCGTTTACGAGAAAGCGGAAACCCGCGATCTCGTCCGGTTGGTGGCCGACGCCGCTGAACTGGTCCGCACAAGGGGGGATGCGTCGTTTCGCGAATTGGGTCGTCCCGGCAGCCGATGGCGGCACAACGAGAAGTACATCTTTGTCCTCGATCTCGAGGGGAACATGCTCGTCCATCCCGACCCGGCGCTGGAAGGGAAGAACCAGCTGGCCTTGAAGGACATCAACGGGAAACCGATCATCCGCGGCCTCATCGACGCGGCAACCGCTACCCCCGGCAAACCGGAGGGGTGGTATCACTACCAATGGCCCGTGCCCGGCGGGCTCCTCCCGCGGTGGAAGAGCAGCTACGCGCGACTCGTGCGGGGGGCGTCCGGCAAGGACTACATCGTTTGCAGCGGCATGTACAACGACGAGATGGAGCGGGCGTTTGTGGTGGATGCGGTGACGAACGCCGTCGGAGAAATCGACAGTCTTGGGAAGGGGGCCTTCGGGCGTTTCCATGATCCGAAAGGGCCGTTCCGGTTCAAGGACGCCTATATCTTCGTAATCGATATGGACGGCGTCGATCTGGTGAACCCCGGCTTTCCGAGCCTGGAGGGGCGCAACATTATCGACGTGAAGGATAGCCAGGGGAAGAAACTGATCCGTGAGATGCTCACGGTCGCGCAGACCACTGGTTCCGGCTGGGTGGACTACATGTGGCCGAAGCCGGGGGATAGCGTTTCCACGCAGAAGTCGGCCTACGTAAAGAAGGCACGGCTCGGGAACCAATGGGTGCTTGTCGGCTGCGGGGTCTACCTGGCCGATGCCCCCAAGGCCATCGCCACGACCCGAAAAATAACCGCGCCGGAGCTGATGGCGCTGGTGCGGGAGGCGGCGACCGTCTTTGAACAAAGCGGCGAAAGGGCGTATCCAGCGTTTCGCGAGAAAGGGTCGAAGTGGTTCCGCTACGATACCTACTTCTTTGTCTGGACGGTGGAGGGGGTCAGGGTCTTCCATGCCGCAAACCCGGAGTGGGAGGGGCGGGATGTGAGCAATCTGAAGGATGTGCTCGGGAGGCCGATCGGCAGGATGTTCCTCGAGGCGGCCGCCACTCCGTCGGGCGAGGGTTGGGTCCACTACATGTACCCCGAGCCGGGGGATATCTTCCCCACCTGGAAATCCACGTTCGTGAAGCGGGTGACTTTCCCTTCCGGCAAGCGATATGTCATCGGCTGCGGGATCTACAACATGGACATGAACAGGTCATTCATCGAGGATCTGGTGAATCGTGCGGCCGCACTGATCGCCAGCAGCGGGAAGGAAGCCTTCGGTGAGCTGCGCGACAAGACGGGTCCCTTTCTGTTCATGGATACCTACGTGTTCGTGGAGGACATGAACGGAAACGAGCTGGTGAATCCCGCCCAGCCCAGCCTGGAAGGGAAGAATCTCATGGGTGAGCAAGACCTCAAGGGGAAGTACCTGGTCCGGGAGTACCTCGAAGCGGCCGCGAAAAACGGCAGCGCCTGGGTGGATTACTACTGGTACAAGCCCGGCAGGAATGTGCCCGCCCGGAAGCACTCCTACGTGCGGATGGTGCGGCACGGCGCGGAGAGGTACGTGGTCGGGGCGGGATTGTACGCACGCGACGGGGAGGAAAAATGAGCGAGATCACGAAGACGACCTGGGAAGCCATGGAGAAGGAAAAACTGAGCGAAACCCTGACGCGCCGGATGGTTTCCGGGGAAAATGGCACGCTGGCGCATTTTTCCGTGCAGCGCGGAGGCGGGGCGCCACGCCATTCCCACCCCAATGAGGAGTATTGCCTGATCTCCTCCGGCTCTCTGAAGTTTACGTTCGATGATCGGGAATTGGTGGCTAGGGCGGGTGATATCGTGATCATCCCCCCGAACGTCCCCCATGGGATCGGTGCCTTGGAGGACTCCGCGTTCATCGAGTTCTTCACCCCCGTGCGTGAAGACTGGCTGCGGGGAGAAGACCAGTACCTCCGCAAATAGTGCAAGCTCCTCAGCAGGATCGCCGGGCTCGGGTTCAACCTGGACAATCAGGCCCAGGCGGAAATCCTTGTGGAGGAGACGATAAAGACTTCCGCCATCGAGGGGGAGGAGCTGGATGTCCGTTCGGTCCGCTCCTCGGTTGCGCGGAGGTTGGGTCTGCCGTCTGCCGGCATGCCGGTTGACCGCCGCATTGACGACCTTGTTACCGTTCTGCTCGACGCCACCCAGAATTTCGACAAGCCGTTGACACCGGAACGGTTATGGGGGTGGCAGGCGGCGCTGTTTCCTTCCGGCTATTCCGGGATGCACAAGATAAAGGTGGGCGGCTGGCGGGAAGGAGAGGCGCCGATGCGGGTCGTTTCCGGTCCGGTCGGGAGGGAAAAGGTCCATTTCGAGGCCCCGCCATCAGGGCAGGTGCACAAGGAAATGGGACGCTTCCTGTCATGGTGGGATGAGAGCAAGGGTAAGGTCGAGGGGATAATCCGGGCCGCTCTCGCCCACTTCTGGTTCGTCACCATCCACCCCTTCGAGGACGGCAATGGGCGGATAGCCCGTGCCCTCACCGATCTCGCGCTTGCCCAGGATGACATGCAGCGGGTCCGTTGCTATAGCCTCTCCACCCAGATCATGGCGGAGCGGGAAAGCTACTACGACATCCTGGAGAGGTCGCAGAAGGGGACATGCGACATCACCGAGTGGCTGGCCTGGTTTCTCGGCAGCTTTGCCCGGGCTATTGCCCGTTCCGAGGACATTCTTAACGGAGTATTTTCGAAGTCGGAGTTCTGGCGGACTCATGCCCAGGAAAAGCTGACGGATAGGCAGAAGAAGGCCATCAACCGTCTTCTTGACGAAGGCCCGGGAGGGTTCGATGGTGGGATGACGACACAGAAATATACGTCCATGACTCATTGCAGCCGTGCGACAGCCTTCCGCGAGCTGGACCAACTTACCGAGCTTGAGATACTGAAAAGAGAGGGGCAAGGACGAGCAGTTAGGTATAAATTGGCTACATAGAGGTAAGCTCATGTCAGTAACCATCGAAGATGTAATACTTAAATGTTGAGTGTCCACGATGTCATGGCACAAAAAATTGTCCACGATGTAGTGGCACTCAACTACTAATGACTATAAGACGCCCCAGCAAGGAGGGATTTGGGCAGGTTTAAAGAAATTATTCTCATAGTGGAAGACATCCCCACATAGTCATGCGGCTGATGAACAACGCACTACGGACCTGAGAATCCTGTTTGAGAAGGTCTGCATGTCGAAGATCGGCTTCTGCAAAATGGCATCGTCGGCAATGCCCAATTCCCTGAGTTCCTGATACATGATCCCGCCCAGATTGCCGGTCATGACCAGCCAGGCCGGGTTCTTACCTGCGTACCGCGCAGCCTTCAGCACTTCGACCCCGCTCATGTCGGCAAGCTGCAGGTCGAGAATGCCGCAGTCGAAACTCTCCTTTGCCAACAGCTCCAGGGCATCTGCACCGGACTTTGCTTCGGAAACCTGGAAGTCTTCGTCTTCCAGCCAGTCCCGTACCGCAGACCTGACCAGCTCTTCATCGTCAACCAGCAATATCTTGATCGACCGCTCGTTCATGCGTCAGTCCTGTTTGCCATCCGCTTAGCCCTTTCACACGGCAGACGCACCGTGAACCGGGCGCCTTCTCCCTCACGGGAATCCACCTGAATGGACCCCTGGTAATGCTGTACAATGAGGGCGTAGGAAACCGACAACCCAAGGCCCGTCCCCTCGCCGACCTGTTTTGTCGTGAAGAATGGGTCAAAGATATGGGACCGGACGGCGGCTGGGATGCCGGGACCGTTATCTGCCACCTCAATGACGGCAAAGCCGTCCAGTGCCCCGATCCTGACATCGATTCGCGGCAGCCGGTCCGCCGGGCGCTCCGCCAGTGCCTGGGCCGCATTCTTCAGCAGATTGAACATGACCTGTTCGATTTCCGCCACGTTCGCCACCACGGGCGGCAGCGTCGGGTCGTAGTCGCGGCTGATGGTGATGCCCCGGAAATCATACCGCTTTTTGAGGTCGTAATCACAGTCGGCGAGATCAATCGCCCTGTCCATGAGTTCCGACAACCGCACATCGGTCCGGCCGATGACACTCTTCTGGCTGAAGGCAAGCATTTTTGCGATGATGTCCGCCGCCCGTGTGCCGGCAGATGTGATGTGGGTCAGCATCTCAAAAATGCCCCGCCGTTCGAGATAACGCTGTAGCGCTACAATGTCGATCCCCTCCTCGTCTGCCACTTCCTCATTGGCCGGGAGTCCGCAGGATAGCCGGCGCCGCAGGTTCTGGACGCTCTGGATAATGGCGCCGAGCGGATTATTAAGTTCATGGGCCATACCCGCAGCCAGTCCGCCAATGGTCACCATTTTCTCCGTTTCAAGCATCAGTGCCTGCAGCCGCTTCTTCTCTGTAATATCCTGGCCGACGCACAGGATCTCGGGCTCCTGCCCCGGAACCACCGACAGCGCCTTGTTTGCCCAGGACACCCAGACTCGGCGGCCGTCCCTGGTGATGTTTTCGTTCTCGCTCAACGCATGGCGATCGGGATCGGCACAGATGGCGGCAATCACCCGCCGCATATCGCGACCGGTCGATTCGATTTGCGGGACAATGGTGTCAACAATCGGTTGCCCCAAGAGTTCGTCCCGCTCATAGCCGAAAAAACGCCGGGCGAATTCATTGCAGAAAATCATGCGTCCCGCCATGTCCATCCGGATGATGATACTGTTGGTACTCTCCACCAGTTCGCGGTAGTTGGGGACGCTCGACGCCAGGGCCTTTTCGGCCGTGCGATTGCCTGATTCCGGGCCGTTCATTTACGCGCCCGCTCCCGGACTCTCAACAGACCCGCGTTGTTTCCAGCGGTTCAGCGTTTTATTCAGCCCCTGCCTCGTGATACCGAGATAACGGGCCGCAACCCCCTGATTCCCTCCTGCCAGCTCCAGCGCCCTGCGAATCAGCTTCTCCTCAGCCTCTTTCAGCGTCGGGAAGTGGCTGTCCCCCTCACCGGGCACTCCTGCCAGGGCAGCCGAAGCCGGGCTCATTTCCGGTGCAGCGCAGCGCCCCATGGCCTGCAGAAAACTATCCTTTCCCAGTGGCCCGCGGGAGTGCTGGGCCACCGCGTCGAACACCATAGACTTGAGCTCCCGCACATTGCCGGGAAATTCATAGGATGCCAGGTAGCGGCTGAGTTCGGCAGGAACCTGGGGAACCGTTTTGCCGAACATTGCGGCAGCTTCGGCCACAAAGCTCGTCAACAGAAGCGGGATGTCGCCGCGACGGGCGGCGAGGGGAGGGATTGTGACCTGATGGGTACAGAGCCTGAAGTAGAGATCCTGCCGAAAGCCCCCCTCCTTCACCCGCTCGGCGAGGTCACGATTGGTGGCGGCGACGATCCGGGCCTGACTCTTGCGCGGCGTGTCGGAGCCCAGGGGGAAATACTCATTCTCCTGCAACAGGCGCAGCAGGCGCACCTGCGAGGTTTCCGCCAGTTCGCCGATTTCATCCAGAAAGAGCGTGCCGCCCGCAGCCTGGGCAAGCATGCCTTCACGCAAGCGGTCCGCACCGGTAAAGGCCCCGCGCACGTGACCGAACAGGGTGTCGGAAAACATCTGGTCGTCCAGCCCCCCGAGATTTACCGCTACGAAAGCGCCGTTGCGGCCGCTTACCGCATGGATTGCCCGGGCAACCAGCTCCTTGCCGGTCCCGGTCGGTCCGCTGACCAGAACCGGTTGGGTTGAAGGGGCAACGGCCTCGATATACTGGAAGATGCGCTGCATGGCCGTGTCAGCGGAGACGATTGACGCAAAGGCTTCCGGCCGCCGCAGTTTCACCGCCAGCATCCCGTCTCGCAGGGCGGCAACCTCGTTGCGCAGGTCCCGGTGCTCCAGCGCCCGGCGTACCACCAGATCGATTTCCGCCAGATCTACCACCGGCTTGGTGATATAGTCCCATGCGCCCAACTTGACGGCCTGAATGGCATCGGCAACGACACCGGTTCCGGAGATGACCGCTACAGGCGTATCCGGGCTCAGCGCCTTGATTTCCCGAATGACGGCGAGTCCGTCCATCTCCGGCATCCGCAGATCGGTGAACACCACATCCGGCTTATGCTGCACAAAGGCGGCCAGGCCGTCACGACCGTTGCCGGCCGTAACGGCTCGATAACCGCAGTCGTCCAGATACATGCCGATGCTTTCCAGCACTGCGCATTCGTCGTCGATCACCAGGATGATGGGTATTCCGCTTGCCGTCACGCATTCCTCGTTCCAAGGTATATGCATCTCATCGGCAGGATGGTGAAACTCTTGAGAATAGATGTTTATCCGGGGAGAAACTGAGATGGACCGGGGGGCGGGGATATCGGGCAAATGCGCGGATCAGGCCTGCGTCTTGTGCAGCAAGCCCCGGACCTTTTCGACAAGTGCGTCCAGGGTGAAGGGCTTCGGCAGGAAATGGGTTTCCTCCGCAGATGCGTCGGTGGTCACGATGATGTTGTTGGTATAGCCGGATATGTACAGTACCCGGTCGATATCCGGTCGCTCCGCGTTGATCCGCTCAAAAAGCTGCTGGCCATTCATGGCCGGCATCACCACATCGGTGATCACCAGGTCGATCCTCTCCGGGTGCCGACTGACCAGTTCCAGGGCCTTTTCAGGGTGGTCCGCGACATGAACCCGGTAACCGAAACCTTCCAGCAGGTCGGCCGCCATTACCCGCACCATTTCATTGTCTTCGACCAGCAGGATCGTCTCGTTCCCGGCCGGCGCCACTGCATGCCCTTCCTTGTCCTGTGCGGAGCTGTCCGGTTTTTCATCGACCAGAGGGATGTAAATGGTGAATGTCGTACCCACTCCGACCTTGCTCTGGGCGTCGATATAGCCTTTATGCTGCTTGACGATGCCGTACACGTTGGCCAGGCCAAGCCCCGTACCATGACCGACCTGCTTGGTGGTAAAGAACGGCTCGAAAATATGCCGCATGATTTCATCGCTCATGCCGCAGCCGCTGTCATTGAATGACAGCAGGGCATACAGCCCTGTTTCCATCCCCGGACGCAGCCGGGCATATTCATCGTCGATCATGACCTGACCGGTTTCCACGGTAACCCGACCGATATTGCCGATGGCGTCCTGGGCGTTGATGGCCAGATTGAGAATGACCTGATCGAGCTTGGAACGGTCTGCGCGGATGATGGTGGGGTACGCGGAAAGCTGCAGGTTGATGTCGATGCTTTCCCGCAGCGTCTGCCGCATGATGGAGTGAAATGACGAAATAACCTCGTTCAGATCTACGATCTGCATCTGCATGACCTGCTTGCGACCAAAACTGAGCAGTTGCTGGGTCAGGTCTCGTGCCTTGTGAGAGGCCTTGATGATGCCGTCAATCCTGGGCAGCAGCTTTTCTTCATTGGTCAGCGCCCGCTTGAGCATGTCAGCATAGACAATGATCGGGGTCAGCAGATTGTTGAAATCGTGGGCCACGCCACCGGCCAGGTGGCCGATCGCCTCCATCTTCTGCGACTGTCCCAGCTGAAGCTCCAGCTCGGCACGCTCCGCCTCGCTTTTGCTCCGTTCCAGGGCGATCCCGGCAAAGGCTGCCGCCTGCTTGATCAGATGGATTTCTTCACATCCAGGGGCGGCCGGATGACGATGATATATGGCGACGGTGCCGAGCATCTGACCGGCAGAAGATATGATCGGCTCTGACCAGCAGGAGCGAAGCCCCGCCTCCTGTGCAGGCGCAAATCCTTTCCAGAAGGGGTGGTTATCGATATCTTCCACCACGACCCGTTCCTTGCGGAAAGCGGCCGTGCCGCACGAGCCGACCCCTTCGCCGATCCGGGTGCGGTTGACCGCAAGGTTGTAGAATTCGGGCAGACTCGGGGCGGCGCCGTTCACCAGGTGTTTGCCATCCTCGTCAGCCAGCATGATGGAACAGAGTGCCTCCGGCCGTTCCTTTTGTATGACGGTGGCGATGAACGCAAGTAACTGGGGGAGCGGCTCGCCTCGGGCAATGCGCTCCAGGATTTCGGAACGGACATGCTCGCGCAGCTCGGCCTTCTTCAGCTCATCGATATTCTTGGCGATAAACACCGCTTTGATGATTTCTCCGGTTTCGGCGAAAATCGGGTCGACCGAGACTTCAAACCAGCTGCTCTTCCTGCACAGCTGGGCAGAGGCACGTTTTCCCGTTTTCAGCATTCCCTCAAACGGGCAGTCTTTCCGGGACGGAATCTTGCCGTAGGTCGCCTGACAGCAGTGCAGGCCGATGATCTCCCGCGGCGATTTGCCGAATATCGCCTGCGTGGCCTTGTTGGCGCGGATGATCCGCCGGTCCATGTCCATGACCCACACCGCATCTTCAATCGCGTCGAAGGTGCCCCGCCATTCATTGGCCGCTGCGATGATCTGTGCGGACTTGCCGACTAATTCGCACTGCTTCGCTTCAAGCTCCATGGAGGTCTGCTCAAGGCGGCGCAGCTGCCGGAGGAAAACAAGAAGAAGCAGGACGATAAAGGCGGAAAGCAGGAAGGCGATTGCACTCTGCTTGTAGATATAGGCCAGCCATGACGCAACAACTTCGTTCCGGTCAAGGGGGGGCACGGACACAATCGGGATATTGGCGAGTTTGCCGTAGGTGACGAGCAGCCGGTATTCGTGGACGGCATGCCAGCAGAACAGCCCGGCCAGCAACGTCAGCACGGCTGTGACAGCGAATATGAAGCGACGCCTGATCTGCTGGTAATAGTTTATCGGCACTGAGAATCCTTTATTGTTTCATGCTGGTTATTGTTTCATGCTGGCAGCGCAATCGATCCTTGTTTCAGCTCAGCAGTTCGATCAGTTTTTTCCCGATTTTCGGTGGAGGAAAGACAAAGTCCACCGCGCCGGTTTCCACGGCAGCCTTGGGCATGCCGTAAATTGCCGACGATTTCTGGTCCTGGGCGATGGTCGTCCCTCCGATCTCCTTGACATGCCGGATTCCTTCGGCGCCATCCTTGCCCATCCCGGTCAGAATCACCCCGATGATCCGGCCGCGCTTCAGCGGCTTCAGCAGTGATTTTAGCGCCACATCAGCCGAAGGCTGGACAAAGTTGACGCGCGCCCCTTCCTCCAGGATGATGCGGCTGTTCCCCTCAAGCCTGAGGTGAAAACCTCCCGGGGCGAGGTAGATGCACCCCTTCCGCAGGTATTCGCCATTCTCCGCCAGTACCACCGGCATGGAGGCCACGGCGTCAAGCCCCCTGGCTATCTTGTAATCCATGCCGGGGGGGATGTGCAACACGATGACAAAGGCGGCGTCCAGCGGCGGAAGTTCGGCGAACAGCCGCTTGAGGGTTATCGGTCCACCGGTCGAGACCCCGATCATGACAACGTTGTTATTGGCCATCATCGGCCTCTATCGCATTCAGCAGGCCGGAATAATACTGGAGGAGTTCCATCAGCGCATCCGGATCAAACGGTTTGGTCAGATAGTCGGTGACGTACTCCTGAATCCCCTCCATCTTGTTGTCGGGTGCATCCAGGGCCGTAAGCATGACAATAATGTTGCCATCGTAGAGATCGTTTTCCACGATCCTGCGGATCGTGTCCCAGCCGTTCATGTCCGGCATCATGACATCCATCAGGATTATTCCCCGGAAACCTTCCTTCAGGTGTCCCAGGCATTCTTCGCCGCTCGCCGCGGTCAGAATCCCGATTTCCACTGACTGGAAAAACATCTCAACCGACTCCCTGATCAGCTCCTCATCATCGACCAGCATCACCTTGGGATCCATCATTTCGACTCCTTTACATGTCATATCGACGGTCAGCACCTTTTTCATTAATGGTAAATTTGATGGTTGTTCCCTGGCCTATTCCAGGGCTTTCGGCCCAGATCCGGCCATTATGGTTGAGAACGATCCTCTTGCAGATGGAAAGGCCGAGACCGGGAGCATCGAGATCGTGGCGCGACTCATCCGCCTTGAAGAACTCGTCAAAGATGCTCTCCAGGTGATCGGGGTCAAGGCCGATCCCATCATCATGTACCGCTACCGTCACCGTTTCCTCCAGCTGCTCGGCGGTGATCCGGATCACCCCGTTTTTCGGGGAAAAGCGGACCGCGTTCGAAATCAGATTGGCGAAGAGCTCCTTGAGTTGATCCGGCACTGCTCGAACGACAATGGATGGGGCAACCTCGTTCCGGCAGGCGACATGATTTTGAGCCATGCTGTCGGAACTGTCGGCAAGGGCTCTTTCTACCGCGGAAACAAGGGGGATGCACATCAACTCTTCCGTTCTGATCGTGGCGGAGAGGCGCACCAGCATCTGGGCCCTGTCCACCAGCTTCTTCACGGATGCGGCGCTTTTGCAGCAGATGTCAACCATCCTCCGCAGTTCGGGATCGGCAATCCGCTCCCTGATCAGGGGAAAGAGCGCAAACAGCGGCGTCAAGGGGGTTCTCAGGTCATGTCCCAGCCGGATCATGAGGGTTTCCATCATCCTGGCATGATGGAGCTGTGACTCCAGAAGGGTCCTCCTCTCCTCGGCCTGTTTGTAGCTGGTAATGTCGCGGATCGATTCTATGCCGCCGGCCGGATTCCCTTCCTGGTCGAACAGCGGCGTGGCCGTGGCCCAAAAACACCGACTCTCGCCGTTGTGAAATGTGGAGACGAAAACCTCGGCGAAGAGGGTATGCCCTTCCTGTCTGATGTCTTTATAGTTGCGACGGAGACGCTCCTCTTCCTGGTCAAGCAGGTCGATCAGCAGCGGTCGGTGTTCACCGTAAAACGGGATCGCGTACGCATAATCACCCTTTCCCACGATGTCCCGCTTCTCGATGCCGGTCATCTGTTCGATGGCCCGGTTCCAGGCAATTACCCGCTTATCCTTGTCCACGACAAAGGTGGCGTCAGGCAGAAACTCCACGATGTCGAACAGCTGCTGATAGGCATTTTTGGTGGTCTCCTCGGCCCTCTTTCGCTCGGTGATGTCAATGATGACCCCGACCAGCCCCTCCGTGGAACCGTCACTGTTGCTGAAAGTGGCCTTGTTGAAGATCACGTCACGCAGGGTGTCGTCTGCGTACCTGACCGAGGATTCGTAGACCTGCAGGCCGGGATTTTCCAAGAGAGACAGGTCCTGTTGCCGGTAACGGTCCGCCAATTCCTTCTGCCAGAGTTCGTGAGGCGTCTTGCCGATCAGTTCCTCCCGGGAAATTCCGACATACGCTTCAAAGGCCTTGTTGCAGCCAAGATAACGGCAGCCTGCATCCTTAAAGAAAATCGGGCTGGGGATCGTGTTGAGAAGGGTCTCCTGGAATCTGAACTGATTCTCGTTCGCATCTTCGGCCCGCTTCATTGCCCGGCCCAGCAGCACAATCACGGCCGAAAAGACCGTCACCATGCAGAACAGGGTCAGGGTCAGCTGCATTTTCAAAAGATACAAGGGGGCCAGGGAATCGCTCATTTTAACCCCGACAAAGAGAACGCCGATGATCTTTCCCCGGCCGTCCCTGATGGGGTCGTAGGCAGTCAGGTAGGGGACCCCGAGGATAGCGGCCTCGCCGCGATAAGGTTTACCCTCCCTGAATACGGCATCGTAGGCGGGCCCCACGAGCCTGGTCCCCACGGCCCTCTTTCCTTCTGCATTCAGCACGTTGGTTGAAACGCGCTCGTCCCCCATGAAGATCGTCGCCACCCCGCCGAAAATCTCCTGCACCTTGTCCGGTAGCTCGAAGTTGCCGTTGACCGGATAATTGCCGGCCAGCAGTTTTCCGTCCACGATTCTGAAATCCGTTCCCTTGTGGGCAAGCAATTGCCAGAACGTCTTGAGGCACATTTCCAGCTTTTCATGCATGTCCCGGACTTCATGCGCATGGTACTGGTTGAGGGCGCAGAGCGCGAAGGCCGAGATGCTCAGAATGGCAATGAAAGAGCTTGCCAGCATGTATTTCATGACGTTTTTCATCACGTGGGTCCTTATGACTTCAGTGGAGCCGTTCATTGGGAACGACCCGCTTTTTCTGTTTCAGTCGTATTCGTAGGCATTGCACCTCCACTTTGCGTTTACAGCCAAGGGATACCCGGCTTACAACCAGGGTCGGTTGCAGAACAGGTGCCACTATTTTGAAAATAATAATGCCTTTGAAATCATTAGTATAGGAAGTTTACCCCTGTGGTCTCACCGTGCAACTGACGGTGACAGGAAACCGGATGATACGAGGTTTTTCAACAATAATAGAATGTTACGCATGAGCAACAAAGTTGACAGGAGTCAACAACGTTTCAGGGGGAGGCGGAGACAACTCCGTGCATGGGGTGATGAGGGAGGAAGGAACACTGGTGGACGCAAAAATGGCCTGATGTGTGATCTTCTGAAACGCCGCTGAACCGGAGAAGATGGGTAATGCCCACTGCCTAATTGAATTCTATCTTGTAATAGACATCCACCCCGCTCTCGCTCCCCGTCTGGGTTTCCACCTGCAAACGCCTGAATACGTCGTATCGGAGCCGGAGCAGGTTGGCGCCGGTGAAGAGCGACCGCCCGTAACTGACGTACAGTTCGGGGGTCAGGTACTTCCCTACGGTCAGGAGGGACTGGGAGATGGTGGGCGGGGGCGCGGCCAGACCGGCAGGCACTACCTGAACTTGCCTGTAACCCATGAGGCCGGAGGTCTCGCCACCGATCGTTTGTATCTCCAGGGTGCTTATCCCGAGGCGCTTCCTGATCTGGTCCTGGAGCACGAACGACTGCCCCGTGGTGAGGAGGGCTCCGGCCGCCTGTTCGACGAGGTTTGTCTGTTCACTGCTGTTGCCGAGCGGATGGCCGAGGACCATGTATGCCATGGTATCCACGTCCGTCATGGGCGGTTCGGAGTACAGCTTGATCGCCGGCGCCCGGAGAACCCCACCAACCATCACCCCGGCACGCACATCGTCGATGGTCCGCAGCGCCAGTACATCGAGGGACGGCTGGCTGATGGGGCCGCCTGCGTAATAGAGACGGCCGCGAACGATTTCCAGGTCAAGACCATAGGCCCTGTAGTGCCCTTTGACGACCCTTATCTCCCCCTTGCTCCTGATCTCGTCGAGGCTGGCGAGCGAGAGTTCCATGCTCCCCCCCAGTTGCGCATCGATCCCCGCCGCCTTGATCTTTACGTTGTCACCCAGGAGCACCCGTACCCGGACATCCAGGTCAATGGGGAAACGCTTTGCGGCCGTGGGCGGCACGCCTTCGATGACCACATCCTTGCTCGCATTGACAGCCGCTTGTTCCGTTGGTTCGAGGATGAGAAGTTCGGGGAGGTCCACTTCCCCGCGGACGACAAGCTTTTCCGTGGTCCCTTCGAAGCTGAGGCGCGGCGTGCTCAGAAGCTGCAGCTCGGGGAGATGGACGGCCTGGAACCGCTCGCCGGTGACGCTTCCACGGTAACCGGCCACGCGCCATCCCTTGAGCTGGATGACCCCCTCTCCGTTGATACTGCCGGGACCGGAGGTGGCCCGGAAGGAATCGATGCGGACGAGTCCCTTCTCCAGATGGGCGTTGAGTTGGACATCCTTGGCGTGGATGCCGGCACTGGGGATGTACGCCCCGCCCCCGGTCAGATTGAGGCTCCCCGCCATCTGCGGCTCTGCCCACTTCCCGCTCACATGCAGGTCGGTGCCGAGCTCCCCGTGGCTCTCCTCGACCATACCGGAAAAGAAGGCCGTGAGGGCACCCTTTTCCTCGACCTGGCCGGTGAGATCGGCTTGCACCGCCCCCTGCGGGTCGATGGCGGCGGGGAGGCGGGCCGGGAGCGGCAGTTGGAAGCTCCCCCGGGCCCGGCCGTACTTTGCCAGGTTCAGGTCAACGGCGCCGCTGAGCGCCTCTCCCCTCCATATCCACGATACCGTGGCGCTCCGGAGTTTGGCGTTCAGTTCTCCCCCCGGCTGCCGGCCGCCGATCCTCCCCTCTGCCAGGGTAACGTCTCCCCGGAGGTCGATGCTGCGGTCGGGGAGGAGCTTCCCATCTGCCCGGCCGGAGAGATGCCCCTCCATGGTGATGGGTTCGGGAAGCCAGGGGCGGAAGAGCGCCGGATCGATCCCGTCCCACGCCAGGGCGACGTCGCCACCTTCGGGCATGAACGGGCCGGCGGGGGAGGGGGACGAGAAGCTGCCGTGAAGCGACCCCCCTCCCGCCAGGGAGAGGTCGGCTGCGGCCCGGGTCCCCCTTTCGTCCCCGTCGATGCGCAGCGAGCATTGCTGAACGGTTATCCGGCCGCCATCGGTCGTATATGCGCCCGTCCCTTCGGCCCGCCCTGACACAACGAGCTTCCCTGTTCCCGCTGCCGCCTCATCCCCCGGCACCACTCCCCCCCACGACCAGGAAATATCCGCGCTCCGCACGGTTGCATCGAGCTTGTCCCTTTCCCGTTGCCAGTGGACTCCCCCCGGGGTCAGGGAGGCGTTCCCGTCGATGGTGAGGCGTTTGCCGGCGAGGAGGCGGGCATCGGCCCGACCCGCAAGGCGGCCGGTCACGCCGATTTCAGCGGGGAGCCAGGGGCTGAGCAGCGTCAAGTCGATCCCCGACCATGTCGTCGCCAGCCTTCCTTCCTCGGGGAAGAACGGGCGGGGAGGGGCGGAGGAAGAAAAGTCGCCCCGCACCAGCCCGTTCCGGGGGGTGTGAAGAACCATGGCAGACCTGGAGCCCTG
This sequence comes from Geobacter sp., assembly GCA_027356255.1. Lineage (GTDB taxonomy): Bacteria > Desulfobacterota > Desulfuromonadia > Geobacterales > Geobacteraceae > Geotalea. The sequence goes on along the minus strand of DAIEGL010000055.1, from coordinate 7,856 downwards.
CTCATTCACCTCAATGCTCACCGTCACCATTTCTAAGGGGAGATGTCTGCCGTCCATCGTCATCTCTCCACGGGCGGTGGCGCTCCCCGAGGCGTTGATTCCGCCACTGGGCTGAAGCCGGACAAGGATTTTACCGGAGCTGGAACCCGCAACGGTCAACGCCTTCAGCCATTGGCCGGCACGGGCAAGATTCATCTGCTCCCATTCCGCCCGGAGAGAACCGGCAAGGGGGGGACGGGTAAGTCCGGCGGCAAGCGTGAGCCTCTCCGCCCCTGTCCCGGCCAGGACGAGGGGGGCAAGGGTAACGCTTGTCGCGGAAACGGAGAATGGGGTGGGGGATGTCTGGTGCCACGGTCCGACGCCGTCGCTGCCGGAGAGGCTGGCGATCGTTCCCTGCCAGGAGCCGTGGCGATACCCCCCGAAAATGGACATCTGCGCCTGCGCACCGGATGAGCCGAGCGTCACGGTCACCTTGTGGCTGAGGGGGGTGCCGGCGGCCTCGATGGTTGCCGTATCGGCCTGAAAACGGCCATAGGCAACGCCTCGAACCATGGCGGCAGCATGGAGGGGATACCCCTTGCCGTCCCCGAGCCGGGCGGTGAGCTCTGCCGCGGCCAGGCGCATCCCCAGCGCCGCAAGATTTTGCCCCCGGGCCGTTACGTCGCCATCCAGTGTCCCGCCGTGCCGGCGAATCCATCCATTTCCCCGCAACTCCCCGGCCGTTTCGGGGATCAACCGGGAGAGATCGGTTACCTCCGCGGCAAAGGCGAGGCGTTTGTCGAGCTCCCCGGCGGCATTTATATCGAACCCGTTTCCCCGCAGCGCCAGACGGTCGATGCGGAGATTGCCGTTGCTGAAACCGGCTCGGACTTCACCGGTCAACGCCCTGCCGTGCAGGCGGCTTTCCAGGATGGATGCGTTGAGCTCGCCGCTGGGCGGGGCGTGTTCGGGCACCGTCACGTTTCCCGTGAGGTCGAAGTTCACCGCGCCCTTCCACTCCTCGGCGAGTATGGCCGGGTCAAGGTTCCTTCCGCGGATGGTGCCGTTCACGGAAAGCTCCCTCTGCCAGGAGGTCTCCACGCTGCCGTCCACCGTGCCGCCGAGGAAGTACCCCTTGCTGACAGCCAGTTTCAGTGCGGTGGGACTGCCCCGGTAGCTGCCGGAAATGCGGGCGGCCCGCCATTTCCTCCCCCTGTTGGCGAAGGAAAAATGTCCCTCGTAGCGCGAAGGGGTGCCGACGAACGCCACGTTGCCGGAAAGATCGGTGCGGGTCTTGAGTTCCGGCGCCAGATCCAGGTCGGAGCCCTTCAGGTGGAATGCGAGAACCGGTTCGTGCGCGGTGGGAAAGATGGTGCCGTTTCCGGTCACTTCGCCCCGCCGGCCGGAGAGGGTCAGGTGCAGCTCGCGCAGGTTGAAGACGAAACTGGTCATGCCGAGCACCCCCGTCAGCTTCAGGCGCCCGGCTTTTCCCCGGGCGCCGCTGACAGAAACCGTACCGGCGAGTTGTTCCGGGGAACGGGCCGGGGAAAGCCCGGCTCGGAGGGTGAAGCGGTCCATGTCCGCGAAGCGGCGCAGGGAGGAGAGGGCAAGGTCGAGCCGGAGGAGGGGATGGCCAAAACCGGCCACTACCTTTCCCGTCACGCGGCCTGGGAGGGAGACGACATCGACATGCTCCAGGGAAAGCTGCCGGTTGCGCCAGAGGACGGAGGCGGAGAGAGACGTCACGGCCACGGGCGCTTCGTTCGGACGGCGGTAGGTGAGGTCGATGATCCGCAGTCGCTTGAGCTCCCCATCGAGTAACTCCGGGATGCCGGATACCCGCGGCCAGACGAGAACCGGCGGCGTTTCTCTCTTCGGGGAGGTATCCAGAATCCGCACTCTGCCGAGGGAGAGTTCCTCTATGCTGACCTTTCCCGCAAGGAGGAGGAGTGGCTGCCAGCGGAGTTCGAGGCCGTAGATTTCCGCCTTCTGCCGGGGGAGCGCTATCTGTACCCCCTTAAGGCGCAGATGGCCGATGAGGCGCCCCTCGACTTGCCGGGCCGTGATTTTCACCTGAGTATGCCGGGACACCGCTGCCATGAGCCAGCGGGCCCCTGCCGTCGTGGCGACCAGCCAGGCCAGGGTACTCCCAGCCAGCAGGGCCGCCAGGACGATGGCCGACATACCGTAGCGCAGTGTATGTTTCACAGCTCGAACCCCATGGTGACGTGGACGCGGAAGGCCGGGTTTGCCACGCCGATCTGCCGTGCCAGGTAGACGTTTATGGCGCCTACTGCGGTGTAGTAGTGCACGCCGACCCCCGCCCCCTGGAAGAGCCGGACATTGGTGAAGGAATCAAAGGCATTGCCGACGTCGTAGAAGGCGGAGAGCCCCCACGCCGTGAAGAGGGCGCGCTCCAGCTCTACGCTGGTGGTAAGGAGATGCCTGCCACCCACCACCTGACCGGCGGCGTTTTTCGGCCCGAGGGACTGGTAGGAATAGCCGCGCACGCTCTGGTCGCCGCCGGCGAAGAACCGGAGCGAGGGGGGGAGGTCGGTCAGCGGGTCGCTCAGCACCGTTATCCCTACCCTTCCCCGCGGATGGAGGGAGAGACGCCACGGCAGTGGGAGAAGGCAACTTCCTTCGGCGATGACCTGGAGCAGCGCCGTATCCGAGCCGAGATACTGATGCGTGCCGTGCACGTCCAGGGCATAGCGGTACCCTTTGGCGGGACGGACCGGGTTGTCGTAGCGATCCATGGCAAAGCGCATCCCCGGGAGCACCAGCCTTGCAGACGACTGCTGGGTGCCGATCGTGTAGTCTTCCTGTTGCAGCCTCACATAGGCGGTTCCCAGCTTCCCCTTGCCGAAGCTCCGGTTTCTGTCGAATTCCAGCGATGCCAGCCGGCTCACATAGGTGGTGACATCTTCTCGCTGGAGGTTGAGCCGTACCTTGGTGGAACTCTTCACGTCCCGGGGGTCCGGGATGGTATAGTCGGCTGCCAGTCCCTGAAGGCGTTCGGCGATGTACAGGGTCGTATCCAGCTCGTGCCCCAGGTGCAGCATGTTCAGGTCCCGGTAGCGGACGACGAGCCGTCCCCCCGTGTCCGTGCCGTAACCTATCCCCGGCCTCAGGAGCCGGCGGGGCGCCGGTTTCAGCTTCACGAGGAGCGGTACCTTCTGGTCGACGCTCTCCTGCCGTTCCGGGGTGACGACCACCTCCCTGAAGCGCTCGGAATTGGTGAAATTGAGCTGGGTTTCACCGAGCCTGGTATAGGAAAAGACCTCTCCCGGTCTAACAGTCAGGAAGCGACGGAGGAACTTTTCCGGATAGTCGGGCGCACCCTCGATGCGCACCCCGTCGAAATAGTAGCGCTTCCCCGTATCCAGGCGGAGCGCGATGCGGGCGGCGGCCTTTTTTTCATCGATGCGGATTTCATGGATCGAAAAATCCGCATCCAGATATCCCAGCCCTTGCGCCAGAGACTTGAGCGCCCCCTTGGCCTCCTCGTATCGCTGCTGCAGGAGCACATCACCACTGCGAAGGGGGAAGGCGGCCGCCATCGCCCTGAGCGGCTCTTCCCCCCGCCCCGGACCAGTGACCTCCACCCTGACTTCGGTCAGCCGCACCGGCTCTCCAGGCTCCACGACGACCCGCAGGGTGTAGGTCCCTTCGCCGGCACCCTCAAGCGCAGTGTTGATCCGGGCGTTGTAATAGCCGAATGGTTCCAGGGCGCTCCGGACCTTTCCCCCGGCCTGGCGCACGAAACGCTCAAGCCACTCCCTGTCGGCCTTTCCTTCCTGCACGAGTCCCGGGGGGAGGGTGAGCGCCTGCCGCACATTCGTCAGCACGTCTCCCTCTACGCCGGTCACCTCGACCTGCACCGGTTCTGCGGCCTTCACCGGAATTGCGAGGCATAACCAGAGCAAAACGCATGTGAGGAGCGAGCTGATCCTTGTCAATGACGACCCCGGTCGTATCCGCTGCTGCATGGCGCGGAGCGTGCAGACCCTCTAAAGCGACATGCAGTTTTCGGCTGCTTGGAAAAGTTTAACAGCTATTCACTGATTTGAAATCTTACAGGACAAGGTCAGCCCGAACGAAGCACGGGCGCGCAGCGTGCTTGACATTGTCTCTCCGGCTGGCACACAATGGGAGTTACCCGGAAGAAATTATCTGCAAACTGGAAGGATTCATGTCCCGTAATTTTTCGTGTCTGTTGGTCTTGTTGTGTTGTACGGCTGTTAACGTTGGCTTCTTGACGTGGTGCGACGGCGGTGCTGCCGCGGAATATCGTGTCGGCAACGGCATCATCGGTGTCCTGGATAGCCAAGTCATAAGACCGGATGACTCCCTCATCGAACTTGCCCCGAAATTCGATCTCGGCTATGATGAGTTGGTCGCTGCCAATCCCGGGGTTGACCCGATCGTTCCCGATCCCGGTACCAAAGTGACAATCCCGACCCGATGGCTCCTCCCCGATCTTCCGCACCGGCAAGGGATTGTCGTCAACCTTGCGGAGAAGCGGCTCTACTATTTCCCGCCGCAGCAACCGGAGCGCGTTTGGACATATCCCATCGGTATCGGCGACGAGGGGTGGGAAACCCCTACCGGCGTCTACAGGATCATCGAAAAAATCGCCAATCCCGCATGGCATGTTCCCCAATCCATAAGGAAACAGAAGCCGCAACTTCCGGCAGTAGTCCCGCCGGGACCGGATAATCCGCTAGGGAGCCATGCTCTCAGGCTTTCCATCGGCACCGTTCTCATTCACGGGACGAACCGGCCTTACGGCATCGGCAGAAAGGTCAGCCATGGCTGTATGCACCTGTACGAGAGCGATATTTCCCAATTGTTCAGAGAAGTCAGGACAGGCACGGAGGTTACTATTATCCGGCAACCGGTCAAGGTTGCCCTTGTGGACGACCGGGTTGTGATAGAGGTACACGGAAACCCCGGTGACAATCTGATTGATACGACCTACCAGTTGATAGTTGGGAAAAGTCTGCTTGATAAAGTCGATCAGAATAAACTTGCGGATGCGGTACATGGGATGACGGGCTTGCCCACGGATGTCAGTCCGTAAACGGAGGGCGACCGCAGGGAACCACGGTCCGCGGTGGTGCGATCCTCCATCACTTGATCGCCTCGACAAATTCCACCAGCGCCTCGACCTCTTCATCCTTCAGGTCCGGAAAGGTCGGCATGACCGGCTGGAAACCTGCCACGATTTTCGCGGCGGGCCGGCGGATCGACTCCCGCAGATAGTCATCGTCGGCAACGACGGTGAGCCGGGTGCCGTTTTGCCATACCGCGACCCGGCTATGGTAAAGCCCCTTGAAGGTGGGGCCGACGCCGCGGCTCCCGTCCAGGGAGTGGCAGGCGAGGCACCCCTTCTCCTTTGCCAGCCGTGCGCCGTCCGGTTTCGGAGCCTCAGCGCCGCCGGAGCGGATGAAACCGATGATCGCCGCGATCTCGTCGTCCTTGAGCACTCCGGCAAAGGTGGGCATCACCGGCTGGAATCCCTTCACCACGTCGGCATTCGGCTCCAGGATCGACCGCCGCAGATACGCCTCGTCCACGGTGATGGTCCGCTCTTTGCCATCGGTCAGCACGGTGACGGGCTGTCCCCAGATCCCCTTGAACGTCGGTCCCACCTTCCTGGTCCCGTCCAGGGAGTGGCAGCCGAGACAGCCGTGCTTTTCCAGGATTTCCTTCCCGGCATGTTCAGCACCGCCACCCTGCTGTAACCATGCGGCAAACTCCGCGGGGGGAATCGCCTCCACGGAGGTGATCATCGCGGAGTGTCCGACACCGCAGTAGACGGAACAGAACAGATCATAGGAGCCGGGTTTGGTTGCCACGAACCAGACGTGGTTCTTCATCCCCGGGACAACATCGTGTTTGACCCGGAAGGCCGGGATATAGAAACCGTGCAACACGTCCAGTGATACCAGGTTTACCAGCACCGGCTTGCCCACGGGGACGTAGAGCTTGGCGCTCGTCTTGCCGTTGGCGTAGGTGAAGCTCCAGGACCATTGCCGGGCCGTCGCGGTCACGGCGAGCGCATCCTTGGGGACGTTGCGCAGCGACAGGTAGCCCGACCAGCCGTAATAGAACATGGCCAGTACCAGGGCCGTGGGAACTGCCGTCCAGACGATTTCGAGCCAGATGTTGCCGCCGCACCGGGATGTCGGCTGGGGCGCACGGGAGCGGCGGTAGCGGATGACGAATGCCACCATGGTGGCCGTGATCCCCAGGAGAAGGACGAGAGACACCCCGATGATGAACTTGAAAACCGGGTCGACCGCCTGGGTCGTTGTAATGAGTAAAGGGTTCACGTTTCATCCCTACCGGTACAGCACGTCGAAAAAAGTGAAGCCGATGAAGATTGCCAGAACTGAGAGGGCAAAGAACAGCAGCCAGCGCAGGAGTTGCCCCTCGTACTTCATGTGCATGAAGAAGGCGATGACCAGCCCCCCCTTGGCGACAGCGATGGCAAGGGAGCCCCAGACATGGCCGATCCCCACGTTATGGCGGGCAACCCATACGGTCAGGGCGGTCAGGCCCAGGAGCCCCAGCCAGACCGCAGTCAGCTTACCATAGCCTATAATATGCGGTTCCTGTTCCTGCTTCATTGCCTCTCCAGCATATCGCAGGGGCGGACGGCGTCCGCCCGGCATGGGTCGGTGCCGCCGCCAATGATGGCGCATGCCATGCGTCCCTACAGGATCAAATAATACAACGGAAAAATGAAAATCCAGATCAGGTCCACGAGGTGCCAGTAAAGGGCGCCGTTCTCCAGCAGTACGTAGTTGCCGGCATTGATGGTTCCCCGCTGCACGCGGACCGCCGCTATGGCCAGGAACGTGCCGCCGATCAGCACGTGCAGGCCATGGAGCCCGACAGTGAGGTAGTAAAGGCTGTAAAACACCGACTCTCCGGGCGGACCAGCGGCCAGCCGGGGTGAGTTGGGATAGATGCCGTTGCCGATCTCGGCGCTCCACTCCAGGTATTTGTTGGAGAGGAACACGGCGGCACAGAGGATTGTCCCCCACAACAGCCGGATTGCCCTGCGACGCTCATCCCGCTGGATTGCCGTCACCGACATGGCAGCCAGCAGACTGCTGGTGATGAGGATCACCGTATTGAGCGTGCCGAAGCCCAGGTGCATCTCCCGCCCGGCCGCGCCGAATTCCCGAGGATAACGGGCAATGTAGGCCCCGTAGAGGAGAAAGAGTCCGCCGAAGAGGAGCAGCTCGGTGAAGAGGAAAAGCCACATGCCGAGCTTGGCGCCGCCATAGTCCTTGTGTCGAGGCCCGCTCACGGGATTCCCGCTCCCTTGAAATCGTACGGGCCATGGGTTACGACCGGCTCCTCTTCGAAGTTCTCCGTCGGCGGCGGTGTCGGGACAGTCCATTCCAGAGTGGCTGCTCCCCAGGGATTCCTGTCGATCGGCTCCCCTTTGAAAAGTCCCCGGAACAGGTTCACCAGCATCAGCGCCAGGCCGCTCACCAGGATCCAGCTGCCTATGGTGGAAACCAGGTTGAGGGGGGCGAACTCGGGGAGGTAGTCGTAGTATCGGCGGGGCATGCCCTCAATCCCCAGCACCATCATGGAAAAGTAGGTGATATTGAAGCCGATGAACATCAGCACCCAGGCGACGACGGCCGGCCGCTCCGCATAGCGGCGGCCGTAGAACTTGGGAAGCCAGTAGTGCATGGCCCCGAAAAAGGCGAAAACTGCGCCGCCGAAGATGACATAGTGAAAGTGGCCGACCACGAACTGCGTGTCATGGACATGGATGTCGGTGGCGGCCGCCCCGAGGATCAGGCCGGTCAGCCCGCCGATGGAGAAAAGGAGGATGAAGGAGAGGG
>DAIEGL010000044.1 GCA_027356255.1 Geobacter sp. | reverse complement strand
GACCGCCCCATCTTCGCGTGGGTCATCTCCATCATCGTGATGATGGCCGGCGCGCTCTCCATCCTCTTCCTGCCGATCGCCCAGTACCCGGCCATCGCGCCGCCGACGATCACCGTGGCCACCAACTACCCCGGCGCCTCGGCGAAGACGCTGGAGGACACCGTCACCCAGGTCATCGAGCAGCGCATGAACGGCCTCGACCACCTGCGCTACCTGGCGTCCTCCAGCGACTCGGCCGGCAACGCGCAGGTCACCCTGACCTTCGACGCGGGGACCGATCCGGACATCGCCCAGGTCCAGGTGCAGAACAAGCTCCAGCTCGCGCTCCCGCAGCTGCCGCAGGAGGTGCAGCGGCTGGGGGTCCGGGTGATGAAGACCGGCAGCACCTTCCTGCTCATGATCGGCCTGGTGTCGAAGGACGGGTCGATGACCCGCAACGACATCGCCGACTACGCCGTCTCGACCCTGCAGGACCAGCTCAGCCGGGTCTCCGGCGTCGGGGAGGCCATGGTCTTCGGGTCGCAGTACGCGATGCGGATCTGGCTGAACCCCGACAAGCTGAACAACTACAAGCTCACCCCCAACGACGTGATCGTCGCGCTCCAGGCGCAGAACGCCCAGGTTTCCGCCGGCCAGCTGGGCGGCATGCCGTCCAGCCAGGGGCAGCAGCTGAACGCCACCATCACCGCCCGGAGTCTCCTGCAAACCCCCGAGCAGTTCGACGCCATCGTGCTCCGCACCAACCCCGACGGTTCCACCGTTAAGCTCAGCGACGTGGCCGAGAGCAAGGTAGGCACCGAGAACTACGAGATGCTCGCCCGGTACAAGGGGAAACCGGTCGCCGCCATGGCGCTCCGGCTCGCGGCCGGGGCCAACGCCCTGGACACCGCCGAGCGGGTTAAGGCGAAGATGGCGGAGCTGGAGAAGTTCTGCCCCCCCGGCGTCAAGGTGGTCTACCCCTACGACACCACCCCCTTCGTGAAGATATCCATCGAGGAGGTGCTCCATACCCTGGTGGAGGCGGTCTTCCTGGTCTTCATCGTGATGTTCCTCTTCCTCCAGAACATCCGGGCAACCCTCATCCCCACCATCGCCGTGCCGGTGGTACTCCTCGGAACCATGGGGGTTTTGTTCGCCAGCGGCTTCTCCATCAACACCCTTACCATGTTCGCCCTCGTCATCGTCATCGGCCTCCTGGTTGACGACGCCATCGTCGTGGTGGAGAACGTGGAGCGAATCATGACCGAGGAGGGGCTCTCCCCCCGGGAAGCGACCATCAAGTCCATGGGGCAGATCACCAGCGCCCTCATCGGGATCGCCACGGTGCTCTCGGCGGTCTTCATCCCGATGGCCTTCTTCCCCGGCTCCACCGGGGTGATCTACCGCCAGTTCTCCATCACCATCGTCTCCGCCATGATCATTTCCGTCCTGGTGGCGTTGATCCTCACCCCTGCCCTCTGCGCCACCCTCCTCAAGCCGGTGACAAAAGGGCACACTGCGGGGGAATCGGGGTGGTTCACGGGGTTCTTCCGCCGGTTCAACAGGCTGTTCGACCACGGGAGAGCAAAATACGAAGGGATCGTCGGCCGCTCCTTCGGGAAGCCGGTGCGCTACCTGGTCATCTACGGCACCATCGTCGCCGTCATGGTGGTGCTGTTCGTGCGACGCCCCACCGCCTTCCTCCCGGACGAAGACCAGGGGTTCATCATCTGCCAGGTGCAGCTCCCCGCCGGGGCGACCCAGGATCGGACCCTGCGGGTGATCGAGCAGCTGGAGCAGCACTTTCTGGTGAAGGAAAAGAAGGCGGTCGATTCGCTCATCACCGTGGCCGGCTTCAGCTTTGCCGGCCGGGGCCAGAACATGGGGCTCGCCTTCGTGAAGCTCAAGGACTGGAAGCTGCGGCAGACCCCCGATCTCAAGGCCCAGGCCGTCGCCGGCCGGGCCATGGGGGCCTTCTCCCGGATCAAGGACGGGATGGCCTTCGCCTTTGCGCCGCCCGCGGTGATCGAGCTCGGGATGGCCAACGGCTTCGACCTCCAGCTCCAGGACCGCGGCGGCGTCGGGCATGACAAGCTGATGGCGGCGCGAAACCAGCTCCTCGGCATGGCAATGAAGAACCCGAAGCTGATGGCTGTCCGCCCCAACGGGCAGGATGACACCCCCCAGTTCAAGCTCGACATCGACGACGTGCGCGCCGGCGCCCTCGGGGTGTCGATCAACGACATCAACAACGTCCTTTCCACCGCCTGGGGGAGCGCCTACGTCAACGACTTCATCCAGAACGGCCGGGTGAAGAAGGTCTACCTCCAGTCGGAGGCGAAATACCGGATGGTGCCGGAAGATATCGACAAGTGGTATGTGAAGAACAACAAGGGGGAGATGGTACCCTTCTCCGCCTTCGCCACCCCCCGCTGGCAGTACGGCTCGCCGCGTCTTGAGCGTTACAACGGCATCCCCTCCATGGAGATCCAGGGACAGGCGGCCCCCGGCGTCAGCACCGGCGAGGCGATGGCCGAGATGGAGCGGATGGCATCAAAGCTCCCCGAGGGGATCGGCTATGAATGGACCGGCCTCTCCTATGAAGAGAAGCAGGCCGGGAAACAGGCGCCGGCGCTCTACGCCATCTCGCTCCTGGTGGTATTCCTGGCCGTGGCGGCCCTGTACGAGAGCTGGACCATCCCGTTCGTCAACCTGCTGATGCTGCCGCTCGGGCTCGTCGGGGCGGTCACCGCGGTTTCCCTGCGGATGCTACCCAACGACATATATCTCCAGATCGGACTTCTCACCACCATTGGACTCTCGACGAAAAACGCCATCCTGATCATCCAGTTCATCAAGGACCAGATGCATCAGGGGCTCGGTTTGATCGAGGCCACCCGGGCGGCAGTGAAGATCCGGCTGCGACCGGTCATCATGACTTCGCTGGCGTTCTTTTTCGGCACGCTCCCCCTGGCCCTCACCAAGGGTGCGGGTGCCGGAGCCCAGAACGCCATCGGCACCGCCGTGACCGGCGGGCTCCTCTCGGCGACCTTCATCGACCTGATTTTCATACCGTTTTTCTTTGTCCTGGTCTCAAGACTCTTTGCCAGGAAGCAGACGGAACAACCTTCCGTGCAACCGGCTGCTGCTGCCAGCGCCCCGGAGGTGAATTGATATGAAACGGATGAAACGAGTCCTCCCCCTGGGGGTATTCCTTTGCCTCGCCGGCTGTGCGACCATGGCCCCGAAATACACCCGCCCCGAGCCGCCCGTACCAGCTGCCTGGCCGAACGGCCCCGCATACAAGAACGTTACGGGGAAACCGGCCGACAAGGCGGTGGCGGACATCCCCTGGGCCGAGTTTTTTCTCGACCCGCAGCTGCGTAAGGTGATTGCCCTGTCACTGGACAATAACCGCGACCTGCGCGTTGCCGCCCTGAATATCGAGCGGTCCCGGGCCCAGTACCAGATCCAGCGTGCCAATCTCTTCCCGCAGGTCGATGCCGCCGCCGACGGCAACGTCCAGAGGGTGCCGGCGGACCTCTCGGGGAACGGCCAGGCGACGGTCCGCCACCAGTACAGCGTCGGCCTCGGCGTCAGCTCTTATGAACTCGACCTCTTCGGCCGGGTGCGGAGCCTCAAGGACCAGGCACTGGAGCAGTACCTGGCCACAGAGCAGGCCCGGCGCAGCGTCCAGATCAGCCTGGTGGCGGAGGTGGCCGGCAACTGGCTCACCCTGGCCGCAGACCGGGAGCGGCTGAAGCTCGCCCAGGAGACCCTGGTGAGCCAGCAGGCATCCTACCAGCTCGTCAAGAGCCGCGTCGATGCGGGTGTATCCTCCGCCCTCGACCTCCACCAGGCCCAGACCAGCGTAGATACGGCGCGGGTGGACATCGCCCGCTACACCACCTTCGTGGCCCAGGACGAAAACGCCCTGAACCTGGTGGTCGGGGCCCCCGTTCCGGTCGAGCTCCTCCCCGCGGCCCTCTCCGAAACGCTCACCTCCCTGAAGGATGTTGCGCCCGGGCTTCCGTCGGACATACTGCTCAGCCGCCCCGACATTCTTTCGGCAGAGAACCTGCTCAAGGGGGCAAACGCCAACATCGGCGCGGCGCGGGCGGCGTTCTTCCCGCGCATCGCCCTGACCTCCTCCGTGGGCTTCGGGAGCGACAGCCTCTCCGGGCTTTTCAAGGGAGGCTCCTTTGCCTGGAGCTTCGCGCCGCAGATCACGCTCCCCATCTTCGACGCCGGCAGCAGACGGGCCGGCCTGAAGGTGGCGGAAGTGGATCGGGACATCGCCGTGGCCCAGTACGAGAAGTCCATCCAGACCGCTTTCCGGGAAGTGGCCGACGCCCTTGCCCAGCGGGGGACCATCGACGACCAGCTTGCGGCGCAGCAGTCCTTGACCGACGCCACGGGCGAGAGCTACACCCTCTCCCAGGCGCGCTACGAGAAGGGGGTGGACAGCTACCTGAACGTCCTCGACTCCCAGCGATCCCTCTACGGCGCCCAGCAGAACCTGATCGGCGTCCGTCTTGCCCGGCTCACCAACCTGGTGATCATCTACAAGGTGCTCGGCGGTGGTGGAGGGGCGTAACAACGGATCGGCTTCTTCCGCGCTGAAACACCGTAACCATAAAAAAAGAACCGGCTGGTTTTCCAGCCGGTTCTTTTTGTTTCATAGACTACCTTCTCAGGTTATTCACCGTGCACGATAAGTTTGTACTGGCCGAAGAGTCCGAGGACATTTTTCGAATCCCAGTCGATGTGGGTTACCTTCGTGATGCCGCCGTTTTTCTTGGCAGCATCGATGCTGCAATCGCCGGTGGCAACCAGGGAAAGGACGCTCGCGCACTCTGCGGTTCCGACCTTCCCTGATTTGCCGGTATTGCTGGTCACCCCGACCGGCAACTTCAGCTCCGAATATAACACCCCGACCGGATAGGGAGAGGCGCAACCGGCGAGCATCCCGGCAGCCAGCAAAGCGGCACTGATCTTGGTTTTTCTCATCAAATCCTCCTAGAGTCATTAAATCTAACTGCAAAGTATAAGACCTCTAATGCTTTCCAATTCGATTGTCAATTTAATCTATTTTAATATTCGGATCAGACGAAGGGAACGCCCGCATGTCGGGAAAATGGATCGGCTGCTTCCGTTACCTCAAGATCCGAACTCCGTCAGGTGCTTCCGGTAGCGAAGCGGCACAAGCTGCCGCTGGAGGCCGGGATTGCGCCGCGCTTCGATGGCAAGACGCTTGAAATAGCCTTGCCACAGGGCGGCGCAGACATCTTCATCCTTCGTGCTGCTGGGCACACCGGCCAGCTCGACGCCACGCAGGAGCTTGACCCGCCCCCCTTCGCAGAACAGGGCCTGACCGCGGCGCAGATCGTGGATCACCCAGGGGCGGTCAGCCAGACGGTCTGCAAAGTGGGGTGCCAGGAACGGCAGGACGTCGGTTTCCGGTTCGATCGGGGCGTAGAATAACGAGTCGCTCCCGGACCACTCGACCTCGCGGAAGCGGACGAAACCGAGAAAACGGTGCACCTCCCGCTCCACCCGCCGCGCCAGTTGCTGCACCGGCTGGACCAGCGGATCAGCCCGCATCCCCTCCAGCCGCCGTCCCACCCGGAAGCCGAGCGAAAGATAGCGCAACAGAAGAAGCTCTACGCCGCCGGCCTCGCTGTGAAAGGCATGGCGCGCCGTGGCAAAGGCATCCCGCGAGACCTCGCGTACGATACGCTCATAGAAGGCCAGGGCGACATCCCGGTCTGACGCCATTGCCACGACCTCATCGAACAGGCCGCCGTCGCCCCCCTCTCCCCGGAGGAACCCTGCCGGTTCAGCCCCGTCGATGGTCGGTGCCGTTGCGCAGAGGAATCCCTCGAAACTCCCGTCATAGCGGATGATCGTCACAACTCCCCCGTCATTGCCGAGCTGTCCGCCAAAGCGGGAAAGAGCTCCAGTTGGGCCGCCCGCGCCTTCTGCCGGTTCGGCGTCAAGAGCACCGCTGCCAGCTGCGCCTCGTCCAGCGTCTTTCCCGCAAGGCTCCGCCCGCCGGCGGTGAGAAACCAGCGCGCCCGCTTCAGCACCACCCCGAGCCGCTTCAGTTCCGCCTCGCCCAGACGGGTATGGCGCCTGGCCTGGACGATCCTTTGGGCCGAGCGGACGCCGATACCCGGCACCCGCAACAGCACCTCGTAATCGGCCCGGTTCACCTCCACCGGGAAGAGGTGCAGGTGGCGCATGGCCCAGCAGGTCTTGGGGTCGAAGCGCTGGTCCAGGTTGGGGCGGCACTCGTCCAGGAGTTCGTGGGCGCTGAAACCGTAGAAGCGGAGCAGCCAGTCGGCCTGGTAGAGGCGGTGTTCCCGCAAAAGCGGCGGGCCAGCCAGGGCGGGGAGGCGGTTGTCGCTTGCCACTGGAATGAAGGCGGAGTAGTAGACCCGCTTCATCCCCAGGCGCTGGTAGAGCCCCTCGCTCAGGGTGATGATCTCCCGGTCGCTCTCCGGCGTGGCCCCCACGATCAGCTGGGTGCTCTGCCCGGCCGGGGCGAACTGCGGCGCCCGGCGCGATTTCCTGCGCTCTTCCCTGGCGGATTCGATCAGCCCGGAGAGCTGGCGCATCGGTTTAATCACCGCGTCGCGGGGCTTGTCCGGGGCCAGCAGGTACAGGCTTTGGCGGGACGGCAGCTCGATGTTGATGCTCACCCGGTCCGCATACCGCCCCACCGCCTCCACGAGCTGCGGATCGGCCCCCGGCACCACCTTCAGGTGGATGTAGCCGTTGAAGCGCTCCTCTTCCCTGAGCCTGCGCGCCACGGCAATCAACTGCTCCATGGTGTGGTCCGGCGAGCGCACCACGCCGGTGCTGAGAAACAGTCCCTCGATGTAGTTGCGCCGGTAGAAATCCGCGGTCAGGCGCACCACCTCGTCGGGCGTCAGCGCGGCCCGGCGGATGTCGTTGCTGCGGCGGTTGATGCAGTAGGCACAGTCGTAGATGCAGGCGTTGGTAAGGAGGATCTTGAAGAGCGAGATGCAGCGGCCGTCGGCTGTCCAGGTGTGGCAGATGCCGCTGGGAGCGGCGCTGCCCAGCCCCCCCGGCACCTCATTGCGGTCGCTGCCGCTGGAGGAGCAGGAGACATCATATTTGGCACTGTCGGCCAGGATTTCCAGGCGCTGATCCAAGGGGAGATCGTTCATGGGATGGAGAATACCACGGGCGTATGACATGATACGTCACATTCTCTGAAATAATCTGTTAAGCGGCGTTATTGTCGGCAAATCGGCAGGGTCGCGGATATTTGCATCAAAACCGGTAACCGACCCCTCCCATGATCACATCGGTGTCACGGTCATAGTCGGTAACGATCCGGTTCCAGGAGGTGCGCAGGTAGCCGATGAGGACGATCCCCGCCTCCCGGCATATCCGCACGGCCATGTCGGTCGGCGCGGTGCGCGAGGCAAGCCGGATGTGTACACCCCGCCCTTTTCCCCTTCCCGCATAGCACAGGGAGGCAAATCTTGTATTGCAGAGTCATGTCCACCTCGTGTATCATTTTGTCCGGACACGAAGCTTGACGGGCAGCCGACACGGGGAAGAGAAAACCATGGCCACATCCAGGATACTAATCTGCGACGATGAGGAAGGAATCCTTAAGTATCTGAAGAAGCTGCTGGAATCCCAGGGCATGGCCGTCGAGACCTTCTCCTCGGGAACGGCACTGCTCAAGCGCCTGTCCGCCGGTGAGGCGGCCGATGCGGACCTGCTCCTCCAGGACGTGCGGATGCCGGACATGGACGGCATCCAGGTGCTGCGCGAGGTGAAAAGGATTCGCCCTCCCCTGCCGGTAATCATCATGACCGCCTTCGGCACCATCGACGCGGCCGTGGAAGCAATCAAGCTGGGCGCCTACGATTACGTCACCAAGCCCTTTCCCAAGGAAAAGATCCTCGGGGTGCTGGAAAACGTCCTGGAGCGGGAGCTCCTCATCCGGGAAAACCGGGTCCTCAAGGATGAGCTCGGCAAGCCGTACCCATCGGACACGATCATCTTCAGAAGCGACCGGTTCCGCGAGGTGTACGAACTCACCCTCCAGGTGGCGGCGAGTTCCGCAAACATCCTCATTCAGGGAGAATCGGGGACCGGCAAGGAACTGATTGCCGGGGCGACCCACCAGAACAGCCTGCGGAAAACCCGCCGCTTCCTCTCCATCAATTGCGCCGCCCTCTCCGACACCCTCCTGGAAAGCCAGCTCTTCGGCCACGTGCGGGGCGCCTTCACCGGCGCAGTAACGACCCAGAAGGGGCTCCTGGAAGAGGCGGACGGCGGCACCCTCTTCATGGACGAGATCGGTGACATGAGCCTCCCCATCCAGGCCAAGCTGCTCAGGGTCATCCAGGAGCGGGACTTCATCCCGGTCGGTGCGACGAGGCCCAAGAGCGTGGACATACGCTTCGTCGCCGCCACCAACAAGGACCTGGAAAAGGAGGTCGCCGAGGGACGGTTCCGCGAGGACCTCTTCTATCGACTCAACGTCATTTCCATCGCCCTGCCGCCGCTCAGGGAGCGGAAAGAGGACATCGAGCCGATCGCCTGCCACTTCCTGAAAAAGTACGCGCAACGGATGAAAAAAAAGGTGGATTCGTTCACCCCTGAAGCGCTGGAGCTCATGACCGGTTATAACTGGCCTGGGAACATCAGGGAACTTGAGAACGTCATCGAACGGGCGGTCATTCTGGCGCGCGGTTCGGCCATCAGCGCCGAGAATCTCCCCATGTGGAAGAAACCGGCGGACCCGCCCGGTGCGCCGGACAACGGCTTCGTTTCCCTGGAGGAGATTGAGCGGGAGCATATCCAGCGGACCCTGGCCAAGACCGGCTTCCACAAGAGCAAAACAGCCGAAATCCTCGGCATCTCCCGCAAGACCCTCGACCGCAAGATCGTCGAATACGGGTTGAAGACACCCGGCGAATAGCCCATGCCCCCCATGCGCTTCCCCATAAAGGCGAAACTGACCATCGCCACCCTCATTCCCCTCTCGGTCGCCATCTTCATCTGCTGGCTGACCGGGGTCTTCATCCTCAACTCGAAGATCGCCAGCCAGGCCCAGGACAAGGTCCGCAACGACCTGAACTCCGCCAGGGAGATCTATCTCAACGAGATCAGCCACATCCGCGACGTGGTGAAGTTTACAGCGACGGCCCCCTATACCGCCGATGCCCTGGCCAAGGGGAAAACGGGCGACATCGCATCAATCCTCACCCCGTTGAAGACCGCGGAAAAGCTGGATCTGTTCATGGCCCTGGACGCCACCGGCAAGGTCCTGTACCGGACGAACAATCCCGCGGCATCGGGCGACGACCGGTCAAAGAGCCTGTTTGTGGCGCGGGCGCTCAAAGGGGAGATCGTCACCGGTACATCGATCATCCCACCTGCGGAGATGGTGGTGGAAGGGGCTGAGCTGGCGCGCCGGGCGACCATCGGGGTGGTGCCGACCCCCCGCGCGAGGAGCGCCGAGGAATCGGTCGAGCGGGCCGGCATGATGCTCATCGCCGCCGCGCCGGTGAGAGACCGGGCGGGGAACATCGTCGGCATCCTGGTTGGCGGCGTGCTATTGAACAACAACAACGCCCTGGTGGACAAGATCAAGAACATCGTCTACGAAGGGGTGCAGTCCGGCGGCAAGGATGTGGGGAGCGCGACCATCTTTCTCGGCGATCTCCGCATCGCGACCAACGTGCTCAACTCCGGCGGGAAACGAGCCGTGGGAACGCGTCTTTCGGAAGAGGTCTACAATCGCGTCATCCTGCGCAAGGAAAAGTGGATAGACGGGGCGTTCGTGGTCAACAACTGGTATTTCACCGCCTACGAGCCGATCCTTTCCCTGGAAGGGGTCCCGATCGGCTGCCTATACGTGGGAATGCTGGAAAAACCGTACACGGCGATCAAGTTCAAGCTGGGCTTCATCTTCAGCGGGGTGCTCCTCCTGGGGGGAATGATCGGTTTCTCCGTTTCCGGCTACATCAGCACCCGCCTGGCCCGCCCCATAAGGGAGCTGGAGAACATGGCACGCCGCGTGGCCTCCGGCGAACGGAACGTGCAGATCCGGGTCCACACGAGGGACGAGATCGGCGACCTGGCGGGACAGTTCAATGAAATGACCCGTACGCTCATGCAGCGGGAGGAGGACATCCGGGAGCTGAACCGAGACCTGGAGCAGAAGGTGCAGCAGCGTACGGCGGAACTGGAAGAGAAGAACCTCCTCCTGGTCAAGACCCGGCAGGAGCTGGTCAGGGCCGAAAAACTGGCCGCCATCGGCGAGCTGGCCGCCGGGGTGGCCCATGAGATCAACAACCCCATGGCCATCATCCGCGGCAACACCGAACTCCTGCAGATGTCCGTCCCCCCCGACGCCGACAACCGGGAGGAGGTGGACACCATTTTCCAGCAGACGGGACGGGTGGAGCGGATCGTCGCAAATCTGCTCAGGTTCGCCCGGCAGGAACGGAGACATCTCGGTTCGGTCTCCGTCAACGGGCTGCTCCGGGAGATCGTCAGCCAGGTCGGCCATCAGGTCCCGCTCGCTGGGATCGACATCCGGGAAGAGTACGCCGCGCCCATGCCGGAGATCGAGGGTGACGGCGATCAGCTGCGGCAGGTGTTCACCAACCTGGTCATCAACGCCGTGCAGGCCATGCCCAGCGGCGGCGAACTGACCATCTGCACTGAAACCGATGCCGGTGACTGCATGATAACGGTGGCAGACACCGGCAGCGGCATCGCTCCGGAAAACCTGGAACAGATCTTCAACCCGTTCTTCACCACCAAGACAGGCGGCACCGGCCTGGGGCTGTCGGTTTCCTACGGCATAGTAAGGGACCATGGCGGCAGGATCGAGGTCAGGAGCGAACCGGATAAGGGGAGCGTTTTCCGGGTGGTGCTGCCGGTTTAAGCGGTCGATGGTCGTGGTCCGCGGTGGTAGAATCTCAAGCTATTAAACGCAGCACGCTGTTGAATCGTCGGGCGGTTGCGTGTAAAATCCTGGCATATATCACGAGTCAACGAGGTACCCCATGCTCTCATTCATAGAAGCCCGCAGCAGCATCCTGAACAGTGTCCGCCCCCTCGGCATGGAGCGGGTCATGCTCCTCGATGCCGTAGGCCGGACATTGGCGGACGACATCAAGGCCCCCTGGAACATGCCGCTCTGGAACAATTCCGCCATGGACGGATATGCGGTGCGCAGCGCGGAATGCCAAAACCCGGCCACCCTCCGGGTCTCCGGATACATCCCGGCCGGGGCGACCGCCACTTGCAGCGTTGACCCCGGCTGCGCCGTGCGGATCATGACCGGCGCCCCGATCCCGCCGGGTGCCGATGCCGTCGTCCCCTTCGAAGAAACCGAAGAAGGTGAAGATTGGGTGAAGATTCGCACCCGGGTGACGGAGGGGGACCATATCCGCTTTGCCGGAGAGGATGTCAAGGCGGGCGAAACGGTCCTTGCCGCCGGCACCGTCATCGCCCCTCCGGGGGTAAGCATGCTTGCATCCTTAGGCGCTGCGTTCGTGCCGGTTTACCGCAAGGCGCGGGTGGCGATCCTTTCCACCGGCGACGAACTGGTGGAGCTGGGAAGCCGGGTGTCGGAGGGACAGATCATCAACAGCAACACCCTGACGCTGGCGGCGGCGATCAAGGAGATCGGCGGAGAGCCGGTCATCATCGGCATCGCCAGGGACAACCGGGACAGCCACGAGGAGCTGCTCCGGGAAGGGCTGGACGCGGACGCCCTCATCACCTCGGCCGGGGTTTCGGCCGGGGACAGGGACCTGGTTCGCGATGTCCTGACAGAGCTGGGAGTGCGGCAGATGTTCTGGAAGGTGGACATCAAACCGGGGCGCCCCACCGCCTTCGCCCTCAACGACCATAAACCGGTCTTTTCCCTCCCCGGCAACCCGGTCTCGACCATGATGACCTTCGAGCTGTTCGTCAGGCCGGCGCTTTTGAGGATGATGGGGAGAAAAAGGGTGATAAGGCCGACCGTGAAAGCGGCGCTCACGGAAGAGGTCAGCAAGAAGAAGGGAAGGCTCCATCTGCTCCGCGTCCGTCTCGAAGCAGCCGATGAAGGCTACCTGGCAAGCGTCCTCGGCAACCAGAGCACCGGTGTCCT
>DAIEGL010000039.1 GCA_027356255.1 Geobacter sp. | reverse complement strand
GGAGGTGTCAGGCGGAGGAGGAGGTCCTTGATGTGCTGCTTGTAAA
Source organism: Geobacter sp. (assembly GCA_027356255.1). Lineage (GTDB taxonomy): Bacteria > Desulfobacterota > Desulfuromonadia > Geobacterales > Geobacteraceae > Geotalea. The sequence goes on along the minus strand of DAIEGL010000039.1, from coordinate 27,761 downwards.
GGAGCATGAAAAAGACCAGGACGGGCGCCAGGACCAGGTTGAAGATCCCGTAGAGAAGGGCGGTGAGCCGGTTGTACCCCAGACCGGATATCTCCTGCGTCAGGGTGGTGAGGGTATCCTTCCCCCTGGCCAGGAGCCACGCCCCCTCCTCGCCGCTGTAGTAGGTGGCCAGCCGCGCCTGCCATTCGTCCATGTCGCCTTTCAGGTTCAGCACGTAGGAGGGAATGGCGGTGGCGAGCTCCTCCAGCTGGTGTCCCAGGTAGGGGACGAGGAGGAGCGTGGCGACGGCTGCCGCTGCCGCAAGCGCGGCGTAGAGGATGCAGAGGGCGGAAAGACGGCTGAGTCCCCGCTTCTCCAGGCGTTTCATGAGCGGGTTCAGGAGGTAGGCGAGCACCAGGGCGGTCAGGAGGGCGGAGAGGGTGTGGTGCATGAAGTAGCCGGACAGGAGCAGGAGCGCCAGTGCGGCGGAAAGGACATGGAAGAGCGGATGTATGCTTCCCCCGACCCGTCCCATGGCTCATGCCCTTCCGGTGAAATCGCCGCGCCGCAGATGTGCCGAGAATATCTTGAAGGCCGCTGCAATGGGTATGGCGAGCAGTATTCCCCAGAACCCCATCAGCTCGCCGAAGGCCATGACGACGATGATGGTGAACAGTGGGTTCAGGTCCATGGACTCTTTAAAGACCAGCGGCTTGACCACGTATCCTTCGAGGAAGTAGATGGCGGCGAACGAGGCGAGCACCTTGAGGAGCATGACGCCGCTCTGGAACTTGACATAGGCGAAGAAAAGCGGCGGGATGGTGGCGAGCACCACGCCGACGAAGGGAAGGATCGACGCCAGTCCGGCGAAAATGCCGTTCAGGACCGCGTAGTCGATGCCGAGGTAGAGGAGGGCGGCCGTCGCCAGGATGGCGACGATCAGCGAGACGATCAATTGCCCCCGGATGTAGCCGCCTACACTCTTGTTTATCTCCCTCCCCAGGGCGCGGATGGTCTCGCTGTGCGCCGCAGGGAGCCAGGCGACGATCTCGGCGGCGATGTTCCGCTTGTAGTAGAGCATGAAGAAAACCAGAATCGGCGAAAGGATGATGTTGAACAGGTTGAAGACCACATTGGCTGCTGCGGCGTACACGGCGGCGCTCAGCTTGGCGAAAAGCTTGTCCATGTTCGTCGAAATCGTATCGAAAAGCCATTGCCATTCGTCGGCGCCGTAGGCGGGTTCAAACCGACCTTTCCAGCCGAGCATGATCTCTTTCCCTTTCTGCACATGGTGGGGAAGGTCGCGGACCAGGGAGTCCCAGGCCAGGGTGGTGAATGGAAAGAGATAGATGATGCAGAAGACGGAAACGAGGACGATGACCAGGTAGACGATGAGTATGCCGTAGGGCCGCGGCATTTTCCTCTGCTCCAGATAGACGACGCAGGGGTCGATCAGGTAGGCGAGCACGAAGGAGAGGAGAAAGCACGACACGGTGTGCCGCAGCGCGTATCCTGAGGCAAAGAGGACGGCGATTACCGACAGGGCGATGATCGCCCTGTTTGATGTTGATTGTCGAGGCAGCATAGGTTCCTCGGGTACGAAGGAGCGAGTCACCCTTCATGCCGGTCCGGGCGGCCTTTCAGAACGGCTCGCCGGACGGGTAAATGTCGTGCTCTTCGAGCCAGCGGCCAACCCTGGCGGTCAGCATCTCTTCCTTTATGGCCAAAAGCCGTTCCAGCTCTTCGGGGTAAAACGAGAGGATCTCATCCAGCCGGCCATAGGGGCCTTTGCCGACAAAAGTCCGATCCAGAAGCATTTTCAGCTTTTCGTTGGTCACCCCTTTGATGAATTCGTGAAAGAGCTGGCGCTCCTGGTCGTAGTCGAAACAGGGGATGAGGAGGTAGCGTTCGTTGTCGGCTTCTATCTCGTCCCAGAAGGAGTCGTCTTCGTAGTCCCCCGGCACGTAAAAAACCTCGCCAGTCTCTCGGTCGAGGAAATAGACCATTTCCGGGTCGGGATTTTCAAACGCATCCAGCAGATCGTCCCAGACGATTTCCATATCACGCATAACACCCATTGAAAACTCCCTGAAGGCGGTTCGGAGCCGGTTTAACCTTGGCCTTTACCTGGACCTTTACTTCATATATAGTGCTGCCATGCGTAAGATATTTATTGCCGATGCCCACCTGAGAAGCGAGGGGGATGAAAACTACCGCACCCTCCTCCGTTTCCTCGCAAGCCTTGAGGGGAACACAGACACCCTCTTTATCCTGGGCGATCTCTTTGAATTCTGGGTCGGTTACCGCACCGTCCCCTTCAGCAGCTATCACCCGGTACTGGAGCAGTTGCGGCAGCTTGCCGCAAGCGGCGTCCGCATCGTCTATTTCGAAGGGAACCACGACTTCCACATGGGGCCGTTCTTTTGCGAAACCTTGCGCGCCGAGGTCCATCCCGGTCCGGCAATCATCGATCTGGACGGGAAGCGCGTCTTCCTCTGCCACGGCGACCAGGTAAACAGCATGGACTACGGCTACCGGTTCCTGCGCGCCACCCTTCACAACTCCCTGAGCAGGGCGCTCATTCCCCTGGCGCCGGTGGCGTTGACTTCGTATATTGCCGACCGCATGTCGCGGCAAAGCAATAAAAAACACGGCCAAAGGCAGGCCAGGTGGGACTACGCCGCCATCCTGAGGGAGTTTGCAGCTGCCCGCTTCCGGGAGGGGTGCGATGTGGTCGTGGCCGGCCACTTCCACCTGCCGTTTCTGGAAAAATATGGCAACGGCAAAAAGCGGCAGCTCCTCTCCCTCGGCGACTGGATCAGCCAGTTCTCCTACGGCGAATGGCTGGACGGCGAATTGTCGCTCAAGAGCTACCGGCCCTGACGTGCCTTACAGGCCGAACAGCCGCAGATATTTCTCAACCCGCTCTTCAATGGTCGGCGCGGCGATGAGCAGGCAGATCTCGTCGGGTCGGTAGCGCCTGCAGACGGCCGGACGATCATCGTATTGGCCACATTCCCCGTTTGCGTTCAGGTACCCGCATCTGCTCCGCAGAGGCTTTCCCAGCGCCTTTATGTCCGGCGCAACGCAGCATGTCCCGCATCTCAGGCAATCCATGGTTGATTCAGGAGCGAGGTACGAGGTTAAAGGATCTAGGAAAAAGGATCGAGGAACGAGGATCAAGGAAAAAGGAAAAGCCTTTCCTCGAACCTTTAACCTCGTACCTCGTTCCTGGTTTTTCCTGCCTCATTTGAAGAACGCTTCCAGGGCCTTTTCCCCCACATGCGTCGCCTTGATTCGCCATGTGTTCTGGTTTATCACCAGTGCCACCAGGGCTATCTGCGGGTCTTCGATCGGGGCATAGGCGGCGAACCAGCTGTAGTGGCCGGCCGGGTCCTTTCCGTCGATGGAGCCGGTCTTGGCCGCGATGTTGACCGAGGCGAGCATCGGCCTGCCGCGGCGGTCGTGGAAGGCCTTTCTCGATGTGCCGCTGTTGACGGTCGTAGAAAGCATCCGGGCAAGCTGGCCGGTGGTTTCCGGTGCCACAAGCCGCTTCAGCTGCTGCGGTTTCTGGACGAAGACCCTTTCACCCCGGCCGTTCCTTATCTCCTGGGCAAGTGACGGGGCCATCATCACGCCGTCGTTGGCAATGGCAGCCATCACGGCCGCCACATGGATGGGGGATATCTTGACCTCCCGGCCGAGGCCGGCCCCCATCAGTCTCAGTTCATCGTTTGTGTGCGGAATCGCCGCTCTGCTTGGCGTTACCGGGGTGCCGGGAAACAGCGACTGGTTGAAGCCGAACCGTTCTGCGCACGACACCAGGGAATCCTTGCCGACCACGTCGCTGGCAAGCCTGCCGAACACGGGGTTGACCGACTTGCCCATGGCGACCGCGAGGGGCATTTCCTGTCCCTTTCTCCGCGTGGTTACCCCCCAGTATTTCGGGTTTTCCGAGGTGAGCTTGCCGTTGAAGGCGAATACCGTGTCCGGGGAGACCTTTTTCTGCTCCAGGGCCGCCGTGGCGGTGATGATCTTGAATAGCGACGCCATGGGATAGAGGTTGTAGCAGGCATTCTTTTCCCAGGAGGGATCCAGCGTCGAATGCCCGACGAGGGCCAGCACGCGGCCGGTTTTGGGCTCTATGGCGACGAATACCCCGTAAGGGACCTTGTACTCTTCCATCACCCTGGTCACCCGTTGCTGCAACGTCTCATCTATCGAATAGACGACGGTGCCGCCGTCCGGCAACGGGGCGAGCAGTTGATCGGCCTCGAAACGGGAGGCGGGAAGGACGTCTGCCGCCAGCCGGAACGACTGCCAGGTATCCAGATCCTTGTATGGTTCCGGTTTGTTAGCGGTTGCGGCGGCGTTCTTCTTAACGCTTGAGAGGGCGTTTTTCGCCGACACGAGCAGGTGGAACGCGGGGTAGGCGGCGAGCAGCAGAGCGATGATCGGCAGAACTACGCGGAGCCGTTTCCTGTCCGACCGCGATTCGATCAGGCTCCTGTGAGGGTCGCGGGAGGGTTCTCCATCCCGTTTCGAAACGTTGAGCCGTGTCAGCCGCTTTTTCTTTGAGATATGTTTTAGGTCTTGCATTGGCTTGCTTTGCTTGTCTCGATCTGTCTTGATCCGGCTTGCCGGCGGTGTCTTCGGCGTGGAATCTGCGAACGATATGATGGGGGAATTTTTAACGGCAACTATATGTCAATCGTCCCTCGTTTGTCAACGGCACGACCGGTGTAAACGGTTAAAATGGGCTAAGTGCCTGCCTTGCCGGGGACGTCATCTGCTCCGGGGAGTTGTGCAACCAGGTCTTTGAGGGTCAGGCCCGTCAAGGTTTCTGCTGCGGCGTGGTTCGCCTTTGCCAGTAGTTTCCGCACATCTCCTCCGTGCGGGGTGGTTCCTGCAGACCAGCCGTGGTTGCCGTAATCCCTGAGGGAAAGGAGCACCTCATTGATGGTGATCCGCTCAAGCGCACGGGCCGGTTGATAGGACGGCTCGTCACCTGCTGTTACCGCCAGGTAGGCGCTTTCCGCAAGCTGGGAGAGAAGTTCCCTGACAGGTTTCACCGGTATGTCCAGCGCCCCTGCCAGTCGTTCCGCCGTCAGGGGTGGGGAGCCGAAATGAAAGGCGGTGGCGATCTCCTTCAATATGGAGAGGGCGAGCAGCTCCTTCGTTCCGTGGCTCATGCGGGGGGCACGGAACTCGCGGCGGAAGGTCCTGATGTTCTGGTGGGCCGAAACTATTTCGACGCCGAGCAGCACGATCTGCCAACTGGTATGAATCCAGACCATGAAGATGGGGAGGAGTGCGACGGTCCCATAGATTGCGTTGTACCTGGCGACGCCGACCTGGAAGTGGATGTAGCACCACTGGGCGATCTGCCAGATAGTTCCGGCAAGTATGCCGCCGACCAGCGCCGACCGGAAACGGACCTTCGTGTTGGGGATGAAGATGTAGAGAAAGAACAGGGCGAGCCAGATGCTGACGTAGGGGAGGAGGCGGAAGACCAGGAGCATGATGTCGCCCAGGTAGACGGTCCCCATGAGCCATTTCACCATGGAACGGCTTTGCAGGCCGGTGGTTGTGCTCACGGCTGCCAGTATGAGGAGCGGGCCGCTTACCAGTACGCTCAGGTAATCGCTGAACTTGCGATAGAGGGAGCGGGTCTCCATGACGCCCCAGATGTCGTTGAACGCTTTCTCGATGTTTCCCAGGAGGGTGATGACCGTTATGATGAGGGCGACAAGCCCCACCATTCCCAGTGACGTCATGTTGGTGTTGTCGATGTAGGTGACGATCCTGTCTACCAGCTCCTGTGAGCCCGCGGTGACCTGCTCCAGGATGAATGGTTCCAATTTGTTGTGCATCCCCAGTCCCTTCAAAAGGGCGAAGGTGATGGCGAAGAGCGGGACGATCGACAGGATGGTGGCGAAGGAGAGCGCAGAGGCGCGCAACAGGCAGTTGTCGTCCAGAAAATTCCTGGCCACGAGCGACATGATCTGCAGATATTTCACGCCGTAATGCCTGGCGCCTTGATACGCGTCCGGGTCCATTTCCCAAAGCGTAGTGGCAAAGAAGTAAGCTATGCCGGATTTATTTTCTTTGTCTCTGCCCATGTCCTGGCCGATGGCGGCGTCTCCCGCTCGCGGAGACAAAAAAGCCCACACTGTGTGGGCTTTTTTGTCGTAGTAACGCATGTCGTCACATTTCCTTGTACTTCTCTTTTTCCCGCTCCATGGCTTCTTTGCCCGCATCTATCGCCGAGGTGATGATGGATTTTTTCTCCAGGACCAGGTCCTTCCCCTCTTCATAGGAAGATCTGATCTTGTCCTGGGCTTCAGAAGCGTATTCTTTGATCTTGTCCACCGCATCATCGGCCAGATCCTTTATCTTCCCACGCAGTTCCTCTCCGGTCTTCGGCGCCACGAGCAACGCCACGCCGGCGCCCACCGCCGCCCCTGCCAGGAAGGAAAGGATCACCGTTCCCGCGCTTATACCCCTTTCATCGTCAGACATACCCTTACCCCCTTTTTTTGAAGATCTTGTCAGCAATCAATTTCCCCGCGACCTTTGCCCCCGTCATCCAGATGGAGGACTTTGACAGAAAACCGGTCACACCGCCGACAACTGTGTTGATGGTGCGGATGTTGCGCCCGGCGTTTCCCAACTCCTCCATGAAAATCTTGACGTCTTCCGCCTTGGTGGCGGCTTCTTCGGTAATGACCTTGAGGTCGGTCAACGTGTCGTGCATGTCGTTCAATACCGGTTTTATATCCTTTTCGATGCAGTCCAGGAACTCACGGACCGCGGTGGCGGTCCTGCGGATCTCCATGAACGCCGGTATCATGAAGCAGGCCAATACTACCAGGGTAACTGCCATTACAACCACGGCAATGCTCAAGGCTAACATTCAAACACTCCCTTCAGGGTTGAAAATAGGACAAGTATAGAGCAAATGCAAATTATTTCAACCAAAGTTAATATTCCGCGGCCCGTGAATGACAACAGGCCGGCATTGTTCATGCCGGCCTGTCGTTCTTCTGCTTATTAGGTGCGACGTTCGCGCCTATCTCTTCCTGATTGCGGGTTTTTTAACCGCATGCGGTGCCGGGCTTTCCGGGGCCTTTTCGGCGGGCCAGTGGTTCAGGTCATGGGCGATGTTGTGACACATGCCGCATTTCGGGAACTTGGCCATCATGCCTGCGGGGTGCGGAACGCCGTGGCAATCCTGGCACTTGGGAATCATCTTGTGCTTGGACTGGTGACAGGTCACGCAGAGCACCGATTTGTGCTTAGCAGGGCTGGCGTTAAGCAGGTCGTAAGCCTTCTTGTGGCAGGAACCGCAGAGTTTCGACTGGGTATCTGCGCCGTAGGTCACTACGAGCGGCATGTGGGCCTGATGGCATTTTTTGCAGTCCGTTGCCGTCATGTCCTGCGAATGGGGTTTGTGGCACTGTGTGCACAACGGAATCCTGCCGTGAACATTGTGGCAGAAGGAGCAATTCAGTGCGGAGTGCTTGCTCTTGTACTTGCGCAGTTTCTCGATCTGCGGGGTATGGCAGGTCAGACACGGATCGGTGACGTTGTTGCCGAACTTGATGATTTTCGGGGTGTGCGGGTTGGTGTGACAGCTGAGGCACCCCTTCAGCCCGAAGTGCGGTTTGCCCTCGTGGCACATGCTGCATTCCGGGATAATCTTCTTCACGGTCGGCGGATGGCCGATGTGACAATCCTGGCAGGTGACGTTGGTTTTGTGGGCCCCGCCGTTTGCGGCGATATCTGCGGGCGGTTTTGCATGGCACTTGACGCAGTCTGCGCTGGTCAGAGTTGCCTTTGCCCCTGTTTCCTGGGCGCATGCCATGCCCGCGAAACAGAAAATCGCGAGGGTCATGAATACAGCCGATAACGACTTACACGATAACGACTTAAAACTTTTTACTACTTTCATTGCCTCCTCCTTTGTTTTCATTTAAAGCGAATAATCGGAATTTAATACACTGCCGACAGGCATGCTGTCAACACTATTTAAGTGATCTAGATTTAATTATGTCGTGATATTGCGCACAATTTCCCGATGTTGTCGCACTCCAGTTTTGCACCCGTCATGGCGGGAACGCTGTCCGTCCCGTTGAAAAACCAAAAAAAAGACGCAGAAATGTTAGTTTAGGTTTGCACACGTCTTTGCAGATGGTGTATTATTTCCCCCATTTATCAAAGTCTTTGCCACGTTGTCGGTAAATCACAGGTGCCTGATGAAGAAGATAACTTTCGTTTCCGTGACGCTCATTGCTTGCATGTGGACTTCGGCGCTTCGGGCAGAGGAAACTGCCCCCGCGGCTGGCGGACCCGAGGGGCAGGCTCCTGATAAAGCCCCGGTCGCAGCCGCCGGAAAACCGCCGGTCAGCGGGATAATATATGGTGACCCTAGCATCACGACCCCGGACGGCACAGTCACTGTGGGTAAGGGTACCGTTTTCAGCGTCAAGGCGGTGGGGGGCGTTTCCGGCGTCGCCAAGAGCGAATACCGCCTTGACGGGAGGGCGTGGAAGACTTATGAGCCGTTCACCATCGCTGAGGAGGGGGCGCATCTGATCGAATACCGCAGCATCGACAATGCCGGGAACGAGGAGCGGGCCCGTTCCCTGCCGGTGCGCGTGGATGTTGCACCGCCTGCGACCATCCTTTTCATCGATGGAAAGAAGGTCGCGCCGGGCAGACCCGTCCTCATCACCGCGAAAAGCACCTTAACCCTTGTCGCAACCGATGACTATGCCGGTGTCGCGGCCGTCGAGTACCGGATTGACGGTGGCCCCTGGCGTGACTATGCACCCTTCACCGTATCCGGCAAGGGGGGACACACGATCGGTTTCAGAAGCAGGGATAATGTGGGGAACCTTGAGGACGAAAAGATCGTCACTGCCGGTTCCGACAGGTTGCCCCCCAAAACCGTCATCAGTGTTGGCGGCCTCGAATACGCGGAGCCAAAGGGGCCGTTGTATGCGAACGGCAGTGAGCCCTTCACCCTGACCGTTGCGAGCGTTTCCGGCGTGTCGAAAACTGAGTACAAGATCGACGAGGGGGAGTGGACGGCGTACGCCCCATTCACCATCGGCACGGAAGGGACGCACCGGATTTCCTACCGGAGCATCGACCGGGGGGCGAATGTGGAGAATCCGCACACCGTTTCAGTGACGGTCGATTCCACTCCGCCGCAAACGACCCTGTACTGCGCTGACCAGGAGCGTGAGGCTGGGGGGACGATTGCTGCCGACAAGGAGCTGAACTTCACCCTGGCAGCCTCCGACAAGCTGTCGCCGGTCAAGACGACCGAATACCGGATCAACGATGGGCCGTGGACCCCCTATGCACCCTTCGGTTTTGTCGATGAAGGGGAATACCGCATTCAGTACCGGAGCACCGACAGCGCGGGAAATGCGGAGAGCCCCCATACTTTCACCGCCATCATCGACAAGACCCCCCCCGTATCCGAGATAGCCATCGATCGGCCGACGCGCGAAGTGGACGGCGCAACGTACATCACCAGCACGACAACCCTCGTACCGAAGGCATCGGACAACCTCTCGGGGGTCGATAATGTGGAATACTGGATCGACGGGAAGAAGGATGAGCGGAACACGACCCCCTTCGGCATCCAGACCCAGGGCCGGTACCGGATCGAATACCAGGCCGTGGACAAGGCTGGAAACGTGGAGCCGGTCAAAACTCTGGTGGTGGTCGTGGACGATGCGCAGTCGGCGGCATCCCCCCCTGAGGGCAACCCCTTTGACGAAGTGGGCGGTATGAAGAAGCACGTTTACAGGTTCGATGAGAAATCGCCGCTCGCCGCCTCTGCCAGCGGTGTGGTAACCAAGGCCGTAGCCGGCGCAGCTTCGGCGCCGTCCCCTGTGGATGGCGCCGTTCCCTCCGCTCACGTCCCTGACGGTTTCGCCGCAGGACTGCAGGTTCCGGCAGCGGGCCGGGGCGAGACGGGCGGCTATGGAGAAGCCGGCGCCTCTCCGTGGTTTGCACGCTCTGTCGGCGCAGTTGGCGACAAGAAGCCCAGCATGCTTGAGTATGTCACCTTCGGCATTGTGAACATTGCCCTGATCCTCGGCGTCATGCTCTTGTAGGGAGCGAGTCACGCAAAGAACGCCCAGGACGCAAAGTAAAATCGGACGGTGTAAACAGACATCGTCAATCGAGGTAGGTCATGAAATTCAGGAGAGTTTTGCCGTTTGTTCTCTTTCTGTTCATCTGCGGTGCTGCCCACGCCGGGGAAAACGGCGCGAAGGGGGAAACGGGGCAGGGGGATGTCAAGGCCCAGGTGCAGGAGATGCAGGGGAAGCTGCTCAACGACGATGGGGTCATGGCCCTGATCCTCTCCCTGCAGAACGACCCGGAGGTGCAGGCGCTTTTGAGTGATCCGGCCGTGATGAGCGCGGTGGCTGCCGGTGATATCAATGCCCTTGCCGGCAATACGCGTTTCATGGAGCTCCTCAACAAGCCCCAGGTGCGGGAAATACAGAAGCGGGTCAACCGCTGACCGGCAATGGAAATTCCCGTCACCGGTAAAGCAGACCGCTCTGGGCGATGCCGTCGAACATGAACTGGACCGCCAGGGCTGCCAGCAGGATGCCGAAGATCCTGGAAATCACGTGCTTGCCGGTGACGCCGAGAAAGCGGTGTATCTGGCCGGCGGTGAGCAGGGAGACGCAAGTCACCAACATTATCGCCAGGAGCGAGCCGATGACGACCAGTTGCTGTACCGGGTGACCCTCTGCGTTCGCCATCAGCAGGATCACAGCCCCTATGGTGCCCGGACCCGCGATCAAGGGGGTGGCCAGCGGAAAGACGGCGATGTCGCGCCGCTCCCTGGCCTCCCTCGTCTCCTCGTCTGTCGTCGATGTGGCGCCTGAAGAACGTGCGAACACCATCTCGATGCTGATCAGCAGGAGCAGCACCCCACCAGCAGTCCGCAGCGCAGCTAGCGATATGCCGAGGCCCTCCAGGATGTATTTCCCGAGCAGGGCAAACGCCATGAGGATAACGGTGGCGGTCACCGTGCCGCGGATGGCGATCGAGCGCCTCTCTTCCGGGGTCGCTGCCGCCGTCAGCGCGGCAAAAATGGCTGAAGCGTCAATCGGCCCCACCGTCGCAAAAAAGGTCGCAAGTGCCACGCCTGCAATCTCGATCATCCGTCTACGCTCGCACGCCTCATCTGTTGGATTGGTCCGGGGATCTCCCGGAATGAAACCTTGCACTATAAGATAATTTTATGGCAGCGGACCGAGGCTTGCAAGATCGCATATGAATAACGCCTTCGCTTGAGACGGTCATTCCTCGGTCGCCCGCATTTCTCCGGAACCTCCTTCCACCTGCAGGGTAAAATAAAAAATCGCCCCTTCGTTTACCTTTCCTTTCGCCCAGACCCTGCCGCCATGTCGGCTGACGATGCGCTGAACGGTTGCCAGGCCGATGCCGTTCCCCTCGTAATCTTCGCCGTGGAGCCGCTGGAAGGCACCGAACAGTTTTTCCCTGAACGCCATGTCGAATCCGGCGCCGTTGTCCCGGATGAAAAATGGCGCCTCTCCAGGGAATTCACTCCTGCCGAACTCGATCCGGGCGCGGGGGATTTTCCCGGTGTACTTCCAGGCATTGCCCAGCAGGTTCTCCATCAGCTGTCTCAAAAGGACCGGGTCGCCCGGGACCGTCAACCCTTCGGCAATGACGAACTCCACGCTCCGTTCCGGCTCGGTCTCCTGCATAAGCGCGCATATATCCGCTGCCATTTCGCTCAGACTGACCGTTTCGTTCCTCATTTCGGTCCGGCTGACCCGCGACAACAGCAGCAGATCGTCGATCAGCTTTTCCATGCGGCTGCTGGCTGCACAGAGCCGGTCGAGGTAGGTGCGGGCCTCGGCGGGAAGGTGTCCCCCAAACTCCTCCACCAGTATGGCGCTGTAACTGTTTATGTGGCGCAGGGGGGAGCGCAGGTCGTGGGAAACCGTATAGCTGAACGCTTCATGCTCCCGGACGGCCGCTTCCAGTTGCTCCGTCCGCTCCGCGACCCGCCGGTCCAGATCCTCGTTGAGCCTTAATATGGCCTCTTCCGCCTGCTTGCGTTCGGCCGTGTCTCCGGCCAGTCTCTCCGCCATCCGGTCGAAGGCAAGAGCCAGCTCGCCCAGTTCTCCACCGGATACATGGTCCGCGACCCGGACTCCGAGGTCGCCCCGGGCCACTTTCTGCGTGGCATCGCGAAGGGTGACGATCTTGTCCATTATGCCGCGCTTTCCGATATAGGCGGCCAATCCGAGCGTCAGGAGCATGACCGCCGACAACAGGGCCGTATTCAGCTTGAGGTTGGAGCGCGTTGCGTTAATCACGCTGCCCACGGGTATGCCGACGCGCACATACATGTACGGCTCCTGCTCGCCATCCACCCTGAGTTTCCGATAGGCGTAAATCCTGCGCTCGCCGTTGTTTCCGGCGGCCTCGAAGGTCCCGTTGTCCGGCCCCGCGCTCATGTGCCTGAAGATCTCCGGCCTGTCCTGCTTTCCGATGAGTTGGGGAGAGTCCTGCGACTGGAAGATGGTGCCTTTGTGGTCGGTGAGGATGACCGACGATTGTACCGGAAAGGCTTTTTCGTCGTGTTTTTCGATGTACTTGCCGAGGGTGAAGGCAACAGCTGCGATGTCCCTGCTCTTGCCTGATGCGTCTTTGATGGGATAGCCGAAGCTTAAGGCGGGCCTTTTGAGGACCCTTCCGATCGTATATTCTCCGGAAGAAAACCTCCCAGAGGCAACGGCATTTCTGAAGAATCTCCTGTCGGAAACGTTCACGATACCGTGCAGGGGGAGGGCCGAGGCCCAGAGGCGGCCGGCATCGTCGGCCATGAAGATATTGGTGTATCGGGGGCTTTTCTTGATCAGTTTAGCGAGGAGGGTATTGACGGCCTTTGCATCGCGCCGCTGGACGGATGAGATATTGGACAGCGTGGCCAACAACTGCTCCGTGCCCGACAAAAGGACGTTCTGGTCGCTGCAGATCTGGTCGGCGACCTTCGCGGCCTGTCTTCTTGCCTGACACAGGGCGTCATTCTGTTGCCTGGCCGCCGAATAGATGATGATCCCGAGCGGGGCTACCGTCATCAGGACGATCAGAATCACCATGTATCTGCGGATCGGCAGGGAAAGAAATCTGCCCATTGAATCTCCCAAAGCGGATCGGAAAAATACGTTCCTTATGATGGCATATGGGTTTGTCACCCGCATACCTTATAGCACATATCGTTGTTAAAATATATTTCTTGTGGCCGTCGTTATGCCGGGGAAGGGACGCGGCGCAAAAAAAAGGCCCGGAAGATCTCCGGGCCTTTTTTGCTTCATGCGGCTTTATTAGCCCATCTTGTTCAAGAGGGGAACGATCAAAAGCGATACGATGTTGATGATCTTGATCATCGGGTTCACCGCCGGGCCGGCGGTGTCTTTGTACGGGTCGCCGACCGTGTCGCCGGTTACCGCGGCCTTGTGGGCGTCGCCACCCTTGCCGCCGTGATAGCCGTCCTCGATGTATTTCTTGGCGTTATCCCAGGCGCCGCCCCCCGTGGTCATGGAGATGGCGACGAAGATGCCGGTGACGATGGAGCCGACGATCACCCCGCCGAGCGCCTTGGGGCCCAGGGTGAAGCCGACGATGATCGGGGCGAGGATCGGGATCAGGCCGGGAATGACCATCTCCTTGAGGGCGGTCTTGGTGACGATGTCCACGCATGAGGCGTAGTCCGGCTTGCCGGTCCCTTCCATGATCCCCTTGATGGTGCGGAACTGGCGGCGGACCTCTTCGACAACCGCTCCGCCGGCCTTACCGACCGCTTCCATGCACAGCGCCGCAAAGTAATAGGGGAGGAGGCCGCCGATAAAGAGGCCGACGATGATGTACGGGTCGGAGAGCGAGAAGCTCTTGTCGGCGATGGTCAGTTCCTGCACGTAGGAGGTGAAGAGGATGACTGCGGCGAGCCCGGCGGAGCCAATGGCGTACCCTTTGGTGACCGCCTTGGTGGTGTTCCCCACGGCGTCGAGCGGGTCGGTGACGGCACGGACCGACTCGTCCAGTTCGGCCATCTCTGCAATGCCGCCTGCGTTGTCGGTGATCGGGCCGTAGGCGTCCATGGCAACGACGATGCCGGTGAGGCTGAGCATGGAAACCGCCGCGATGGCAATGCCGTAGACCCCGGCGCACTTGAATGCGACGATGATGCCGGCGGAGATGACGAGAACCGGCAGTGCGGTCGATTTCATGGAAACGCCGAGGCCGGCGATGATGTTGGTGGCGTGGCCGGTGGTGGATGCCTGGGCGATATGCTTGACCGGGCCGTATTCGGTGGAGGTGTAGTATTCGGTGATCCAGAAGATGGCGCCGGTGACGACCAGGCCGACGATGGCGGCGATGAAGATGTTCGTGGCGCTGAAGTTCTCCCCGGCAGCGTTAACAAGCCCCTGCGGGAACATCTGGACGGTGACGAACCAGAAGGCTATGCAGGCCAGGACGCCGGAGGCGATCAGCCCCTTGTAGAGGGCGCCCATGATCTTCTGGCTCCCACCCAGTTTGACGAAGAAGGTGCCGATGATGGAGGCGATGATGGAAATCCCGCCCAGGATCAGCGGATAGCTGACTGCGGACGGGCTGCTTGTGAAGGTAATTGCGCCCAGCAGCATGGAGGCGATGAGGGTCACGGCGTATGTCTCGAACAGGTCGGCGGCCATGCCGGCGCAGTCACCGACGTTGTCTCCCACGTTGTCGGCGATGACCGCCGGGTTGCGCGGGTCGTCTTCGGGGATGCCTGCCTCCACCTTTCCGACCAGGTCTGCGCCCACGTCGGCACCCTTGGTGAAAATGCCGCCGCCGAGACGGGCGAAGATGGAGATGAGCGAACCGCCGAAACCGAGGCCGACCAGCTGGCTGACCACATCCTTGACCGGAGCTTCGGGCATAAGTTTCTGCAGGATCATGTAGTAACCGGCAACGCCCAAGAGGCCGAGGCCGACGACAAGCATGCCGGTGATGGCGCCGCCGCGGAAAGCGACGTTCAGTGCCGTGACAATGCCGGACTTGGCAGCCTCAGTGGTTCTGATGTTGGCCCGTACCGAGACGAACATGCCGATGAAGCCGGTCAGACCGGAGAAAAGGGCGCCGACGGCGAAACCTACGGCGGTTTTCCAGCCCAGGGTGGCAAAGAGGGCTACGAACATGACAACACCGACTGCTGCAATGATGGTGTACTGGCGCTTCATGTAGGCGCCGGCCCCTTCCTGGACGGCCGCGGCGATCTGCTTCATCCGCTCGTTCCCCTGGGGAAGTCCCAGGATCCATTGGGCCGAGAAGAGACCGTAGGCCACGGCTGCGACAGCGCAGGCAAGGGCGAAGAGTACTGCATACTGTTCCATTGAAAATCCTCCTATGTAATGTGCCTTAATAAAGGCTTTAGCTCATTATGGGAAAAATTCGGCAATCTGAGCAAAAAACGGAAAATTGTTATAGGAAATGCCGCAGTTTGTCAACCATTTTCAACGATTTCGTGAAAAGTTTTGTCCTTGCGTAGACGTGGGGAAAGGTCCGTGCCTCCTGCGTGCTTAAGGGTTGCGCTTTGAATGCTGAAAATGTATGATTGGTCGCCATGGAGCTCAGATACGGCGACATAACGTTCCCCCTCAACCTTCCCCGGGAGAAAATTCTCGCTGCAATTCGTGCCGTTGTTCCTTCCCCATCCGACCCTCCAGACGCCATAATCCGAACGGCCCTTAGCGGCTGCGATGCGTTCATTTCCGGCTTCAGGCCCGGCGAGCGGGTGGTGATCGTCACCTCGGACATAACGCGCTATACCGGGAGCGAGATATACCTGCCGCTCCTGGTGGAGCGGCTCAATGCCGTCGGGATCAGGGACGAGGATATGGAGATCGTCGTCGCCCTCGGCATCCACCGCAGGCAGAGCGAGCACGAGCACAGGAAAATCCTCGGCCCCCTCTACGGCCGGATCAGAGTGATCGACCATGACTGCGACGATCCGGCCAAGCTGGCCTATCTGGGAAAAACCGCCGCCGGCATCGAGGTCGAGATAAACCGCAGGGTGGCCGAGGCGGACCGGGTGATCCTGACGGGCACCATCGGATTTCACTACTTTGCCGGATTCGGCGGCGGGAGAAAGGCGATATTGCCGGGAACCGCAAGCCGCAGGTCCTGCATGGCCAGCCACTTCGCCGTGCTGAACCCGGAGGCGGGGAGCGGGAAAAACCGTTTCGCCGCAACCGGCATCATGGACGGGAATCCCGTCCATGGGGCGATGGTCGAGGCGTGCGCCATGGTGGCCCCCTCATTCATCCTCAACACGGTCCTTTCCCCGGACAAGCGGATCATCGCCGCCTTTGCCGGAGAGTGGCGGGAGAAGCACCTGGAGGGATGCAGTTACTATGCGGAGCGCTTCTCCTATCCCATTAAGGAGAAGGCCGACCTGGTCGTCGTCTCCTGCGGCGGCTTCCCCAAGGACATAAACTTCATCCAGGCGCACAAGTCCATGGAATACGGCAGCCAGGCATTGAAGGAAGGCGGGGTCATGATCCTGCTCGCCCGCTGCAACGACGGGTATGGCCATGACACTTTTCACCGCTGGTTCAGGTTCAAAGATCTTGATACCTTCGAGAACGAACTGCGCAGGAGCTACGAAATTAACGGCCAGACGGCCTATTCCACGCTGCAAAAGGCGCAGCGGTCCCGGGTGATACTGGTCTCCGAACTCCCGCCGGCGGAGGTGGCGGGTATGGGAATGACCCCCGCCCCGTCTCTCGACGCTGCGATGGAGCTGGCGGTGCGGATGCTGCCGGAGGACTATAAGTCGTATGTGATCCCGGAGGGGGGAACGGTTTTGCCGGTGATAAAGCAGGTTCAAGGTTCGACGTTCTAAGTTCGACGTTGAAAAACGAAAATCTGTGAACGTAGAACTTGAAACTTGAAATTTAGAACTTATAACGAGGGATTCATGCTCGAACCACGTATCATCGAAAAACTGAAACAGATCGTCGGTCCCGACAACATCGCAACGGAAAGGCAGGACCTCCTCTGCTATGGCTACGACGCCACGCAGATGGAGTTTCTCCCCGACGTGGTGCTCCATCCGGCCAATGCGGAAGAGGTCTCGCAGGTACTGAAGCTGGCCAATGCCGAGAAGATCCACGTTTTTCCCCGTGGCGCGGGGAGCGGCTTTACCGGCGGCGCCCTCCCCAAAGGGGGGGGCATCGTCCTCGTCACCACCCGGATGAACCGGATCATCCGCATCGACACGGAGAACCTGGTGGCCGAGGTGGAGCCGGGAGTGGTCACCGAGCAGTTCCAACTGGAGGTGGAAAAGCTCGGCCTGTTTTATCCCCCCGATCCGGCATCCCTCAAGTTCTCCACCCTGGGGGGCAACGTGGCGGAGAATGCCGGAGGTCCACGCTGCGTCAAGTACGGCGTCACCCGCGATTTCGTCATGGGGCTGGAGGTGGTGCTGCCGACGGGGGAGATCATCCGCACCGGCGGGGAGACATACAAGGGGGTGGTCGGCTACGACCTGACCCGCCTCATCTGCGGCTCCGAGGGGACGCTGGGGGTCATCACCCGGATCATCTTCAAGCTGCTGCCGCTCCCCGAGGCCAAGAAGACCATGCTCACCATCTTCGATTCCATCGATGGCGCGGCCAGGGCGGTTTCCACCATCATCGGCAACAAGATCATCCCCACAACCCTTGAATTCATGGACTATTCCACCCTGCTGTGCGTGGAGAAGCGCTTCAATCTGGGTATTCCCGAAAGCGGCCGGGCGGTGTTGATCATAGAGGTGGACGGCGACCGTGAGCTCATCGAGAAACAGGCTGCCCGCATACAGGGACTGGTGAAGCCCCTTGGCCTGGTGGAATGCAAGGTGGCCAAGGATGCGGCCGAATCCGAGGCCCTGTGGAAGGTGCGCCGCCTTGTCTCTCCATCGCTTCGGGATGTGAATCCGGACAAATTCAATGAGGACATCGTCGTTCCCCGCAGCAAGGTGCCGGACGTTATCCGCAGCATCGACAAGATCCAGCAAAAATACGACATCCCCATCGTCAACTTCGGTCATGCCGGTGACGGCAATATCCATGTCAACGTCATGATCGACAAGGCGGTTCCCGGCATGGAAGAGAAGGCCCACAAGGCCATCGGCGAGGTGTTCCAGGCTGCCCTGGACCTGAACGGCACCATGTCGGGTGAACACGGCGTGGGGCTGGCCAAGCAGCCTTACATTCATCTGGAACTGAAGGGTGCCCAACTGTCGGCCATGCAGGCGATCAAGCGGGCACTGGACCCGAACAACATACTCAATCCGGGGAAGATGTTCCCGGTGGAATAGAAATCAGTTCGATGTTCAATGTTCTACGTTTTACGTTGAAAAGCGAACCTCGAACATAGAACATAGAAAATAGGTTTTCATGGATCCTTTAAAAAGAGTAGAAAAAGATCTGAAGAAGTGCGTCAAGTGCGGCGCCTGTCGGGCCAACTGCCCTGCGTTTTCCGCATATCAGCGCGAACCGGCGGTGGCGCGGGGGAAGGTGGCGCTTGCCCAGCATCTCCTGGTCAAGGACATCGAGTTGGACGACCAGACCTACCTGACCATGTCCAAATGCCTGCTATGCGGCAGCTGCGTGGAGAAGTGCCCGAACGAGGTTCCGACCGACGAGATCGTCATTGCCGCCCGTGAGGCGCTGGCGGAGCAGCGGGGGCTCACCACCTTCCATCGGGCGGTCGGTCGAGTGATAAGGAACAGGAAGCTGATGAACATGGGGGCGGCAATGGCAGCCATCATGGGACCGCTTTTCTTTCGCAGGGTGCCGGCCAATTCCGGGTTGAGGCTCCGCTTTCCCCTCCCCTTCGTCGGCGGCAAGAGGCATGTTCCCTCGCTGGCCGGAAAACCGTTCCTGTCACGCCACCCGGAGGTCATCCAGGGTGAGCCGGGCAAGCCGCGCATCATCTATTTCGTCGGCTGCATGACGAATTTCGTCTATACCGAGGTGGGTGAGGCCGCGCTGGCCCTCTTCCGCCACCTGGGATGCACGGTCATAATCCCCAGGGATCAGCAGTGCTGCGGCCTTCCTGGGATGTCCGGCGGCGATCTGGCAACGGTGCGGGAACTGGCGGAGAAAAACCTGGCCGTACTGGAAAAGTTCGAGGCCGATTATGTCATGACCGCCTGCGCCACCTGCGGCGGGGCGCTCCACAAGCTTTATCCCGCAGTGGTCGGGAAGAAGCACCCCGAGCTCTTGAAACGCCTGCAGGCGATGGCGGAAAAGACCATCGACGCCGCCGTACTGTTGCAGAAGCTGGGCTTCAACCCGGAGGAGACCGCTGGAGGCGAGGCGATGACGATCACCTACCACGACCCATGCCATCTGCGCAACCGTGCCATCACCCGGCAACCGCGCGAGCTGCTGAAGGGGGCACCAGGCGTGCAGCTGGTGGAGATGGCGGGGGCCGACAAGTGCTGCGGCCTTGGTGGAACTTTCAACGTCTACCACTACGACACATCGCTCCGCATCAATGCAGGAAAGAGCGAGGCGATCCGCTGCACCGGCGCAGACGCGGTCGTTACCGGTTGCCCTGGGTGCATGATGCAGCTCTCAGACGGTTTGAAGCAGGCGGGGGCCGGGACCAGGGTCATGCACACGCTGGAGATACTGGCCCGCAAATTGAGGCAGTGACCACGCCGGAAACCGGATGCGATAAGCCGTTTTAGCTCAGCTTCAACTGCCTGTTTTTTCGTCATACTTTTTATTATAAGTGAAAACATTTTTATTGACATTACAAACTAAATTGGGTATGTATTCCAAAAAATAAAAACCGGTTTTATTTTTTTGCTGGAGCATCGGATGACTGATTACAACATCGGGGCGAAGATCAAGAAGCTTCGTCTTGCCAAGAAATTGACCCTCCAGGCGGTGGCAAAGGAGACCGGTTTCTCGCCGGCCCTCATCTCCCAGATCGAAAACAACAACGTCTCTCCCCCCATCGCAACCCTGTCCAGGATTGCGAAATTTTTCGACGTCAAGGTCGGGATGTTTTTCACTGAGGACGAAGAAGAGTACAAGTTCGAGGTGGTAAGGAAGTCGGAACGGAAGCTGATCCCCCGGGTCATATCCCGGTCGGGGACCAGCCAGGGATATTCCTACGAGTCCCTTTCGTTCAGAAAGCAGAACAAGAAGATGGAGCCCTTTCTCCTCACCGTTGCCGAGAAGGCTGCCGAGGAAAATACTTACAGTCATGACGGCGAGGAGTTCCTTTTTATCATGAAAGGGAGCGCCGAACTGCTGCTTGACGACAATCGCATATCCCTGGACGAGGGTGACTGCGTCTACTTCGATTCCTCCCTGAAGCACCGGCTCCTGTCCAGGGACGGGTCAGAGGTGAAGGTGTTGGCCGTGGTGACACGATAAAATCAAGGAGCGAGGAATGAGGCTAAAGGCTTCGAGGAACCTCGAGCCTCGGACCTTGGACCTCGCCCTTTTTTTATGGATCATTGCTGCACATTGAGGAAAGACTGTTGTCGATGAAATAAAACAATAACCGAAAGGATGGCGGATATGTCCAAGAAAGCGATTAAACCTTCACTGAAGAACCCGTTTGCTCCACCCGAGAAAGTCGAGTTCAACATCCCCGGAGAGATATCCCGCGCGGCTGGGGGATATGAAGAGGCGATGAAGGAAGGGTATGACCTGATTCAGCGCCCCATCAAATCGGTGAGCATAGATCAGATCGAGAAGCAGCACTTCAAGAAGCGGATGACCGTCTGGGAAAGGATCAGGGTCCTCACCGAGGCTGAGCCCAACATCCTGTTCCAGAACTGGGGGAAGAACCTTGACGGCGCCTCCCTGGTCACCGGCATCCTCAATATCCACGGGCGCGATGTGGCAGTATACGGGCATGATTTCACCGTCCGCGCCGGCTCCATGGACGCCACCAACGGCAGCAAGCTGGCCCGCCTCTTCCAGATGGCGGGGGAAAAGGGTATCCCCCTGATCGGTATGAACGACAGTGCCGGCGCCTTCGTTCCCGCCGGGGTGGGCGGCCTGGACGGCTATGCGGAGGCGTTTACGGCGCTCAGGAAGATCAGCGGCGTTGTTCCCAGCATCATGTGCATGTTTGGCTTCAATGCCGGCGGCGGCAGTTACCTCCCCCGGCAGGGGAGCTTCGTCATCCAGCCGAAGGACACCTTCTTCGGCCTCACCGGCCCTGGTGTAGTCAAGTCGGTCCTGGGCGAGGACGTCACCCCCGAGGAACTGGGGGGGCCAAAGGTGCACGGTCAGTCGGGCGTTGCCGACATTACCGTCGAGGATGAGGTGGGTGCTCTGCGCACCGCTGTCATGCTTCTGAACTACCTCCCGGACAACAACAGCGTCATGGCCCCTTTCCAGAAGACGACCGATCCCCTCGACCGGAAGACCTGGGAGATCAACACCCTCCTGAAGAAGGCTTTCAACTCGCCGACCGGCTTCAACACCCCGTTCGACGTCTCCATAATCATCCAGCAGATCTGCGACCACGGCGACTATTTTGAAATGCAGCCCGACCGGGCGCGGAACGCGGTCACGGCTTTCGGTCGACTCGGGGGGAACGTCGTCGGTTTCGTCGCCAACAACAGTGCGGTTGACTCCGGCCAGATCGATTGCGATGCAGCGTACAAGATCGCCCGTTTCAACCGCTTCTGCAACATCTACAATATCCCGATCATCTTCATGGAAGACACCACCGGCTTCCTGCCGGGTCGCGAGCAGGAGGCCCGCGGCATCGTCCAGGCGGGCCGGGCCATGCTCGATTCCATCGTCGACATCAGAACGCCGCGCATCCTGCTGATTCTCCGCAACGCTTACGGCGGGGCCTATGCGTCCTATAACAACTACCCGACCGGCGCCGACCTGGTCCTGGCGTTGCCCACCACCCGGCTGGCCGTCATGGGTCCGGCTGGCAAGGAGTTCGTCTACAAGGACGAGCTCCGCAAGCTGCGTACCGCCGTGACGGAACGCGTGAAACGCGGCATTCAGGAACGCATCGAAGCCGGTGTGAAGGAAGACGCCGCCAGGATCGATGCCGAGAAAGAGGCCGCCGACTGGTTAAAGGTCCAGGAAGCCGAACTTAATCTGCGCTACGAAAAAGAGCTGATGAACCCGAAGGAGGCCTTGAGCCTCGGCTCCATCTCCTCACTGGTGATGCCGACCGACCTGCGCAAGGTGCTGGGTGAAAACCTGAACTTCTTCCTCAGGCATTACAAGCCCTCGCCGATGCAGGCCGTGCAGCGGGAATTTCATTAGAGAGTGCAGCCCTCTTTTGAAAGGGGGCACCGGATGCGTTCCTGAACGATCAATATCGAATGAATTGGAGATAGAGACCGATGACACAAACAGTTGATTATTATGTGAACAACCCATTGATTCATAAAAATCGCCGCTTGAGCACCTCCACCTCCGAGTGGGTGCGTTCCTTCTCCTGCGAGGATCTGAAGCCGCTCATCGTTTGTCGCGGCCCCATCCGCAAGGAGGCCATGGACGTCTACGGCGAGATGGGCATCACCCATTACGGCATCCTGCTCTCCGAAAAGGACTCCATTGTCTACCCCAACGCCCTGGCACCCGAGCTGCGCCAGCTGACCGATTCGCGCCGCGTCCATCGCGTCCCCGACTACACCGGCGCAAGCAAGGAGGAGCGGGTCGAACGTATCCATCAGATCATCAGGATCGCCACTGACAACGGTTACGATTCCATCTTCGCCGGCTACGGCTTCATGGCGGAGGATGATGAGTTTGTGGCGGCCATAGAAGCGGCAGGACTCAAGTTCATCGGCCCCTGTTCCGCCACCCAGGCCGGTGCGGGCAAGAAGGACGAAGCCAAGCGGACCGCCCTCACCGTCAACGTCAGCGTTACTCCGGGCATTGACAACGTCACGGCCCGTACCCTGCTCAAGAAACATCCCACCCGGGAGAAGCTGCTGGCGCTGACAAAATCCGACGGACTCGCCTGCGACGAGAAGATCATCAACGATCCGAAGATTTCCCTGGAAGACTTGGCGGACCATATCCTCTATGCCTCCTATGCCAGGGGGGTTGACCTCTACTCCATCGAGGAGCTCTGCGCCCAGGTCCAGGCCGAAGTTGCCACCATGTTCAAAAAGTACCCCCAAAGCCGGATCCGCCTCAAGGCGATCGGCGGCGGCGGCGGGAAAGGGCAGCGCATCCTGGGAGCATCGCTCCTTGCGGTCAAAAACGCCGATGACAAGGCTATTGCCAAGGCGGCCGCCGAAGCGCCGACCCTCGTTCGGGAAATCCTCAACGAAGTCAAGGCCAATGGCGTGGGGGACAACAAGAACGTCCTCATCGAACTGAACATCGAGCAGACCCGCCACAATGAAATCCAGCTGCTCGGAAACGGTGACTGGTGTATTGCCTTGGGAGGTCGCGACTGTTCTCTGCAGATGCACGAACAGAAGCTGCTTGAAGTATCCGTCACCCAGGAAGGGCTGGCTGCAGCCATTGCAAAAGCCAAGGCCGCCGGCAGGAAGAGCGAAGTCAAGGCCCTTGAGAGTGACCTGACGGTCCTTAAACGCATGGAAGAGGAATCCGAGCGTTTCGGAAGAGCGGTCGGCCTCGATTCCGCCTCTACCTTCGAATGTATTGTCGACCGCGACCGTCACTTCTTCATGGAGGTGAACACCCGTATCCAGGTGGAGCATCGGGTGACCGAACTCTGCTACTCTCTCAAGTTCACCAATCCGAAGGACAAGAAGGACTTCTTCATCGTCGAATCCCTGGTCGAGGCCATGGCCCTGTTGGCGCAGCACAAGGAGCGTCTGCCCAAGCCCGAACGGATCGTCCGTTTCAATGCCTCTGTCGAGGCGCGGCTGAATGCCACTGATGCGTCCCTCTCTCCCCATGCGGGAGGCATGATACGCTACTGGTCGAAACCGATCGAGGGCGAGATCCGCGACGACCAGGGGATAAGCATGCTGAATCCCGATACCGGCCTGTTCGTGAAGTACAAGGTGGCCGGCGCTTACGACTCCAACATTGCCCTGCTCCTCACCAATGGCGAAGACCGCCTGGACAGCTACGAGCGCATGTCGGATGTTATCCGCAGCACCACGTTGCGTGGCAGTGATCTGGCCACCAACCTTGAATTCCACTACGGGCTGGTCAACTGGTTCCTCGGAAACAACGTGAACGCCAAGCCGACGACCCGTTTCGTGGTTCCGTATCTTACCCTGGTGGGGACGCTGAAAGAGGAAGCGAACAAGATGGATCCTGTTTATGCCTTCCTGCAGATGAAGAAGCATTACGCCAAGCGTATTGCCGAACAGTTCCCCGATGATCCCCAGGTTGCCAAGAACATGTCCGCGCTGCTCGATCGGAAGGGAACCCTGATTACCCGTCCCATGGAGCGCCTCCTCGGCGACCCGCATCTGCTTTCCGGCTGGCTGAGCATGAACACGAAAAACTTCCGTATCGATAAAGGCAAGGTCGTCTGGCTGAGGAACCCCCTGGGGGTTCTCAATGAAACCTACGAATACCTGCACATGTCCTTCCGCCCGCACAAGCCTGCGGCGGAGATAATCTGGGGCCACGACAACGAGCTGCTCCAGCAATCGCTGCGTTTCTCCCGCACCCTGCGTGAAAAGTTCGGGCTCGCCAGGGATGAGTACTTCAAGCTCAACGAACTTCTGCAGAATGATGAGCCCAAGGGCGGCTTCGATGTCGAGACCTGGGATCAGATTCGTTCCGCCCATTTCGGTTACGAGGCGGGCCTTGAACTGCTCGGCATGCTGTTCATGATCGGCGAGAACACCCGGTTCTGGGACCTGCGCGTCGAAGAGGACCTGGAAATCACCATTCCCGAGTATCTGACCGACCCGGATCTGCAGGCAAGGATGAAAAAGATCCTGGTGCCGCCTCCCGTAACCAAGGCCGATGAAATAGTTGCGGCCTGCGGTGGCATGTACTATGCCCAGGAAGCTCCGGGCATGCCGCACTTTGTCGAAGAGGGAATGCACTTCGAGAAGGGGCAGCCGCTCTATATCATTGAAGTCATGAAGATGTTCAACAAGGTTTACGCTCCTTTCTCCGGCACCGTCGATAAGATCCTGATTCAGGGGGGTGACGGAATAATTGTCCAGAAGGGGCAACCGCTCTTCAAGGTCACCCCTGACGAGAAATTCGTCGAAGTGGATCCGAACGAGATCGAGCGCGAAAAACGCGCTCTTACCACCAAGTACCTGAAAGCCGTTCTGTAAAGGTTTGGGGCAGACGCAAAAAGGGCTCCAAATGGGATTTGGAGCCCTCGGATTACCAACTAACCCCGCCTGAAAAGACGGGGTTATTCGTTTGGAAAGAATTCCGCTCAACTCTGATTATAATCGTCTCCTTCAACGCATTCGGATTGCGCTTCCAGAAATGATTTTTCCTGGGGATCCTTGACGATTTCCGTAATACCGTGATTAACGGACCAAATCGTTCCACAATGAGGGCATTCGATGATTTCTTCATTAAAGCCATTTGAATGCAACTCGATGTCGATATGTTCGTGGTTTTTACATACGGGACATTTCATAACGGTTCTCCTTTTGCTCCGGACGGCAAGAAGCGTGTAAGTGTACTCAGTAAAGTGTATGACCACGGATTTTGTTTGCAAGTAAAAAAACAGACCTCTTTTATGAAAATCGAGGAATTTGCCCCGTTCAGCTTCCATGAGATGACGCCATTTTACGCAGGATAAGGAGAGTATCATGAGCATTTCCGAAAAAAAGAAAGCATGGCAGGAAACAACCGTCATCAAGAACATCGCCAAGGCGCCGGAGCGCAATAACGAATTCAGCACCACCTCCAACATCGAGATGGAGCGCTGTTTTACCCCTGACTTCGAATACCCCGGTTATGAGGAAAACCTCGGTTTTCCCGGTGAATACCCCTTTACCCGCGGTGTGCAGCCGACCATGTACCGCGGCCGTTTCTGGACCATGCGCCAGTATGCCGGTTTCGGCACCGCCAAGGAGTCCAACGAGCGCTACAAGTATCTCCTCCAGGCAGGCCAGACCGGTCTGTCGGTTGCCTTCGACCTTCCCACCCAGATGGGTTACGATTCGGACGCAGGCATGAGCCGCGGGGAAGTGGGGAAGGTGGGTGTAGCCATTGACTCGCTGGCCGATATGGAGATACTTTTCGACGGCATTCCCCTCGACAAGGTTTCCACCTCCATGACCATCAATTCCACTGCGGCGATCCTTCTTGCCATGTACATCGCCGTGGCCGAGAAGCAGGGTGTTTCGTCGGACAAGGTGTCCGGCACCATCCAGAACGATATCCTCAAGGAGTACATGGCGCGCGGCACCTATATCTATCCGCCCAAGGAGTCGATGCGCATCATCACCGATATCTTCGCCTACTGCAAGGACCAGGTTCCCAAGTGGAACACCATCAGCATTTCCGGCTATCACATCCGCGAAGCCGGCTCCAGCGCTGTGCAGGAAGTGGCATTCACCTTGGCCGACGGCATCGCTTACGTGGATGCAGCCATAAAGGCGGGGCTCGATGTGGACGAATTCGCGCCGCGGCTTGCCTTCTTCTTCAACGCCCATAACAACCTGCTTGAAGAGGTGGCAAAGTTCCGTGCCGCCCGCCGCATGTGGGCCAGGATCATGAAGGAGCGGTTCAAGGCCAAGGACCCCAAGTCCCAGATGCTCCGCTTCCATACCCAGACCGCCGGCTGTACCCTCACCGCCCAGCAGCCCGACAACAACATCATGCGCGTCACCATGCAGGCCCTTGCTGCCGTGCTCGGCGGTACCCAGTCGCTCCACACCAACTCCCGCGACGAGGCCCTCGCCCTTCCCACGGAGGATTCGGTACGCATCGCGCTCAGGACGCAGCAGGTCATTGCCTATGAATCCGGTGTGGCCGACTCCATTGACCCACTGGCCGGCAGCTTCCTGGTGGAATCGTTGACCGACCAGATCGAAAAGGCCGCCTTTGATTACATCGAAAAAATAGACAAGCTGGGCGGAGCGGTCGAGGCCATTTCGCAGGGCTTCCAGCAGAAGGAGATCCAGGATTCCGCCTTCGCTTACCAGCGGGCAATTGAAACCAATGAACTGGTGATCGTCGGGGTAAACAAATTTACCATCCAGGAGCCGCCGCCGAGTGGGCTGCTGAAGGTGAAGGAAGAAGTGGAAATCTTCCAGAAAAAGTCGCTGGCCCAATTGAAGGCAAAGCGGGACAACGCCAAGGTGCAGGATACGCTGAAAGCCCTTGAGACCGCAGCAAGGGGGACAGACAACGTGATGCCGCACATACTGAACGCTGTCAAGGCCTACGCCACCCTGGGCGAAATTTCGGACGTCTTCCGCGGGGTGTTCGGCAAGCACCACGAGACGGTCGTGCTCTAATCGTGACGGAAAATCAGCCTTCCTGTAGCCTGGCTGTAACATAATCATCTACATCCGGAGAAAAGCATGCTGACGAAAATCAATCACATCGGAATAGCGACAAACTCCCTGGACGGAGTGATTCCCTTTTATCGGGACATTCTCGGAATGGCCTTCATGGGGATGGAAGAAGTAGCCGAGCAGCAGGTCAGGGTGGCCTTCTTCGAAGTCGGTGAGTCGAAGATCGAGCTCCTGGAGCCGACCACGGCCGAAAGCCCCATAGCCAAGTTCCTGGAGAAGAACGGCCCGGGCATTCATC
>DAIEGL010000029.1 GCA_027356255.1 Geobacter sp. | reverse complement strand
AGGAACAGATCACCCTACGGGCTGAACAAGTCCTTCAGGAAGCTTCAAATCCTGTCTGCCGCGTTCATGGCCTTTTCCCACGGTACGGCCGATGCGCAGAAATCCATGGGGGTCATCACCATGGCGCTGGTGAGCTACGGCGCCCTCACCACCTTTGCCGTCCCCACCTGGGTAAAGATCGCCTGTGCCGTGGCCATGGCTTTCGGCACGGGGGCAGGGGGGTGGCGCATCATCAAGACGGTCGGGCGTGATTTCGTCAAGCTGCAACCCGTGCACGGGTTCTGCGTCGAGACCGCTTCCGCCGGGGTCATTCTCGGCGCTTCGGCAATGGGGATGCCGACCAGCACCACCCATGTCATCACCTCTGCGATCCTCGGCGTCGGGTTGTCGAAAAGGATGTCTGCCGTCAACTGGGGAATAGCCTCCCGCATCGTAGTTGCCTGGGTCCTGACCATTCCCGCTTCAGGGGCCGTGGCGTTCGTCGCCTACATGGTGTTGTCGCCGTTTCTGGGGAAATGACAAAGGCGGGAACTGGGGGCGAGGAAAGAGGTTCGAGGAAAGAGGTTCGAGGAACGAGGTTCGAGGTTCGAGGTTCGAGGTTCGAGGTTCGAGGTTCGAGGGGCGGGGTCCGGGGACAAAGGGTTGATGTTCGAGGTATAGATCCTCGGTCCTTTTGCCTCGTGCCTCGCTCCTTTTTTTATTCCAGCTCTTCTCCGACCGCTTCCATCTCCTTGGTGATCTCTGCCATGCTTTCGTCTTTCTTCCTGAATCTGACCACCAGGTAGTAGCAGGCGAAATAGGAGAGGATCGCTGCAACGAAGCCGAGGATGGAGCTGCCGAGCAGGAGCGAGGAGGCGTATTTTTCCAGGTAATGCCACTCCAGCCCCTTCAGGTGCAATTCACCCGCGGGAAGGCCGCGGAGTACCCGGCCGAGTTTGTAGCTCAGTCCCAGAACAGGGATTACGGTTATCGGGGTGTTGATCCAGGAGCCGGTGAGGCAGGTGAGCTTGTTGAGGCGCAGGATGAATGCGGCGGCAATGGCAAGGAGGGTATGGAGGCCGAAAAACGGGGTGAAACTGATGAAGACCCCGACAGCAAACCCGGCGGAGATATGCCCGGGGTGACTGTCCAGCGAAAGGATCGCCATGAACCTCTTTTTCCATTTTTCCTTATCGAGCAAGCGATACCCCTTGGTTGGCAGGGCAACAGTCTAAAGTCACGCAACGGGTTTGTCAATCCGAAAACCAACAACGTTTGCCATGCTCCGGCAGACGTGCTATTATGCGACGTTTTCATATCCACATTTGTCCGGTATAATTCCAAAATGCGCAAGGAAATCCTGAAAAAGGTAAAACGGATCGTCATCAAGATCGGCAGCCGCGTCCTGACCTGCGAGGACAACGGACTCGACGGCGTGCTCATCGGCGGGCTGGCGGGCGAGGTCGCCCGCTTCCGCAAAAAAGGTTTCGAAGTCGTCATCGTTTCCTCCGGCGCCGTGGCAGCGGGGCGGAAGGAGCTGGGGCTGGGAGACCGGCCGCGGACCATTCCCCAGAAGCAGGCTGCCGCCGCAATCGGCCAGTCGAAACTGATGCGCGCCTATGAAGAGGCGTTTGCCGGCCACGGGATCAAGGTGGCGCAGCTGCTCCTCACCAGGGACGATCTCGCCAACCGGCTCCGTTTCCTCAATGCCCGCGCCACCATCGATACCCTCCTCGACTGCGGCATCATCCCGATCATCAATGAAAACGACACGGTGGTGGTGGACGAGATCAAGTTCGGCGACAACGACAACCTGTCCGCCCTGGTCACCAACCTGGTCGAGGCGCAGCTCTTGGTCATCCTTACAGACATCGACGGTTTTTTCAGCGCCGATCCCCGTATCGACCCGGATGCCCGGCTGATTCACCTGGTCAGCACCATTACCCGGGAGGTGGAGCGGGCGGCCGGCGGCAGCGGCTCCACGGTCGGTACCGGAGGGATGGCGACCAAGGTGGCCGCCGCCAAGAAGGTGGGGAAGTCCGGTGTCTCGACGCTCATGATCAACGGCAAGATTGCGGGAAACCTGGAGCGGGCCATGGTGGGGGAAGAGGTCGGCACCCTGTTCCTCCCGGCCGGTGCGCCCCTCAACCGGCGCAAGCACTGGATCGCCTACACGCTCAGGCCGGTGGGGAGGATCATCGTCGATAACGGCGCCCGCGAGGTGCTGGCACGGCACGGCAGGAGCCTCCTCCCGTCGGGCGTGGTCCGGGTGGAGGGTAAATTCGACCGCGGCGCCTGCGTCAGGGTCTGCGGGCCGGACGGATTGGAGTTCGCCCGCGGCATCGCCGATTATTCCAGCCGGGAGATCGAGCTCATCCACGGCCGCAAGAGCGGGGAGATCGAGCAGCTCCTGGGGTACAGATACGGAGACGACATCATCCACCGGGACAACCTGGTGATATTATAACCAGCAAGAGTAGAGCTTTTTCAGGGAGGTTCCCATGACCATTGCCGAAAAAATTCGAAAAATAGCCGCCGATGCCCGTCAGGCATCCCTTGCCATGGCCAGGCTCTCTTCTGCCGCCAAGAATGAGCTCCTGATGAACATGGCCATGGCCCTTATCAACAACGCGCCCCACCTGGTGGAGGAGAACGCCAGGGACCTTGCCGCCGGGGCGAAGAAGGGGCTTTCCTGCGCCATGCTCGACCGGCTGATGCTCGACGAGGTCCGCATCAAGGCCATGGCCGACGGCCTGCGCGAGGTGGCTCTTCTCCCCGATCCGGTGGGGGAGGTGACGCGCATGTGGAAGCGTCCCAACGAGCTGACCGTGGGCAAGATGCGCATCCCGCTCGGGGTGATCGGCATCATCTACGAGTCGCGCCCCAACGTGACGGCCGATGCCGCCGCCCTCTGCCTGAAGTCTGGGAATGCCGTAGTGTTGCGCGGCGGTTCCGAGGCGATCTACTCAAACGTGGCCATTGCCCGCATCCTCCAGGACGAGATGGGCAAGGCCGGCATCCCGGTTGCAGCCCTGTCGGTGATACCCTTTGTCGAGCGGGAAGGGGTGACGGAGATGCTCAAGCAGGAGGAGTTCATCGACGTGATCATCCCGCGCGGCGGGGAGAGCCTGATCCGCTTTGTCGTCGAGCACTCCAAGATACCGGTCATCAAGCACTACAAGGGGGTCTGCCACGTATTCGTCGATGCCTCTGCCGACTTCGACATGGCCGAGCGGATCATCGTCAATTCCAAGACCCAGCGACCGGGAGTCTGCAATGCCCTGGAAACCCTCCTCATTCACAAGGACGTGGCGGAGACCTTCATTCCCCGCATCTGCGCGACCCTCTCCTCGCTCAACGTGGAGATGCGCGGGGACGACTGCTTCCGCCAGTTTGCACCGGCGGCCACGGCGGCCACGGAAGAGGACTGGCACGCCGAGTACCTGGAGCTGATCCTCGCCGCCAGGGTTGTGGACGACATGGACGAGGCGATCGCCCACATCAACAAATACGGCTCGCTCCACACGGAAGCGATCATCACCAGCGACTACGGCAACTCCCAGCGTTTCCTGCGAGAGGTGAACTCCAGCGTGGTTCTGGTGAACGCATCCACCCGCTTCTCCGACGGGAACCAGCTCGGCCTCGGCGCGGAGATCGGCATCTCCACCACCAAGCTCCATTCCTTCGGGCCGATGGGGCTCGAGGACCTGACCACGACCAAGTTCATTGTCTACGGCGAAGGGCAGGTACGGCCGTGAATGGCGCATGCCCATCCGGACCTTCTAATGGATTTTAAAGCTGTCACGGAGAAACTTTTAGCCTGTTTCGAGGGGCAGGATATCAAATATGCCCTCATCGGCGGATACGCCGTGGGACTCTGGGGCGTGGTGCGAGGTACGGTGGACATGGACTTCCTTGTCTTGCGGGACGACCTGGTAAAGCTTGACCGGATCTTGCTAGACCTTGGCTTTGAGCTTCGCCACCGATCGGAAAATGTGAGCCAGTATATTTCTCCGTGGGGTGAGGTTGACTTTCTCCATGCGTTCCGCGCCCATTCGCTGCAAATGCTCAACCGTTCTGTTGAAAAAACAATTTTTGCTGAAGCCTTTACTATAAAGGTATTGCGGCCTGAAGACCTTATCGGCTTGAAAGTTCAGGCTATTGCCAACAACGAAGAACGACGGAATCTGGACATGTACGATATCGAGGAGTTGATGCGGCTCCACGGCAGAACAATGGACTGGGGTCTGCTGGAAGAATATTTCTCCATTTTCGACATTCAGGACATCTACGCAAGGCTTAAGGGGAAATACCATGACGCTGACCGATGAAGAAATTATGGAGCTCCGCGCTCTGGCCAGTTCTGAAGCCATGCGCGCTGATTCGGAACGGTTGCGCGCAACACGCTACACGCCGTTCCTGCTGAACGGCGAGGTTGACTGTGACCGTGTAATCGAGTTTCTGACCGAGTACAATGAGTTCCTTAACCATCCGCTGAAACAACAGCGCCCATTTATTGAAAAGGATATGCTGTTGTAGTGCTGTAGCATTCAATTAAAATACGAACCAAATGGTTGGCGCAAACATGAAAATCGGCATCCTCGGCGGCACCTTCAATCCGATTCACAACGCCCACCTCCGCATCGCGGAGGAGGTCCGGGACCGGTTCGACCTGGAACGGGTCATGTTCGTTCCCGCCTCTTCGCCGCCGCACAAGCCGCTGGCTGGGGAGCTCTCCTTCGATGTCCGCTACCGGATGGTGCAGCTGGCGATAGCCGACAACCCGGCTTTCACCATTTCCGACATGGAGGGGAGGCGGGGAGGCAAATCCTACTCCATCGACACCCTCAAGGCGCTGCACAGCGCATTTCCGCACGACGAGTTCTTCTTCATCGTGGGGAGCGACTCTTTCCTGGATATCGGTTCCTGGCGGGAGTATGCGGCCATATTCAACCTGTGCAACGTGGTGGTGGTGGAGCGTCCCGGCGCGGCAGTCGTGGCTCTCGACGCGGCCCTCCCTGTTGCCATAGCGGGGGAGTTCTGTTATTATGCGGCGGAAAAACGGCTTTCCCACCGCTCCGGTTATTCCGTCTACTCCATCGAAGGAACCCTCCTCGACATTTCATCCAGCGACATCCGCGGACTGGCGCGGCTCGGCCGCTCGATCAGGTATCTGGTACCGCAAACGGTAGAGCAATACATCAAGGAACAGAGGATTTACAAAGATGCCCGATAAAAAAGAGCTGACCTCCCGGGAACGGGCCATAAAGTGCGCCGCGTGCGCCCTGGACAAGAAAGCCCTGGATGTGAAGATCCTGGAGATATCGAAGATTTCCAGCATTGCCGACTATCTGGTGCTCGCCACCGGCAGGTCGGACAAGCAGACCCAGGCCATTGCCGATTCGGTCAAGCAGGGGCTGAAAAAGTTCGGCAAGGCGCTGGACATCGAGGGGATGCAGGAGGGACGCTGGGTAATCATCGATTACGGCGACGTCATCGTCCATGTCTTCCAGGAAGAGGTGAGACGCCACTACAACCTGGATGAATTGTGGGGGGATGCGCCCCTCGTGGAGATCCCGGCGGAATACCTCTGGGAAGACAAAGAGAGATGAAGATCCGCGTCCTCTGGGTGGGAAAGACCCAGGAGGAGTGGGTGCGGCGCGGCATCGACGAGTACGCCGGCCGCATCAGGAGGTATGCCCCCATGGAGCTTTCCGAGGCCAGGGATGAAAAGGGTGCGGCGGTAGAAGCCATGCGCGGTCGTGAGTGCGAGCGCCTCGCCAAACTCCTGCCGCGGCAAGCCCGCCTTGTTCTCCTCGATGAGCGGGGGGAGCAGCTCACCTCCCCCGAGCTCGCCCGCTTCATTGCCGCAAACCGCGACGGCGGCGTACAGGAACTGGCCTTCGCCATCGGCGGCGCCTACGGTTTCAGCGACGGTTTCCGGGCAATGGCCCACAAGACCATCGCGTTGTCCAGGATGACCTTCACCCACCAGATGGTGCGGATATTCCTCCTGGAACAGATCTATCGCGGCTTCACCATCATCAACGGCGAGCCGTACCACCATTGAAATCCGTAAGAAGTCGGGAGGAGACGCTAGATGCCGAAACAACCGCTTGTGCTGATGATCCTCGACGGCTGGGGGATCAATCCCCGGCGTGAAAACAACGCCATTGCCCGGGCCAGGACGCCGAACATGGACCGGCTCTCGGCATCCTACCCCTACGTGGAGATGGGGACATCCGGGCTTTCCGTCGGCCTGCCCGAGGGGCAGATGGGAAATTCGGAGGTGGGTCACCTGAACATCGGCGCCGGGCGCGTTGTCTACCAGGACCTGACCCGGATCACCAAGGCGATCGAAGACGGCGACTTCTTCGAGAACCCGGTGCTCCTCGACTGCATCGCCAGGACAAAGGCCGCAGGCGGGAGGCTCCATCTGGCCGGGCTCCTTTCCGACGGCGGCGTCCATTCCCACGATACCCACCTCTATGCCCTGCTGTGGCTGGCAAAGCGGGAAGGGCTCAAGGAGGTCTTCGTCCACTGCCTTATGGACGGCCGCGACACCCCGCCCCGGAGCGGCGC
This sequence comes from Geobacter sp., assembly GCA_027356255.1. Taxonomy (GTDB): domain Bacteria; phylum Desulfobacterota; class Desulfuromonadia; order Geobacterales; family Geobacteraceae; genus Geotalea. The sequence goes on along the minus strand of DAIEGL010000029.1, from coordinate 9,913 downwards.
CGATTACCTGGCGCGGCTTGAGGCGGAAATCGCGGGGATCGGCGCGGGACGCATCGCCACCGTCATCGGTCGCTACTACGCCATGGACCGGGACAACCGCTGGGAAAGGGTGGAAAAGGCCTACCGGGCCATGGTCTGCGGCGAGGGTGAAGGCTTCGCCTCCGCTGCCGCGGCCATCGACCAGAGCTATAAAAACGGCGTGAGCGACGAATTCGTGCTTCCGTCGGTGATCACGGCCGATGGCGCCCCGGTCGGCACCATCCGGGACGGCGACGGTTTCATCTTCTTCAATTTCCGGTCGGACCGGGCGAGGGAAATCACCCGGTCCCTGACCGATGCCTCCTTTACCGGCTTCGAGCGGCCGCAGTTCCCCAGGCTCGCCTCCTACGTCTGCATGACCACCTATGACGAGACCTTCGGCCTGCCGGTCGCCTTCGCCCCGGAGGAGCTGAAAAACATCCTCGGCGAGGTGCTCGGCCGGGAGGGGCTGCGGCAGCTGCGCATCGCCGAGACGGAAAAGTACGCCCACGTCACCTTCTTCTTCAACGGCGGGAGCGAGGTTCCCTTCCCCGGCGAGGACCGGGCGCTGATCCCTTCGCCGAAGGAGGTCGCAACCTACGACGAGAAGCCGGAGATGAGCGCCTGCCCCGTCACCGAAGAGCTTCTGAGGCGGCTCGACGAGGACCTCTACGACGTGGTTATCCTCAACTTCGCCAATGCGGACATGGTCGGCCATACCGGGATCATGGAGGCGGCGATACGCGCAGTCGAAGCGGTCGACGACTGCGTCGGCAGGCTGACGGCAAAGGTGCTGGGACTGGGTGGGCGGCTGCTCATCACCGCCGACCACGGCAATGCCGAGGTCATGACGGACGAGAACGGCGGCCCCCATACCGCCCATACCTGCGACAAGGTGCCGTTCATCCTCGTGGACGATACGCGCAAGGGCGCAAGGCTTCGTCCCGGCATCCTCGCCGACATTGCGCCGACCATGCTGGATCTGCTCGGCATACAAAAGCCGCAGGAGATGACCGGCAAGAGCATGATCGAAAAATAGGAGAAGGAAAGGGGTAACGGATCATGAGCAGAACGCGGGAACTTACGGACTGGGCCTTTGAGCAGAAGTGCGAGAAGGCGGTCGAGTCGCTCGGCAGGAACGGATTCACGGCGGCATATTGCCCGACCGGGGAGGATGCCTGCGACTATATCGTCAGGGAGGCAGCCGATGCCGCGAGCGTCGGGTTCGGCGGCTCCATGTCGGTGGTCGATCTGAAGGTCGCCGACCTGCTGAAGGAAGCGGGTAAGGAAATACTCAACCACAGTCTCCCCGGCCTTTCCCCGGAGGAACGGGTGGCGGTCATGCGCCGCCAGCTCACCTGCGACCTGTTCCTCACCGGCACCAACGCGCTGACCCTCTCCGGCTTCCTGGTCAACATCGATGCCACCGGCAACCGGGTCGGCTCCATGTTCTTCGGCCCGAAAAAGGTGATCGTGGTCGCCGGGCGGAACAAGCTCGTGGACGGCGACGTGGCTGCCGCCATAAAGCGGATCAAGGACTGCGCCTCACCACCCAACGCCAGGCGCCTCAATTACAACACCCCCTGCTCCAAGACCGGCTTCTGCTCCGATTGCAATTCGCCGGACCGGATCTGCCGCATCACCACCGTCATCGACCGCAAGCCGCGCCTCACCGATGTCCGGGTGCTGGTGGTGAACGAGGACCTGGGGCTGTAGGGGTGCTTATCCGCCCCCTCCTCGATATACTCTTTCCCCCCCTCTGCCACATCTGCAAGACGTTCATTCCCGACGCCGGCGACATCCACCTGTGCGCCGGCTGTCGGGAAAAACTCGTCCCCGTTGATTCCCCCCTTTGCCCCGTCTGCGGGGTTTCCTTTGCCACCGGGAGCGGCATCGATCACCTGTGCGGCGCCTGCCTGTCCCATTCTCCGTCCTATACGGCCGCCCGCGCCGCCTATGCCTTCGGCGGGCCGGTGCAGGAGCTCGTCCACCGTTTCAAGTACGGGCACAAGGTGCACCTCTGCCGCCCCCTCGCGCTTTTGACAGCAACGCATCTGGCCGGTTTTGCCGCGCAGGCGGCGGCCGACATGGTCATCCCGGTCCCGCTCCACAAGAAGAGACTGCGCTGGCGCGGTTACAACCAGGCAGTGCTCCTCGGCGGGGTGCTGGCGAAAGAATGGCGGCTTCCCCTTGTGCGCCGGAACCTGTGCCGCGTCCGCTGGACCGAGCCGCAGGTCAGTCTCGCCGCCGCGGAGAGGGTGCAGAACGTGCGGGGGGCGTTTGCCGTCACAGACGCGGCTTCAGTCGCCGGGAGGCGGGTGATCCTGGTCGATGACGTCTTCACCACCGGCAGCACGGTCGAGGAGTGTGCCAGAACGCTCAAAAGGGCCGGTGCCGAGGCGGTTTTCGTCGTCACCGCGGCGCGGGCCGTCTGACGGAGCTCAAAGGCGTGTAATCCGCCCCGCCGGCCCAGGGCCTACCGCCGTTTTCGAGATAAAATGGGCACAAATTTATTGACATCGATTAATTGTCGGTATAAATTTGGCAAAGTTTAATATTATTTCAGGAGGTAGGATTATGAAAAAAGTACTTGCGGTTGCTTTGATGGTTGCTTTTTCTGCATCGGCTGCTTTTGCCGCTGACACCGTGGTTTTGAAGGCCAAAAACGGAAACGTTACCTTCAATCACAAGAAACACAGCGCCACCAACGATTGCAAAAGCTGCCATGGTGAAGGGACCCCCGCCAAGCTGACCCTCGGCAAAGATGCCGCCCATAAGCTCTGCAAAGGCTGTCACGAAACCAAAAAGGCCGGCCCGACCAAATGTGGCGAATGCCACAAGAAGTAGTCGCCGGTAAATGCAGGACACCGAAAGGCCCCTTGACGGGGCCTTTTTTATTATGAGCCCATTACGCAACAAGGCGAAGAATTTCGGCCGCAGCTACTTTTACTTGTAAAACACTATTTTATTTGTTATGGTGTTTGCATCGGTTGGATGGGAAAAAGCCTTGATAAATGCGGAGAGAGCTATGGCAAATGGTTTTGATTTTAAGCGATTGGGGCGGCTGATCACAATATATTACGTGGTGCAGGGTTTTCTGCTCCTCCTCCTGGCCTGCGTGGCCTTCTGGTTCCAGGCCCACGTCACTTCACAGATATTCATCAACAGCATCCTGAGGGCCCTCGTCGTGCAGGTGATCCTCTTCTACCCCATCTACCGCTTTGCCGCCCACGAGGCGAAACGGGAGGTCGATTCGTGCGGCACATCCCTTTCTTCCGCTGACCTCATGGCGCTCCGCAGGAAAAGGGTGACCGGCGACATCATCAAGGCGTCGGTCTTCATCTTCTTCATCGTCTTCATCCTCCGGGCGCCTCAGGCTCCGGGGGCCCAGTATCCCATCCTCTTCGTCTTCATCCTCACGACCCTCTGCTATTTTCAGTGCTACAACTTTGTTGCGAAGCGGGAGATGCGGACGAAGGGTTGAAAAAATCGGCCATTCCGGCGAAGACTTCGTCACCGCTCCCCTGTACCATGCGCGCGCCGGGGAGCGACCCGAGAAAGAACCTGCCGTAGTTTTTCGACAGGACGCGGCTGTCGAGGATCAGCACCGCCCCCCGGTCCTCCCGGCTCCTGATCAGCCTGCCGAATCCCTGTTTGAATTTTATCACCGCCTGCGGGACGGTGTACTCCATGAACGGGTCGCCGCCGCTCGCGACGATATGCTCGGCCCGCGCCTCCAGGATCGGTTCGGTCGGCACCCGGAACGGCAGGCGGGTGATCACCACCAGCTCCAGCGCCCTTCCCTTAACGTCAACCCCCTCCCAGAAAGAGTCTGTGCCGAAGAGCACGGCGTTGTGCGCCTTTTTGAACTGGGAGAGGAGGAGGTGGCGGTTGATCTCCCCCTGGCGCATCGGCGTCAGCCCCTCCCTTTTCAGCGGCTCGGCCAGGCGGCCGTACACGCGGCTGAGCAGATCGTAGGAGGTGAAGAGGACGAAGGCGTGGCCCTGGGAGATGGTGAGCCCGCGCAGAAGGTGCTCCCGGAGCGCCGCTTCAAAGCCGCTTGCCACAGGTTCGGGGATATCGGCGGGGATGCCGACAAAGGTCTGGTGCTCGTAATCGAATGGGGAGGGGAGGAGCAGTTCCGTCACGCGTGACCGGTTCACGAGGCTCAGGCCGGTCCTTCTTTCCAGGTAGTCGAAACGCTCACCCACGGCCAGGGTGGCGGATGTGACGACAATCGTCTTGAACTTGTCGAGAATCACCGATTTTATGGATTCCGCCACCTCCAGCGGGGAGGAGCAGAGCTTCACCACCATCCCCTTCGCCCCCTTACGTACCTCGAACCAGCGGCAAAACCCCTCCTCGCGGGCAATGAAGAAGCAAAGGTTTTCCCGGGCCGTCTCCATCCTCCCCTTCACCCCCCGCAGGTCCACCAGGTTCCCGGCCAGCTTTTCCAATACCCTTTCCGGGAGCTTTTCACAGGACTTGAGGAAACTCCTGAGAACTGCGGCATAATCGGCCAGCTCCTCGCAGAGCTCGTTCACCCGCTTCTCCACTTCCCGCCAGAGGTCGCTTGCGTACACGGCGGGCGTGAGGCGGAGCTTGAGCTCCTCCTTCTTTTCCCGGTCGCGGCGCAGATGGGTGATGAGGGCCACGCCGATGGCGTCCATGGTGCGGTTTATGGCGTCGGCAACAGCGCCCCTCCGCGGGATGAGCCTGCCTTCCAGAATGGCGGCGACCTCCATGTAGATGTCGTCGAGGGCTTCAGGCACCTCCCGGGAAAGCTGGGCGGAGAGGAGCGGCAGGAGCCCGCGCTGGGCCTTGCGCGGGTGCTGCAACTTGCCGGTCATCTTCAGGAGGCCGTTGCGGGAAACCTGGGCGGAGAGGAAGTTCGTCGCCACGTCCTCCAGGTGATGTCCCTCGTCGAAAATGAGCCGCTCGAACGGGGGGAGGATCGCGGTGGAACCGTAGCCGGTCTCCTGCCGGACGGCCACGTCTGCCATGAGGAGGGCGTGGTTCACCACCAGGAGGTCGGCGCCGGCTGCTTCCCGGCGCGCCTTGTAGAAGAAACAGCGCGTGTAATGTGGGCACTTGACCCTGCCGCATTGGTCGGCCTCGCAGGAGAGCTCTTCCCAGGTCTCGTCCCGCGGGATGAAGGAGAGGTCGCTCCGGCACCCCTCGCCGGTCTTCAGGCTCCAGTCGATGATCGCCAGAAGCTCGTTGGCGGCATCATCCTTGAACAGGGTAGGCTCCGCCTTTACGGTCTCCAGCTTCCTCAGGCAGAGGTAGTTGTTGCGCCCCTTGACCAGCACCGCCCTGAAATCCAGGTCGCTGTATTTCTGCAGGAAGGGGATGTCCTTTTTGATCAGCTGTTCCTGCAGGTTGATGGTGTTGGTGGAGATGACCACCCGCTCCCGGTTGCGGATGCACCAGAGTACGGAAGGAAGGAGATAGGCGAGGGACTTGCCGGTGCCGGTACCCGCCTCGATGACCGCTATCCGGTCCTCGTTGAAAGCCTCGGCAACGGCAAAGGCCATGCGGGTCTGTTCGCCGCGTTGCTCGTATCCCTTGAGGTGTTGGGCGAGGATGCCGGCCGGTGCGTACCAGCGCTCGATCTCCGGGAAGGAGAGACGCTCGACGACGGTGCGGGCAAAGGGAGAGACCGCCTGGTAGCAGCGCTCCGCAGCGTTGTCGATGATGTAGAAACCGACCCCCTGGTTGCCGAGGAGGGAGGCAATCTCGATGTCGGCCTGGGAAGGGGTGAGGACGCCGGAGGGATGGTTGTGGATCACCACATCGCCGAACGAGGCGGCGATCATGATCGCCGCCACCGCATCGCGGTTTCCGCGGGCCAGCGGTTCGGCGTCGATGACCACCTTCGCCTCATCGGTGCGGCCGAGGAAGAAGACTTCGTTGCCGTGCGCTCCGGCTATCGCATCACGCATCTGCTGCAGGGCATTCTCGGAAAAGTAGCGTTTCATCGCCTGAGAAGATACAATCTTTGCCTGCCACCTGCAATGAAAAAAGGGGTGGAATCGCTCCACCCCTTTTTTGCGTACTGCGCGCCGCCTGCCGCGTGCCTGAATGATTCAGAACGCAGCGCGGACGTTACTTCTTGTGGCATTCACCGCACTTGGTCGGGCCAGCTTTCTTCTCTGCATGGCAACCTTTGCAGGTCTTGTGGGCGAAGTCCTTGCCGAATCCCTCGATCTTGCCCGGACCCTTCTCGTGGCAGATCTTGCAGTCTTTCAGCATATCCTGGTGCATCTTGTGGTTGAAGGTGACGTTGCCCATTTTGGCCGGAAAGGTCATGGTGTCGGCGGCCATTGCCGCGCCGGCGGCGAAGATGGTGAGTGCCATTGCTGCGATAATCTTTTTCATGTACGGACTCCTTTTTTTCAGTTAAATTTTAAACACGTGTGATAAAAATACCATACGATCGGCACTCCGGCTATCGACATCTATAGCAATTCGACCCGATGTCGGGTCCGGATGGCGGGAAAGATAATGAAAAAGTTCAATTAAATCAATAGATAAGCTGCTGGGATAAATCCATGGACAATCCTTTTGAAAAAACCGAAAAATTGACCCCGGCCAGCGTCGCCATCGACGGGGCAGCGATAAAAAACATCCGGGAGGCAAAGAAGCTCACCCAGCTCTATGTGGCCAACGTCGTCGGGGTGACCACCGATACCATCTCCCGCTGGGAAAACAACCGCTACCCGACCATCAAGCGCGAGAACGCGGAAAAGCTGGCATCGGCCCTGGACGTGGCGCTGGGGGAGATCCTCCGCCAGGAGCCCGCCGCCATCGGGGAAGAGCCCGCTCCTTTGCCTGCGCCAGAGAGAAGCAGCCGCCGGTTAATCATTGCGGTGGCAGTTGTTCTGGCGGTAGCCGGAGCGGCGCTCCTTCTGTTCCTCCGGCAAACGGCGGTGACGCCGATCGCGGTCAGGTGGCTTCCCCGTTTTGTTGCCCCCGGTGAGATAATCCCCGTACAGATCAAGGTGACGCGGAGGGACACCGGCAGCAGGGGGTTCATCATCAAGGAGGACCTCCCTCCCGGCTGGCGGCTCTTCAAGGCGGCGCCCCCCACCTCCTCGGGTGAACCCTCCGCTGCCGAGGTAAAGTGGCTTATCCCCGGAGGGAACGGCCCGGTCACCGTCTCCTATACGGTGCAGGTCCCGGAGGCGGCCGGAGTTGACCAGAAGGCGCGCTTCAGCGGAAAGATCATCGTCAATATGGACGGCATCAACCGCACCGAGCCGATCGGCGGCAGCACCGGTGTGACGGTTGGCGCTTTCCACTGGGCGGACGCCAACGGCGACGGCCGCATCGACGACAACGAGATCATGCCCGCATACTACCTGACGGAGGATATGAAGGGTCTCGGCCTTGACTGGAAATCCATCGAGGCCATCTGGAGCGGCAAGGGGTACGTCTGGGACAAGGAGCGGAAGGCGTTCGTGGTGGTCAAGTGAAGCGTTACAGGATATTTTCCGAAGAGCTGAAGCAGGTTTTCGGTTGCCGGGTCCATCGGATTTCCGTCGATGCAGGCTTCAACTGCCCGAACCGGGACGGGACGGTGGGGGAGAGCGGTTGCATCTACTGCGGCGGCGCCGGCTCCGGCTCGTTCGGCATCGTCCGCGGAAGGACGGTGGCAGAACAGCTCGAACACGGCAAAGAGGTGATGGTGCGGAAATACAAGGCCCGGAAGTTTATCGCCTATTTCCAGCCCTACTCCAACACCTATGCCCCGGTGGAACGGCTGCGCGCCATTTACGACGAGGCCCTGGCGGTGGATGACATGGTCGGGCTGATCGTCGGCACGCGCCCCGACTGCCTCCCGGCGGAGACGCTCGATCTCCTCGCCGAATACGCGCAACGGACCTATTTCTGGCTGGAGCTCGGGTTGCAGTCCCACCTTGACCGCACCTTAAGCCTGATCGGCCGGGGACACGATTTCGCCTCCTTTACCCGTGCGGTAAAGGGGTGCAAGGACAGGCACATAAGGGTCAGCGCCCATGTCATCCTCGGCCTCCCCGGCGAGAGCCGCGAGGAGATGCTGGCCGGCGCCGACATCCTCAACGAACTGGGCGTGGACGGGGTGAAGATCCACCTCCTCCACGTGATGCGCGATACAAAGCTCGCCGATGACTATCTGCATGGCAGGGTAAAAGTGCTGGAGCGTGACGAATACGTGGGGGTGGTCTGCGACTACCTGGAGCGGCTGGACCCAAAGATCATCGTCCAGCGCCTGACCGGCGACGGCAACCGGGACCATCTTCTCGCACCCCTCTGGTCGCTGAAGAAGTTCGAGGTGCTGAATACCATCGATTCCGAGCTGGAAAGGCGGGGGAGCTTTCAGGGGAGCAGGGTCGGAGGCCCCATGAGCCTTCGGGCTCGTCAAGTTCAATCCAATTAAATATCCCCTTGATTGATTACCATTCACCCTCCACCATGCGTCGATGTTGACGACGTGATTTACGACGAAGGGCCTGTTCTGACGCACCAGGTTCCTCGGCATAAGCCTCGTTGATCTGTGCAAGCAACTCCTTGTTTTTCTGGTGTTCAATGAAGTCCTGCAATGCAATCACGAAAAGCTTGCTGCGCGAAACCTTCATTGATCGCGCCATTTTCTCGGCTTGTTCAAGAAGGTCTTTTCCGATAGAGATTGCTGTTTTTATGGCTCGCATGGTTATACCTCCTTTTGATTCGTATAACCCATGGTCATTCCAGCGTCGACACCTGATAGCCCCTCGACTCTTGTTCACCGAACGGCTGGTTGGTGAACAAAGCCGGAAATATATCCGTCCCTGTTTTTCTCTGATTAAATTTGTGGATCAGACAATTATTCACTCCAACACAGTGAAGCCGATTTCTCGGAGGTAATTGAACGTCGGATCATAAAAAGTTGGATCTCGAGTTTTGTCATCATGATCGCCAAAAGGAACAACTATAACCATACCTTGACGGGCACGTGTTAAGAGAACACGGTACGCATTCTTAAGATAGTTTTTTCGTTCGTCTTTATTGATATTTATCCATCGATTGCCGCAGAACGACCGATGCTCCCACCCTTTTGAAGAATACCGGAAATCAGCGTCCCATGTGACACAGGCCCAATCAAGTTCAAGCCCTTGTACGTGAAACTCTGTTGCAACGTCCTCAAGGTAATAGGACGATCGTACATCATCTTTGCCGTCCAAAAACCAATGGATTGGATCCATTGGAGTCTTGACGTCAATCGCGTGAGGTTTTAGTCGCTCTGCCTGAGACGACGCGACAATTCCATAGCGTTCTGAGCCGCTGGCCTGGGCCTTAAGCCATCTTCTTGCTTTTTGGAGATCACGAGCAATGACTATCGGGTATTTTCCCCTGACTTTTTCAAGAGTTTTTTGTGCTTCTTCAACATCTATATCTAGAAGATGCTTGACCAATAGAGATACATGCTCTGCACGGAAAGAACGCATTGAAACTGAAAGATGTAGATAGTCATTATAGAACACGTTCTGTCGTATGGAGAGGCTTTGCATTACATTTTCAATGCCGTATTCACTATCGGAAAGATGTGGAGAAATGTGAACATGCCAATCAGGAAACTGGCGATTTAATGATTCTATCCATTCGCTTATTCCTGCTTCGCCGGTGTTAATCTCTTGCCCGCCTCCGACTAGACAAACAACAACAGCCCAATCAGAGTGCCGATCGAGGCACGATATGAGAAATTCCGGTTCAGATTGATTAAAACCCGACGTGGCGGGCTCAACCGGTCAACGCAACGCTTCCTGAAATTTTTCTACTGGCGACTTATACCCCAATGTTTTTCTGGGCCTCTGGTTTAAGCGTAATGCAATAGCATCCAATTCTGACTGTGAATGGCCTGAGAGTTCAGTGC
>DAIEGL010000026.1 GCA_027356255.1 Geobacter sp. | reverse complement strand
GCTTCCGCACCTCGTCCGCCACCACGGCGAACCCCCGTCCCTGTTCCCCGGCACGGGCCGCTTCTATTGCCGCGTTGAGGGCGAGAAGATTGGTCTGGTCGGCGATGTCCTCGATGGTGCTGACGATCTCTCCGATCTGGTCGGAGCGAGCCCCCAGATTGCCGACGGTTTGCGAGGTGCCTCTCACCTGTTCCGCTATCGTTGCCATGATGCGGGTTGTCTCCTCGATCACCGTCCCACCCGCCGATGCGGTGGCGTTGACCCGCTCGGCCCTCAGCGAGGCGTTCTGGCAGTTGGCGGCGATGTCGGTCGAGGTGGCGGACATTTCCTCCGAAGCCACTGCCACCGTTCCTACCTGGGCGGCCACTTCCTCGGCGCCCGCTGTTATCTGCCTGGAATTGGCATAGAGCCGGCCGGCCGCTTCCTCCACGCTCAGGCTGTTTTGAGACAGGTAGGCGACGACCGTCCCCGTCTGCATAACCATTTTGTTGATCCCTTCCGCCAGCCGTCCCATATCGTCGTTTGCTTCCACCGGGACCGTCACGGTCAGGTCGCCCCCAGCGACGGCATTGACTGCCAGAAGGGTCTTGCCGAGGGGGGAGACGATCGAACGGACGATGATCCAGCCGAACAGGATGCCGAGGCCGACCGCCATAGCCGCAGTCAGCACGATGATCTTCACCAGCCCGTCGTATTCGGCCGTTTCCCTCTTGTATAGCGACGCGCTCGACGTCCCGCCATGCTCGGCCAGCTCCGTTATTGCATCGCCCGGGTCCTGGAAAAGGGGGGCAACCACGTCCGTCGAGAAGCGGACCGCTTCGGCTCGCGCCCTTGCATCGCCCGAGGCAAAGGCGCCCTGCGACATGGCGATCAGCTTCCGGGCCTGATCGCGGTAAGCATTGAACCCTTCGCTGAACTGCCGCAACAGGGCTTTCTCTTCCTTGTCCAACGGCCGCTGCGACAAGGCTTCAATGCCGCCGCTTATGGTCCTGATCCGCAGCTCGGCGTCGCGGATCGCGTCCTCGAAACGCTTCGGGTCGGTGTGCAGGAGCGAGTAGACAAGGTTCAGACGGAGATAAAGAAAGTCGTTTTTCAGTCCGCTGCAGAGGGTGACCTGCCTGACCGTGTCGGCGGTCTTCCCCAGGCCGGCGCTGATGCTCCGGGCGCTCCATACCCCCAGCGCGCCGATCACGGCCAGCCAGCAGCTGAAACAGCCGACGAAGAGCATCAGCTTGATCTTCACGGGGAGGTCTCTATAACTTTTAGCTATCATTTTTATCAAACGCATGGTTTCCTCCAGCTGCCGCAGCTGTTCCACTTTCAAGCGCGTGGCGATGTATCTTTGTGTATACAATTATCGGCGCGACAGGGAAAAACATTAATTTATCACGGTTTTTTTCGGATTACGCAATTACGGGGATGCTGGTGGGGGGAGGAAAACGTGGAAATGCGGGCGGGAAAGGGCCGCCCTTGCCCGTCGATCCGACGGCAGGGCGGCCCAGGGCGCTAATAGAAGTCCACTGGGTCCCTGCGGTTGCGCACCGCCCACCAGAAGATGAGATTGGAGGGGAATCCCTGGCCGAAATAGGAATTGGGCGGCATCAGGAACCGGCGGGCGATCTTCGGCAGGGAGTAGAAATCGCGGAAGCACTCCCAGACCCCCTCTTCAACCTCCCTGGCGGACATGTTCTTGGGAGAGAAGAGGCATTCCATCCCCAGGTAGCGGTCTCCCATCGGATTGATTATCCGTCCGTCATCGATGAGCTTGCGACGCATGGGAGTCCCTTCCCTTGGGGTGACGGTGTTGAAAAAGACCATCGGTGCCTTGATCTGCTTCAGGAACTCCATGGTATCGAGGAATATCCCGGGGGTGTCTTCATCCAGCCCGAACATGAAGTTGAGGGAGTAGAAGATGCGCCGTTTTTCCATCTCCCGCAGCATTTCCACGTATTCCCTGACGTCGTTCTGCCGCTTGTTGATGGTGCCGAGGCTAGACTGGGAAACGGATTCCACGCCGATGTTTACGTGGGCGACCCCGGCCTTTACGGCCAGGTCCAGAAGCTCCGTGTCGCGGGAGGTGTTGATGGTCCAGAGGCAGCTCCATCTCACCTTGAGGGGGATCATAGCCTTGAAGAGCTCCTTGGCGTACTCGCGGCTGCTGGCGATGTTGTCGTCAACTATCTGGATCTTCCGGGTGGGAATGCGCCGCATGTCTTCTATCACCTCGGGGATGGGACGGTGCCGGTATCTGGTGCCGTAGACCACCGGCACCTCGCAGAAGCTGCACTGGAAAGGGCAACCGCGGGTGGTCATCACCGGCAGGAACGGTGCCAGGTATTTCCTCCGGTCGAGGAGGTTCCAGCGGGGGGCGGGGAGACCTTTCAGGTCGTGGAACCGGTCGGCCTTGTAGCGCCTTTTCATCCTCCCGGCGCGGAAGTCTTCCAAAAGCTCCGGCCAGCTGTATTCGGCTTCTCCTTCCACCACTGCATCGCAATGCTCCAGGCACTCCTCCGGCTGGAGGGACGCGTGGAAGCCCCCCATCACCACAGGGATTCCCTTCTTCCTGAAATTGGCGGCAATGACGTAGGCGCGCGTAGCCGTGGCGATGGTGGTGGTCAAGGCGACCAGGTCGTAGCCTGCGTCGTAATCGATCTCGCTGTAACGGTCGTCCAGAAGCTGCACATCTACCCACGGCGGGGTGAGCCCCGCCAGGTAGGGAAGGGTCAGCCCCATCACCCAGCGCCTCTTCGTCTTGTAAGCTGTCCCATCCTTGAAGACGGTTGTCGGTTGGATAATGAGAAGCTTCATCGATGGTGCCCTCCGTTGTTCTCTATGCAGCGTACGGCCTCTGCCGCGGTTGCAAGAGCTCAATTAGATAACGCTAACCTTATATACCACTAATGGTATGCCTGTCAATGTTCCGCGCCGTCTGTGCAGAAGTTCTATCCATGCCGAATTGATGGACAAACACGCCCTGTTTCTGCTAATAATCAGCACAGGCGCTGCGGCGCGACCGCCGCTTGCCTGACTTGCCGCCCGATACGAACAGGGAACCCATGCCGACCCGATTTTGGCCGAAGCCGTTCAACTATTTCAGCAACGTAAAGTTTTTCCTCGTCAGCCTCTGCGTGGTGCTCTCCCTCTTTGTCGCTGCTGCCGCCT
>DAIEGL010000024.1 GCA_027356255.1 Geobacter sp. | reverse complement strand
CATCTCCACGTCGTGCACCAGCCGGGGAATGTCGAGGATCAGCGCGACAGCCCCGTCGCCGAGAATGGTCGCGCCGGAAATCCCGTCCACGTTCTTGTAGGCGCGTCCCAGGGATTTGATGACCGTCTGGTGCTCGCCGATCACGTGATCCACCACGACGCCGACGCGCATGCCGTCAATCTGGGTGATGACTATCTGCTCGATGTCCGGCGTTTCCCCCTTGATGTCGAACCTTTCCCTGAGCGGTATGTAGGGGACCATGTGGTCGCGGACGGCGGCCAGGTTCCGGCCGTGGGCCTTTTTCACGTCGGCACGGGTAAGCTCCACGCACTCATCGACCAGTGAGAGGGGGAGGAGAAAGCGGTCGTCGCCGATCCGGACGAGCAGGCTCTCGATGATCGCCAGAGTGAGCGGGATCTTGACGGTGATCGTCGTTCCCTCCCCCTTCCGGCTCGTGATGTCTATGGAACCGCGCAGGGCATCGATGGCCCGCTTCACCACGTCCATCCCCACTCCGCGGCCGGAGACGCTGGAAATCTTTTTCGCCGTGGAAAAGCCCGGGGCAAAGATCATGTTGAAGATCTCCTTTTCGGACATCTCGGCTGTGGCCGAAATCAGCCCCTTTTCAATCCCCTTTGTCCGGATCGCCTCCTTGTCCAGGCCGGCGCCGTCGTCCCTGATGGTGATGAGGACGCTGTCGCCGGAATGGACGGCGGCCAGGTGCACCGTCCCCTGCCCAGGCTTGCCGGCGGCCTCGCGCACATCTGGCAGCTCTATGCCGTGGTCGATGCTGTTGCGGATAAGGTGGACCAGGGGGTCATTCAGCTTTTCGATGACGGTCTTGTCCAGTTCGGTTTCGGCGCCGGCTGTTTCCATCTCCACCTGCTTGCCCAGCTCAAGGGAAAGGTCGCGAACCAGCCGCTTGAACTTGCTGAAGGTGGAACCGATGGGAAGCATGCGGATGTTCAGGGCGTTGTCCCTCAGCTCTGCCGTCAGGCGCTCCACCTCCTCCGATATGGACATGAGCTCCGCATCCCTGCGGCCGGCAGAGGTTTGGCTGAGCCGGGCCTGCACGGTAACGAGTTCCCCGACCAGGTTCACCAGCATATCAAGCTTTTCAGCGGGCACGCGGATGCTGGAAGCCGTCTCCTGTGACTGCCGCTCCTGGCGGACCTCTTTCACGTGCTGCTGCTCCACCAGCGCCGACGCTACCCTGTCCGCCTCGACCAGGCCGGTCTCGACGGCAATCTCCCCGAAGCGCTTCTGCTGCGAGAGGATAGTGTCCATCGCCTCAGGGGTCAGGTCTCCGCGCTCGACAAGGATCTCCCCCAGCTTTTTGTAGTCGCCGTCATGCCCCAGATGCCCGCCGCTGTCGATAACCTCGATCCTGAGCTCGCAGTCGTCTTCCACGAAGATGAAGACGTCCCTGATGGCATCGATCCCCTGGGAGGTGGTCAGTATCACGTCCCAGAAGATGTAGCAGGACTCGGGATCGATCTCGTCGAGCCGGGGGAGGTTGCACATCTGCGCCACGACCTTGCAGTTGCCCAGCTCTCCCAGCTCGTTGACGAGGCCCAAGGGGTTCGTGCCGCGCGTGAAGAGCCCCTTGTCCGGTGCGAAGCGGATGCGGTAGGTGACGGGGAGAGAGCTCTGCGGGGTGCCCGGAGACTCTCCGCTTTTTTCGGCTCCAGCCGGAGAGGCGGCCGTTTCCGCCACCGGCGACAGCCCCTTCAGCTCCGCAATGATTCCTTCGGCGGCACCGGCGTCAACCGGTTCGCCACCCGTGGAGGCGTCGAGCATGGCGTTGATCTGATCCCGGGCCGCAAGCGTCACGTTCACCAGCTTCTTCGTTACCGCCACCTTGCCGTTACGCACCAGGTCGAAGACCGTCTCCACCTCGTGGGTGAATGCGGCGATGTCGTCGAAACCGAACATGGCCCCCGATCCCTTGATGGTATGCATGGCCCGAAAGACCCGGCCGACGAGCTCCTCGTCATCGGGTCTTTCTTCCAGTTCGAGAAGGGAACTCTCCAGCTCCGCGAGGAGCTCGTACGCCTCTTCCTTGAAAGCCTCCCTGTGCTGGTCCATCATCCGAGCACCTTCTTCACCACGGCCAGGAGCTGTTCGGGCTTGAACGGCTTGACGATCCAGCCGGTGGCCCCGGCAGCCTTCCCCTCCACCTTCTTGCTCTCCTGGGATTCCGTGGTCAGCATCACAATGGGGATGAACTTGCAGGCCGGTATGACGCGCGCCCCCTTGATAAGGCCGATGCCGTCCAGGTTGGGCATGTTCAGGTCGGTGATGAGCATGTCCACCTTCTGCCCGCCGAGCTTTTGCAGGGCATCTTTGCCGTCCACGGCCTCGATCACGTCGTAGCCGTTCTGTTTCAGGGTAAAGCTGACCATCTGCCGAACGCTGGCCGAGTCATCGGCCGTCATAATCGTCTTTCCCATCACTTATTACCTCCAACCCATATGCAGGAGTTCCCCTTGTCCAGGGCACATCCCACATGACGCTGAAATCCGGCTTCCCTGCCGATTTTTTTTACGACCTCGTTGTATCCTTCGCAAAAGGCGAACTCCTTGTTCTGCTGGACCGATGTCCGATGTGCGGAGCAGAGCAGTTGCAACCCTGCCAGGTCCACTTCGGTCACATTCGCCACGTCCAGGTGAATCCGCCCGGCG
>DAIEGL010000019.1 GCA_027356255.1 Geobacter sp. | reverse complement strand
CTGATTTTACGGTATATGGCGCCGATCTCCGCGAATGCGGACCAGCGGCCGCCCGGCTTGGTCGTCAGCTCGCCGGTTTCGGTGAAATCGACGGTATTGCTGGTGTAAAAGGGATATTTTGCGCCGCCTTCACAAAAAGTGTGCCAGTCGTCGGAAACCTTATAACCTATCCGGCCACCGGCGCGGGCATAACCACTCTGCCAGAATTCGGTATAGCCGCTCACCTTCACGAGGTTTCCCGAGTTGTTCACGGCGGTGGAGTCCTGCAGGTCGCGCAGCCACCAACGATATCCGACCCCGCCGAAAGGCTCGACAGAAACCTTTTTCACCGTAAGCCGCCACCCCAGGTCTATTTCCCCTTTCACCCCCACATAACTCACGTCGGTTCTGACCGGAAACGTGTTGGGTGGCTGGGTTTCGCCGGTATACCCCACGACGCCGCCGAACACCTCGGCTTTCCCCTTCAGAAGGAGAGAACCGGCCGGTTCCGACTGCAAGAGGTTGAGATAGAGCAGAGGTCCCGCCCCCACAAGCCAGCCTTGCTCCCGGAGTAGCCTTCTCCCGTTGTAGAATTCTTCCCATTGAAAATATTGCGGTGACAAATTGACGGATAACTCCTCCACTCCGCCAAACTGCGCAGCGTTCACTTCGGAGGCGGTAAAAAGAATCAGTATTGCCAGAAGCCTGAGCAACTTCATGGTCCCTCCCTTGACCGCCTCGCGTGAACCGGCGGCTCACCATGGATTATTCAACTGGGGTCACCTCTTTCTTTTTGCGCGGAGCCCGCGTCCGTTTTGGCTTCTCCGGTTCTTCGCCGACAGCGGCCGGTTCCGGTGCCGCAGGAGTGTCCTCTGCGATTTTCTTTTTGCGTGTCTTTTTGGGCTTGGCAGGGGTTTCCTCCTCCGCTGCCGGGGCCGTTGCAGCCTCTGGCGGCCGCCCTTCTCCCGCAATCGATGCCGGTTCTTCGGTTTTTTTCTTGCGCGGGGCGCGTGGCTTCTTCGGCTTCTTTTCCGCCTCCACAGGCTGTTCCGCTCTGACCTCAACCGGTTCGGCGGCCTTTTCCGCCGCATGCTCTACGGCCGGCAATTCTATGGCAGGCTGTTCTGCGGCCTGCTCACCGGCTGCTGCTTCGGCACCGGCCGGCTTCCCGTTGCGCCGCCGCTTGCGCCGCCGTTTCTTCTTCGCCTCTTCTCCGTGCTGCTCCTCCTCGACCGGGACAGATGGCTCCTCCGCCGGGACGGCCGCCTCGACGGGAGCAGCCTCCCCCTCAGCAGGGGCTTCGGCTGCCGCACCTTCAGCTGCCGTTGCTTTAGCCCCGCGCCGCCGTCTGCGCCGCCGTTTTTTCTTGTGCTCTTCGGGCGCCCCTTCGACCGCCGGTTCGGCCTCCGCCGCGGCCTCCGCAACCGGTTCTTCCTCGGGTGCCTCGGCGGCAGGGAGTTCGGCAACAACCTCTGCGGCCGGGATGAGTTCACCTTCCGCATGCGGTTTCTTCTTCCCTCTGCGCCGCTTTTTCTTCGGCTTTCCTTCCTCTGCCGGAGCGGCCCCGGCTGCAACGGGTTCCGGCACCGCCGCCGCTTCCGCTTGCACCGCCTTTTCCGCAGCGACTTCCTCGTGGAGCGGTTTTTCCCGCTTGATCAGATCCAGCTCCATCTGGTTCAGGAGGAACGACGGTTTACCCTTTACCGTCACATCGATGTCGTAATCGGTCTCGATCTGGGCCAGTTCCCGTTTCTTCCGGTTCAGGAGGAAGTAGGCCACCTCCAGCGGCAACCCGCCCCGCACCTCGGCCACCGTTCCCTTTGCGGCCGCGGCGTGGACCTTGCGCAGGAAGGAGAGCGCCATCGCCTCCACCGACTTCACCTTTCCCCGACCCTCGCAATGGGGACATTCCAGGGTGCTTGCCTGGTTAATGGTCTGCTTGATCCGCTGCCGCGACATCTCCAAGAGGCCGAACTGGGAGATCTTTCCGACCGTCACCCGCGCCTTGTCACCTTTCAGAGCGGTCTTCAGGGTCTTCTCCACCTCGGCGTTGTGCTTGCGCTCGCGCATGTCGATGAAGTCGATGACGATCAGCCCCCCCAGGTCGCGAAGGCGGAGCTGCCTCGCCGCCTCGGCGGCGGCCTCCAGGTTCGTCTTGTAGGCGGTGTCCTCCACCCCCCTCTCGCCGGTTGATTTGCCGGAGTTGACGTCGATGGAGACAAGCGCCTCGGTCGGTTCGATGAAGATGGAGCCCCCCGACTTGAGCGGCACCTTCTTTTCATAGATCAGGTCGATCTGCTCCTCCAGCTGGTAACGGGAAAAGATCGGCCTTTTTTCCTGGTGCATCTTCACCAGCTTTTCGAACTTTGGCATGGTCTCCTTGAAGAAGGCCCGTGCCTGCTTGTAGACATCCTTGCTGTCCACCAGCACTTCGTCTATATCGGCGTTGAAATAATCGCGGATGGTGCGGATCACCAGGTCGGACTCCTGGTAGATGAGCCCCGCCCCCTTGATTTCCGTCCCCTTCTCCTTGATGCTCTCGTAGAGCTTTATCAGGTACTGGAGGTCCTTCGTCAGCTCGGTCTTGGTCCTGCCGACCGCCTCGGTCCTCATGATGTACCCGATCCCCTCCGGGATCTCCAGTCCGCCCACCAGTTCCTTCAGCTTCTTCCGTTCGCCTTCGCTCTCCACCTTGCGGGAGATGCCGGCGGAATCGCTCCCGGGCATGAGTACCATGTACCGTCCCGGCAGGGAGACATACGTGGTGAGCGCAGCCCCCTTGTTGTCGCGCTCCCCTTTTTCCACCTGCACGATCAGCTCCTGGCCGCGGCGGAGGATCTCCTGGATGCGGGGACGGCGGTGCCGCTGCTCCTCGGGAACGTCATCCCGCCAATGCCAGTTTTCGGGGTGTATCTCCCCCATCTGGAGGAAGCCGAGCTTTTTCAGGCCGATATCGACGAAGGCGGCCTGCAGCCCCGGTTCGACCCGGACCACCACCCCCTTGTAAACATTCCCCCGGGTCTGCTCATTCCCGGCAATCTCGATGTCGAGCTCGACCAGATGGCCGTCCTCGACAATTGCCACCCGCGCCTCTTCCGGGTGCATGGCGTTAATCAGCATCTTTTTTGACATTCTTCAATCCTTTATTGGGGACAGATACTCGAAATATCCATCGACCCATGTTATTTTTGACCGTCAGCAGGGGCGCACCCCGCGCGGCGAAATCCTTGTCCCATCGGCCCGTATGGCTTAAGCTCCCCGAAAAGAGCAGGGGCATCACGACAAAACCTTGTAAGTATAGCAGAGTTTCAGGCAGTTCATAAGAGAAATTTGAAGTTTACACCTTGCGCCAGCATTTTTTGGTTCTTTCGGCATTTACCAGGGACGGCTGCCGTGTCGGCAAATTCGCGTCGCTGCCGATTTCATGCAGGGTTTCTCTTGACATGCGGCGGAACAAACGGATAACTTCCGTTAGCGACATTTTCTCAGTCCGGATGAAACGGAGCAGCGATGACATATCCGATACACGAAAAAGCCGCCTTGGGCTTTGACAACGCATCAGAGTCCTATGAACGGGGCCGGCCGGAATACCCGGCCGCTGCAGTGGATTTCCTGATCGACAAGCTCTCGATCACCACGGGAAAGACCGTGGTGGACGTGGGGGCCGGGACCGGCAAGTTCACAAGGCTTCTCAGGCGAACGGGAGCGCGGATCATTGCACTGGAGCCGGTCGAGGGGATGCGGCGGAAATTCTCCGCCCTCTTCCCGGATATGGAAACGCTTGAAGGGAGTGCCGAACATATCCCCCTGCCGGACGGTTCGGTCGATGTGCTGACCGTGGCCCAGGCCTTCCACTGGTTCAGGGGCGAGGAAGCCCTTGCAGAGTTCCACCGGGTGCTCCGGCCAGGAGGCGGACTGGGGCTTATCTGGAACCGGCGGGACGAATCGGTCGATTGGGTGGCACGGGTGAGCGAGATCTTCGAGCGCTACGAAGGGGACACCCCGCGGTACAAGAGCGGCGCCTGGAAACGCCCCTTTGCCGCAACGCGGCTCTTCGCGCCCCTGCGGCACACCGAGTTCGCCTTCAGCCAGGCCGGCACCATCGAGACCGTCGTGGACCGGGTGGCCTCCGTAAGCTTCATCGCCGCCCTCCCGGCCGAGACCAGGGCGCATGTGCTGGAAGAGGTGCGGGCACTTGTCCGCGAGCACCCGGCAACGCGAGACAAGGCGGTCATCGAAATACCCTACTGCACCGATCTGTTCATAACGGAATCGATCTGAATTGGTTCAACAACAACATAAAAAGGAACGGATCATGGCAAAAGAACTGTACGTAGGCAGCATCTCCCCAAAGGCCACGGAGGAGGACATCAAGAAGCTGTTTTCAGTGGTCGGCAGGGTCACCTCGATCCACCTCATAACCGATCCGGAGACCGGCCAGTTCAAGGAGTGCGGCTACGTGAGGATGTCATCGGTTGAGGAGACGAAGGATGCGATCGAAACCCTGGACGGCGCCCTGCTGATAAACCGGGTCATCACCGTCAGCGAAGCCCGGCCGCAGCAGCAGAAGAAGAAATTCGGCGCCGGCCGCGGCAGGTTCGGCAGAGGTGGCGGAAAAGCCGGCGGGGCTCGGGGCAAGTCCGGACCGGAAAGCCGGCCCGGAAAGAAAGGGAAATAAGCAGCCGCGGCAAGGAGAACCTACCCATGGCCCCATCGTATCGCCCCCGCGCCCCCCGGCCGGCAAGGGCGAAAAGCCAGGAAGAGATCGACGAGATGGTTCGGAAGATGAAGGGAGAGCAGAAGGCGCCCGACAACTACCGGGAGCGCTCCCTGAAGATCCACGGCTGGATCTGCGCCAAGTGCGGCCGGGAGTTCGATCTCGCCAACCTGCACCTCCTCACCGTCCACCACAAGGACGGCAACCATAACTGCAACCCGCCGGACGGCAGCAACTGGGAAAACCTCTGCATCTACTGCCACGACGACGAACACAGCCGGTCAATCCTTGCTGATTATCTGCGTGGGGATGACAGGAAGAAATGAGCCTGCCCTCCACATTCACCTCTCTCAAAACAGACGCACAGAATTTTTGTTGCCATTTTGGCGCCACCTTATTACTATTGATACTGGAGGTGTCCCATGGCACGAACACTCGCCGAAGAACGAATCCCCGCCCGCATGCCGACGGCCGTGTATGACCGTCTGGTGGAGGCTGCCCAGGTTGTCGGTGCAACCCTCAATCAGTTTCTCGTCCAGGCCGCCCTGGAAAAGGCAAACGCCATCCTGGAAGAGGAACGGACCATCAAGCTTTCAGCCGCTTCCGCAGAGGCTGTTTTTGCCCTGATGGAAAACCCGCCGGAGCCGAACGAGTACCTGAAGAACGCCATGTTGCGCCGGGAAGAGACTCTGTGCCGGAAATAACTTTGCTTGACCGGAGTCATGACCGGGCGGGCTTCGACTGTGGCGTACCTGAACTGAATGCGTTTCTCAAGGCAACCGCCCGTCAACATGCGCAAAAAGGGATTTCCCGCACCTTTGTCCTGACCGATGGCACCCCTGCCATTCTCGGTTTCTTCACCCTCACGCTCTGCGAACTTTACAGCGAACAGTTGCCCCCACCACATGCCCGAAAATACCCGTTTCATGGTCTTCCTGCCGTACGGCTTGCCAGACTGGCCGTTTCGCGCAAGGAACAGAAAAAGGGGTACGGCGAACTGTTGCTAGCCGAGGCGGTTCATCGAACAGCGCTCATTGCCGAACAGGCTGGTGTGACCGGTCTCTTCGTGGATGCCAAGGACGACGCCGCCAGGCAGTTTTACGAGCGTTACGGTTTCCGGGCAATTCCCGGGCATTTTCTCCAGCTCTTTCTGCCGATAGAAACGGTACGCGCCGCGAACTGACCAGCGCCATTTCATCTCCCCCGACTAATCTGAACCTTAAATTGACAAGATCCCCCCTCTCCACCTACAATGCCCGCGGCAACAGATTCAAAACCTCGAAGGAACAACCATGCTCCATCTGAAACATCTCTCCAAGGACTTTGCGGGTAAACCGCTCTTTACTGATATTTCCTGGCACCTGAAAAAGGGTGAGCGGGTCGGCCTGGTCGGCGAGAACGGCGCGGGCAAATCGACCCTGATGCGGATCATTGCCGGGCAGGTGGAACTCTCATCCGGTGAGATCCAGCTGGCAAAGGGGGGGACAGTCGGTTATCTCCCCCAGGACGGCATCATTACCAAGGGGATGCCGCTCTTTGCCGAGGTGATGACCGCCCTCTCCGAGCTGCAGGCCATCGAAAAGGAGCTGGCGGAGCTGACCGAGAGGCTGGCCGTCGTCCCCCATGACGACCCGAGCCATGACGACCTCCTGGACCGTTTCGGCCATCTCCAGGAAGAGTTCCGCCTCAAGGGGGGATATGCCATGGAGGCGGAGGTGGGGAACGTCCTCACCGGCCTAGGCTTTCTCCCGGCAGAATGGGAAAAGGAGTGCGGCGAATTCTCCGGCGGCTGGCAGATGCGCATCGCCCTGGCCAAGCTCCTGTTGCAGAAGCCGAACGTGCTCCTTCTGGACGAGCCGACCAACCACCTGGATATCGAGGCGCGCAACTGGCTGGAGGGGTATCTCCAGTCCTACCCATATTCCGTCATCCTCGTCTCCCACGACCGGTTTTTCCTCGACCAGGTCTGCTCCAGGATCGCGGAGGTCTGGAACCATAACCTGACCGACTACCATTGCAACTACAGCCGTTACCTGGTGCTCCGCGAGGAGCGGGTGACGGCGCTGCGCGAGGCAAAACGCCGCCAGGACGAGGAGGTGCAGAAGATCGAGGACTTCATCTCCCGCTTCCGCTACAAGGCGGACAAGGCCGCCCTGGTCCAGTCCCGCATCAAGCAGCTGGAAAAGATTGAACGGATCGTCCTGCCGCCGGAGCGAAAAAAGATCCGCTTCAGCTTCCCGGATCCACCCAAGAGCGGCCGGATGGTGGTGGAACTGAAGGAGGTAAGAAAGGCTTACGGCGCCAAGGTGGTGCTCAACGGCATCGACCTCGCCGTCGAAAAGGGGGAGCGGGTCGCCCTGGTCGGCCACAACGGGGCGGGTAAATCGACCCTGATGCGCATCCTGGCCGGAGGCGATTTTGAGGCGGGCGAGATAACCCTCGGCCATAACGTGGTCCGCGACTACTTTGCCCAGGACCAGGCACAGGAGCTGCGCGGCGAACGGAGCGTCTATGACGAGATCCTCTCGGATGCGCCGTTCGACATGGTGCCGAGCCTGCGCGACATCCTGGGCGCCTTCCTCTTTTCCGGCGACGACATCCAGAAAAGGGTCTCTGTCCTCTCCGGCGGCGAGCGGAACCGCCTCGCCCTGGCAAAGATGCTCCTCCGGCCGGCCAACCTCCTCCTCATGGACGAGCCGACCAACCACCTGGACCTGTTCAGCAAGGATGTGCTGCTCGCCGCCCTGGCTGCATTCTCCGGCACGGTGGTCTTCGTCTCCCACGACCGCCACTTCATCGACGGCCTCGCCACCCGGGTGGTAGAGGTGGGAGACGGCAAGGTCACAAGCTTCATGGGCGATTACGAGTATTACCTGCAGAAAAAGGGAGGAGAAACCGCATCGTCCCCTCCCCGCTCTCTCCCCTCCGATCCCCGACCCCAGGTCCCCGATCCCGGTTCCCTGCCGACCGCTTCAAAGGAAGAGCGCCAACGGCAGCGAGAAGAGGAGAAGCAGCGGCAACGGGAAGAAAAAGGACGGCAGAAACGGCTTGCCGAGCTGGAGGCGGAGATCGAGGCCCAGGAAGGGCTTCTGGCCGGCCTGGAAGAGCGGATGGCGGAGCCGGATTTTTTTGCCGACCACGAGACGGCAAGGCGGACGGGAGAAGAGCACGCCGCTCTGACCGCCCGCATCGCCGCACTTTATGGGGAATGGGAAGGGATGCAATCTTGACATACCCCCGATAACTGGTTAATCTTACTTTGACCAGCACCCCATTATGCGCAGATCAAGGACCCCCAGATGGCCGAAAGCCTGTCGATAAACATGCCGGAAATGATCCCTCTCTACTCCCTGCGCGACATGGTCGCCTTCCCGTTCATGGTCTTTCCGCTCTTCATAACCACCGAAGAGATCGCGGTTTTCGAAGAGGCGATCCTTTTCAACAACATGGTGGCCCTGTTCAAGCATAAGGAAGAGCCGACCGGCCAGCTCGCCCCCTCCCTCAGCGAGATCGGCACCATCTGCAAGGTGAACCAGCTCACCAAGATATCCGACGGCGGGGCGAAGGTCGTCCTGGAAGGGCTCGCCAGGATCAGACTCGTGGAAATCGTCCAGAGTGCCCCCATCCCCCTGGTGCGGGTGGAGCAGGTGCGGGAGTTCGCAGAGAAATCGGTGGTCTCCGAGGCCCTGGTCAGCAGCCTGAACGCGCTCCTGAAGATCGCCCTCTCTTACGGCCGCCCCCTCCCCGACGATGTGATGAAGATGATCGACTACATCGACAATCCCGGCCGCCTGTCGGACCTGGTGGCGCTATACGTCAATCTCCCGGTCGATGAACTGCAGAAACTGCTGGAGACCCTCGATCCGATCGAACGGCTGAAAAAGGTCTACCTGAGCCTGACCGCAGAGGTCCAGCGCCTCCAGATAAAGGGGGAGGTCCAGGCCGAGGTGACGAAGAAGGTCGGCAAGACCCAGAAGGAATACCTCCTGCGGGAACAGATGAAGCAGATCCAGGAAGAACTGGGCGAAGAGGACGACCGGCAGACAGAGATCAAGGATCTGCGCAAGAAGCTTGCCAGCGCCGGCATGCCGGATGAGGTGAGGAAGATCGCGGACAAGGAGCTGAAACGGCTGGAGCGGATCAACCCCGCGTCCCCGGAATACACCGTTTCGCGCACCTACATGGATTACCTGATCGGCATGCCCTGGCAGACGGCGACGGCCGACAACCGGGACATCAACCAGGCCGAGGCCGTCCTCAACGAAGACCACTTCGACCTGACAAAGGTGAAGGAGCGGATACTGGAATACCTGGCGGTCCGCACCCTGAAGGAGAAGATGAAAGGGCCGATCCTCTGCTTCGTCGGCCCGCCGGGCGTGGGGAAGACAAGCCTCGGCCGCTCCATAGCCCGGGCGCTCGGGCGCAAGTTCATCCGCATCTCACTGGGAGGTATGCGGGACGAGGCGGAGATCCGCGGCCACCGGCGAACCTACATCGGGGCGCTACCCGGCCGCATCATCCAGGAGATCTACCGGGCGGGGAACAACAACCCGGTGTTCATGCTCGACGAAGTGGACAAGATCGGCCTCGATTTCCGCGGCGACCCGGCCAGCGCCCTTCTGGAAGTACTTGACCCGGAGCAGAACTTCTCCTTCACCGACCACTACCTGGATGTCCCCTTCGACCTGACCCATGTCATGTTCATCACCACCGCCAACGTCCTCGACCCAATCCCCCCGGCGCTGAAGGACCGGATGGAGGTCATCACCCTCTCCGGCTACACCGACGAGGAAAAGGTGCGGATCGCCGTCACCTACCTCATTCCCAGGGAGATCGAGGAAAACGGGCTGGCGAAATTCCCCCCGGAGTTCGCGGAAGCGGCCATCTACAAGATAATCCGCGACTATACCAGGGAAGCGGGGGTACGCAACCTGCAACGCAACATCGCCTCCATCTGCCGCAAGGTGGCCAAGGAGATAACCCAGAACAAGCCGCCGCGTGAGGCCATAGCCCCGGAACTGGTCGAGGAGTTCCTCGGCCCGCGCAAATTTTTCGACGAAGTCACCGCGGAAAAAGACCGGATCGGCGTGGTCACCGGCCTTGCCTGGACCGAGACAGGCGGCGACATCATCTTTGTGGAAGCGACCCGGATGAAGGGGAAAGGAGATCTGATCCTGACCGGCTCCCTGGGAGACGTCATGAAGGAATCGGCGCGGGCAGCCCTCTCCTTCGTCGAGGCGAACTGCGGGGGGCTGGACATCGATCCCAAGGAATTCACCGACATGAACATCCATATCCATGTCCCGGCCGGGAGCATCCCCAAGGACGGGCCGTCTGCCGGCATCACCATGACGACCGCCATAGTCTCGCTTTTGTCCGGCCGCCAGGCCCACCGCGACGTTGCCATGACCGGGGAGATCAGCCTAACGGGCCGCGTGCTGGCCATCGGCGGGCTGAAGGAGAAGGTACTGGCCGCGCGCCGCGCCGGGGTGAAAAAGGTGATCGTGCCGGAAAGAAACCGCAAGGACCTGGAAGACATCCCCGAGAACGTGCGCGAGGAACTGGAGTTCGTCTTTGTCGAGGACGTGCGCGAAGCGTTCAGGGAAGCCCTCCAAAAAACCTAAATCCGGCAGCTGACGGGAGACCGGCCACCATGGCCAACTGCCGAATCTAGGATAAACAGACATGCCGATCAACCTCATTGAAAACAGCCTGAAATCCTTCCTGCTCGAAGTCCAGGAATTCTTTGCCCTGTCGCGCCGGGCCGTCCGCAGCATCTTCTCCCCCCCTTACTACTACAGGGACTTCGCCACCCAACTGGACAAGATCGGGGTCGGCTCCCTCTTCATCGTCATCCTTACCGGCCTCTTTACCGGCATGGTCATGGCCCTCCAGGCCCTCGTCCAGCTGAAGCCCTTCGCCGCCACCAGCTACGTGGGGGGGATGGTGGCGGTAACCATGATAAAGGAGCTGGGGCCGGTCCTCTCCGCCCTCATGGTCACAGGGCGGGTCGGTTCGGCCATTACCGCCGAGCTTGGCACCATGGTGGTCACGGAGCAGGTTGACGCCATGCGGGTCGAAGGGACCGATATAATCAAGCGGCTGGTGACCTCCAGGCTCAAGGCGATAGTCGTCGCCATGCCCTTTCTGACGATCATCACCGACACGGTTTCGCTCCTGGGGGGCTACATCATGTCGGCAGGCTACGACATGAATCCCGTCATGTACTGGAAATCCATCCCGCAGTTCATGGTGTTCCTGGATCTGATCGAGGGGGTGGCGAAACCGGCGTTTTTCGGCTTCGTCATTGCCATGATCGGCTGCCATGTGGGGCTTAACACCAGTGGCGGAGCGGAAGGGGTGGGAGAATCGGCGAAAAAGGCGGTTGTTATTTCATCCGTGATCATCCTGGTTTCCGATTTTTTTCTGACGAAGATCTTCATCGCGTTCAGGGGTTGAAGACGGTGATTGGTGATTGGTCGTTACGGGAAATTTGCAGGGGCGTATGGCATGCGCCCATGGCGTGAGCCCGGAGTGAACGGTGAACAGCACTGAACAGGGCATACGGATGGAAAAGGTCTGCTACTCGGTGGGGGGACGGCAGATCCTCGTCGATTTCGACCTCCACCTGGAGCGAGGGGTGGACCGCACCATCCTGGGTGTCAGCGGCGTCGGCAAGACCACCATTCTCAAGCTCCTCCTGGGCCTTCTTCCCGCCGATTCGGGACGGATCACCATCGACGGCCGGGACATCGCCGGCCTCCCGGAAAAGGAGCTGATCGGGCTGAGGAAGAAGATCGCCATCGTGTTCCAGGGGGGGGCGCTGTTCGACTCCATGACCGTCGGCGAAAACGTCGGCTACCGGCTCTTCGAGGAGGGAAAGCTCACGGCGGCGGAGATCGAGCGGATCGTCCTGGAGAAGCTCGGTTTTGTCGGCCTGGAACGGGCCATCGACCTTTACCCCGCCGAGCTGTCCGGGGGGATGAAGAAAAGGGTCGCCATCGCCAGGGCGCTGGCCGCCGAGCCGGATTACATTTTTTTCGACGAGCCTACCACCGGGCTCGATCCGATCGGCGTTTACAACATCTGCCAACTGATGCTCAGACTGCAGAAAGAGGGGAAGACCACCCTCATGGTGACCCACGACCTGCAGACCGCCTTTGCGGTCTCAAAGCGGTTCTCTTTCCTCCACAATACGCGGCTCATTTTTGAAGGGACTCAAGAAGAGCTTATCGCGGCCCGGCTCACGGAAACCAGGGAATTCTTCACGCCGACGGAAAGATCGCTCTTTGTCTACAACAACACAACGGAAAGCGAAGGACCATGAAACGAAGCGACAACATTGCCTGGTCGCAGCTCAAGGCGGGAATCTTCATCGTTTTCGCCCTGCTGTTCTTTGCTGGCGGCGTACTGCTCATGGGGGAAAAGACCAAGTTCTTCGTCCCCAAGGGAAAACTCTCGGTGATAATGACCGACGTGGCAGGGCTCAAGGTCGGTGCGCCGGTCTGGCTGGCCGGGGTGGACGTCGGCATCGTCACAGATATCCATTTCGAGAGGCCGAACCGGACCAACGAGGTCGAGGTCATCCTGGAGGTCGAGCGGGACTCACTGAAGAAGATCGGCAAGGACTCCGTCATAACCGTCAAGACCCGCGGGCTGATGGGTGAAAAATATGTGGACATCACCCCCAGCCAGCATGTGGTGAACGTCCCGGAAACCAGGCTCTACGGCACATCGATAACCAAGCTCGACGACGTCATGCAGAAAGCGGGATCGGCCTTCGACCGCCTGAACGACGCCATGGACAAGATGAACCGGGGCGAAGGGACCGTCGGAAGGCTCGCCAAAGATCCGAAACTGTACGACAACATGGTGAAGCTGACCGCCGAGCTCGACACCTTTGCCAGAAACACCAACCACGGCGAGGGGACCCTCGGCAGGCTCAGCAGGAGCCGGGAGCCGTACGACAAGCTGATGAGCATCCTGAACCGCACCGATCAGACCCTGAACGACATGCAGACCTCCAACGGGACCCTGGGCGAGCTGCTCCACGACCGGCAGCTCTACGACAAGCTGGTCGCCCTGGCAGACAAAAGCAACCAGGCTGCCGATGACGTGCGCGAACTGAACAAGAAACTGACCTCCAAAGACAGCACCATCGGCAAGCTCCTGGGCGACCGGGAATTCTACGACAAGGGGATGGCCCTCCTGGATCGGGCCGACAATTCGGTCAAGGCCTTTGAAGAGGTTGCCGCCAGGGTGAATCAAGGCGACGGGACCGCCGGCAAGCTGTTGAACGAGCGGGTCCTGTACGACAAGATGAACAAGATGGTGGATGACGTGGACTTCCTCATCAAGGACCTCAGGGAGAACCCCAGACGCTATCTGAAGTTTTCGGTGTTCTAGGAACGGGTGCCTCTCCTTCAACTCCGCTGTTGCCGCTTTGCGCAAAACCGCTTTTTCAGATTCATTCCCGTTTCAGGAGGCCGCATGCTCGCCAGTCCCGTATCCATAAGCTACCTCCTTGCGGCCCTCGCCGTTCCGCTAACGCTCCACTTCCACCTGTTGCCGGCGGTCTTTGCCGGCCTCGCCGTTCATGTCCTGACGGTGAAACTCGCCCAACGGCTCCCAGCAAACTGGGG
>DAIEGL010000285.1 GCA_027356255.1 Geobacter sp. | reverse complement strand
CAATCTTTCCAGCATGGCGACCTGCTCAGCCTCAAGTTTGACAACCCGACAAGCGAAGCCCAATGGATCGCCCGCAAGATTCAGGAAATGCGCGGCATGCCATTTACTGAAAATGGCGAGACCCGTGGCCTATCCTGGTCCGACTGCGTCATCCTGCTACGTAGTGTGAAGAACAGCGCCGGGCACATCCTAGATGCCTTGCGCGAAGCCGGCATACCATACGTAGTCAAGGGCATGGCCGGGCTGTTTGGTACCACCGAAATCCAGGCGGCCTGCGCCATCTTTCACTATCTGGCTGGCAATGCCTCCATGACCGATCTGGAGCAGGCATGGCGGCAGGCGGATTTGGGCCTGACACCGGCTCAAGTCCAGCAAGGCATCGCCTATCTGGATGCCGAAAAATCCGATTGGCCCAACCGCTGGCAGAAGTCGAGTTACTCGCTCCAGGGCGCCTACACGGGTTTCCTCGCTGCGATTGAATTGCGGGAGGAGACTATACCCCATCAGGACGGGGATGAGCGGGCACGGGGTGAAATCGTCTTCTATAACATGGGCAAATTCAGCCAGGTCATCACCGATTACGAAGCTATCCACTTTCACACCAAGCCCGACGACCTGTATGCGGGTTTTTCCGGCTATTTGACCTATAACGCCCCGGACTACTACCCCGAGGGTTGGGAGGACGCCGGCTTTGCCCAACCCGATGCCGTGCAGGTCATGACGGTGCATCGCGCCAAGGGCACGGAATTCCCTATCGTCTTTGTACCTAACTTGGTCAAGAATCGCTTCCCCGCCAAGAGACAGGGCGGACGAAAGTGGTCGCACGTCTTGCCTGAGGAGGCTGTGGTAGGTGGTCACCGCCTTGATGGAAGTGAAGCAGACGAACGCCGCCTGCTGTATGTGGCCCTGACCCGTGCCAAGAAATATCTCTACTGCACATGGGCGTCCGAAGCGGCCAAAGGGATGTTCGCCAAGGAGTCACCCTTTTTGCGCGAAATCACCGCCTCCGCTTACGTGCTGACTCGCGAACCCACGCCGCCGGTTATCGAGAAATTGTCCCCCCGGCCGCGCCAGGAGCAGTCAGAGATCCTGCTCACCTTCAGCGAGTTGAAGTATTTCTACGAGTGCCCGTACCAGTTCAAGTTGCGCTTTATGTATGGATTCAACCCGGGTTTCCATGAGAAGATCGGCTTCGGAAAGTCGCTTCACGATGCTCTAGCGGAAGTCCACCACAAGGCGCTGGATGGCGAATACCTGGATGCCGGGGCGGTGCCGCAACTGCTCGACACCCACTTGCACCTGCCCTACGCTTGGCAGCAATTGCGCGATGACATGCGGGTGCAGGCGGATCGGGCCCTGCGCCGCTACCTGGACGAGAATGGCCAACTACTGGACAAGATCGAGTACGCCGAGAAGGCCATCGAACTCAAGCTCGCCGACGGCGTCGTGGTGCATGGCCGCATCGACCTGATCCGCCGCACGGACACCCAGCAGATCATCATCATCGACTTCAAATCCTCCGAGCGCGCCCAGGAAGAGGACGTCACCATCCGCCAACTCTACATCTATGCCCTGGGCTACCAGCAACTCACCGGCCAGTCGGCGGACCTGATCGAAATCTACAACCTGGACCAGGGCGCCGGCACAGCCCAGCGGGAACTGGTGGAAGAACGCCTTCTACAGGAAACAGAAGAGCAGGTAGTTGCTGCTGGTCGATACATCCGTGACAACAGGCTTTGCCGTTTAGCTCACTGTAACGGGTGCGACATGCAGGGCATCTGCCGTTCCGACATCGGCTAATAATTAAAATTGGGAGGATTTTAATGATGGGGGTGCTCAGAAAGCAAGCGATCCATAAACCCCACGTATACGAGGGAATCAGGAGTTTGTTAAATCCGTGACATAAATATTCACTCGGAGTGACCTTCACTCTTATCTCCATTTGAGGGAAAATGTACGCATGGAAACTTTGATAGTCACAAAAGCCAGTGGCCAAGCGCCTCGCGTTGTAGAAAAGCCGAACCCATCGGGTGAAATTCTGATCGGAGACTCCAGAAAGGTCTTAGTCGAGTTCCCCACAGGTTTTTTCCAAACTGTAGTCACATCACCTCCTTATTGGGGGTTGCGGGACTATGGCATCGAAGGTCAGATTGGTGCTGAGAATACTGTCGAGCATTTTCTTTCCGATCTGGTCGCTGTGTTCCGAGAGGTGAGACGCACATTACGCGACGATGGGACGATGTGGCTCAATATCGGGGACTCCTATACAAGTGGTGGAAGAACATGGCGAGACGCCGATAAGAAAAATAAAGGGCGTGCAATGACTTACCGACCGGACACGCCTCAAGGCCTAAAACCAAAAGATTTGATTGGGGTGCCGTGGAGACTCGCACTTGCCTTACAGGCTGATGGTTGGTATTTGCGTTCCGACATCATCTGGCACAAACCAAATTGTCAGCCAGAAAGCGTCAAGGATCGCCCTACTCGTTCCCATGAATACCTTTTTCTTTTCAGCAAGAGCGAACAGTATTTTTACGATCACGAGGCGGTAAAGGAACCTGCTGCCGATGGAAAGACCAGAAAAAACCGGCGTTCTGTTTGGCAGATAAACACAGAGGGGTTTCCAGGCAACCACTTTGCCGTTTTCCCGACCGAACTCGTGCGCCTGTGCTTACTTGCCGGATCGCGGCCCGGAGACCTCATCCTGGATCCTTTTCTTGGGTCTGGCACTGTGGGACAAGTATGCATTGAGCAAGTTCGACGGTTTGTTGGGATTGAGTTGTCTGAAGAATATGCAGAAATGGCTAAGAAGCGTATTGAGGGCGCTTACCCAAGTTTTGGCCTCGCCTGATTCAGGTAGCAAAGAACCATTCGGCATGGATAGTGCACAAGGCCTTGCTTAGGTGTTTGATCTGAAGCTTGCGTTCTCCCCCACCATCGAAGTACAAGGCAAAGTGTAAGGGCCCTTCTTTTCTCGGAACATAGCAATAACCCGGTTTGGCTCCTTTCTGGGTACTATCCACTTTCATCTCGAACTCTC
>DAIEGL010000284.1 GCA_027356255.1 Geobacter sp. | reverse complement strand
GGTATCGGTGGTGGGGATATAGGCTTCCGGCTGGTAGTAATCGTAGTACGATACGAAATACTCCACGGCATTTTCGGGAAAGAGATCCTTGAATTCTCCGTAGAGCTGGGCGGCAAGGGTCTTGTTGGGAGCGAGAACCAGAGCAGGCCTGTTGACCATGGCAATGACATTCGCCATGGTGAAGGTCTTGCCGGAACCGGTCACCCCCAGGAGCACCTGGTCCCGGTCCCCGCGCATGACCCCATCGGCCAGTTCCTCAATGGCCCTCGGCTGGTCGCCCCGAGGGGTGTAATCGCTGTTGAGCTTGAATTCGTCCACGTAAGAATAGTATCACGATCCGTTCTGGAATGCAGCCGTTTCTGTGAGACGTTAGGGGAGGAACCGCTCTCCTTCAGGCGATCATGAGGCGCAAAGGCCCTTGTGCAAAGGAGGGAGTTGATTCAAGGAGAGCCAGTACAAGCCGATCTGCCGCAACGCTTCGCAGAACTGGTTGAAATCGACGGGTTTGCGGACATAGCTGTTGGCTCCCAGGGAATAGCTGTCGAGGATGTCCTGTTCCTCGCTCGAAGAGGTGAAGACAATGACGGGAATGGATTTTGTCTCGTTGTTCGAGCGGAGGGAGCGCAGAACTTCGAGACCGTCGATCTTGGGAAGCTTCAGATCAAGGAGGATGAGCCGCGGCTTGCTGTGCATCTTCTTCCCCGCAAAAGGCCCTGTGCCAAAAGCGCAATCAAGCGCCTCCACGCCATCATGCGCCACGATCACCTCATAGGAAAGATCGACCTTATGCAGCGCCCTCAGTGTCAAAGCCTCGTCATCGAGATTGTCTTCCACAAGCAGAATCTTTCTATTCACAAAACGCCTCCTCGCGACCCCGAAGTTTCTCGACAGCCGACTCTGCGACAAACTTTAAGCCCCCATGGCTCTTCCATTGCTGCCGCACTCCGATCGGCAGAATGTCTTTCG
This sequence comes from Geobacter sp., assembly GCA_027356255.1. Taxonomy (GTDB): domain Bacteria; phylum Desulfobacterota; class Desulfuromonadia; order Geobacterales; family Geobacteraceae; genus Geotalea. The sequence goes on along the minus strand of DAIEGL010000284.1, from coordinate 67,278 downwards.
AGAAATGCCTATCGGCGCGAATCGTAATACATTTTAACGTTAACACTATACTTATCTCTTTTCTCATGTGCAAATTCTTAATTAATACCGTTTGCACGCTTGGTATTTTTTAATTTCTTGATTTTTTGTTTTTACGATGTAATACTACTACACAGATTTGCACATACAATTTGGAGGCGTATATGTTTGGATTCGGCATGCCGGAGCTCATTGTCATATTAATAATAGTCATGGTGGTTTTCGGCGCAGGCAAATTGCCCGAGATTGGGAACGCCCTAGGCAAGAGCATCAGAAACTTCAAAAAGGCTTCAGAGGGAAAGGATGAAATAGAAATTAAAGCACGCAGGGACGACGAGGTGAAAAAGGAAGGATAAGCCTTGCAGCCATAACGGAAACAGCCATAGAGAAGGGCTGGCAGATTCTGCCGGCCCTTTTTTGTTTTGGCGCGCCCGGAGAGATTCGAACTCCCGACACCCTGGTTCGAAGCCAGGTACTCTATCCAGCTGAGCTACGGGCGCAAACTTCTTTACCAACTTCAAAAATTACAAGAAAGGGGCCACAAGCATTAAACTTGTAGCCCCTTTTAATTTGGCGCGCTCGGAGAGATTCGAACTCCCGACCTACGGATTCGTAGTCCGTTGCTCTATCCAGCTGAGCTACGAGCGCATTAAACTAACCGGCTGGGACAAAGTCAACCAGCGTAAAACCGTATCTGGGGTGCTGAAAAGCATGGGTTGTGGGATAAAGAGTGAACAACCACCCCTTGAATATCTCCTTGCCGTCCTCCATGACCCGTACCTGGGCTGCCGGGTTTTTTGGCTCGTTTGACTGGGACGTCAACGTGGTCCCTTCCATCATGAAATGGGGAAGGAAGTTCTCCACCTTGATTGTCAGATTGCTGTTCGGAAGGGCCAGTTCAGAACCGATGTTCACAGTGTAAATCGTATCTTTTTTGGTATTTTTGTCTGTGACGGCAATTTTTACTGCCTTCCACTTCCCTTTTACGCTATCAGGAACGACAACCTTCGTTTCCTTTTTGTACATCTGCCCTTTGGGTGCAGCAGATTCGACGGTTTGCTTTTCCTCTTTTTTTGTGCAACCGGCCACGGCAACCATAGCCAGCAGAGTGAAAACCAACAATTTCATCACTCGCTTCACACGCTCCTCCTCGTTGATTCTGCGTTAAACCTTACGGCTGGAACTGTTAGTGGCGGAGAGAGAGGGATTCGAACCCTCGATACCGGTTTCCCAGTATACTCGCTTAGCAGGCGAGCGCCTTCGACCTACTCGGCCATCTCTCCATTTGGATAATCAAAGTATATGGCGGAGGAAGTAGGATTCGAACCCACGGAACTTTCGTTCAACGGTTTTCAAGACCGCCGCCTTCAACCACTCGGCCATTCCTCCAAACTAAGCTATTTTTTCAATGCCGCCCATGTAAGGTCTCAATGCTTCCGGTACAATCACCGAACCGTTCGCCTGCTGGTAGTTCTCAAGAATGGCCACGAGGGTTCTTCCTACTGCCAGCCCCGAACCGTTCAAGGTGTGCACGAATTCAGGCTTCGACTTTTCATCTGCGCGGAAGCGTATGGAGGCCCGGCGCGCCTGGAAATCCTCAAAGTTACTGCAGGACGATATCTCCCGGTAGCAGTCCTGACCCGGCAGCCACACCTCAATGTCAAAGGTCCGTGCTGCGGAAAACCCTAAATCAGCAGTACAAAGCTCGACCACTCGATAGGGGAGCTCAAGAAGCCGAAGCACCTCTTCCGCATCGTCAAGCAACTTATCCAGTTCACTGTACGAATCTGCAGGATGGGCGAATTTGACCAGCTCAACCTTGTTGAACTGGTGCTGGCGGATCAATCCCCTGGTATCCTTGCCGTAGGACCCCGCCTCTTTTCTGAAGCAAGGTGTATAGGCCGTGTAGCAAAGCGGCAGATCAGTCGCCCTGAGTATCTCACCACGATGGATGTTGGTTACCGGAACTTCTGCCGTCGGAATCAGAAAATAATCAACCCCTTCCATATGAAAGAGGTCTTCTTCGAATTTCGGCAGCTGACCGGTGCCGGTCATGCTCTCCCTGTTTACCATAAAGGGCGGGAGCATTTCAAGATATTTGTGCCGCTCCGTGTGAAGATCAAGCATAAAGTTTATCAGTGCCCGCTCAAGCCGCGCGCCTGCACCTTTGTAAAGGGTGAATCGCGCTCCGGCAAGCTTGGCGCCACGTTCGAAATCAAGGATATCGAGTGACTCGCCGATTTCCCAGTGCGGTTTGGGTGCAAAATCGAATGCCGGCTTTTCGCCCCACTTTCTGATCTCGACGTTGTCCGCTTCCGAAGTGCCGACCGGTGTTGACGCAAAAGGGATGTTCGGCACCGTCAGCAGAAAGTTCTCAAGTGCCTCTTCGACCCCTTTCAATTCCTCATCCAACCCTTTGATGCGTTGGGAAACCTCCCGCATCTCCGCTATGCGTTCCTGGGCCTGGCTCTTGTCCTTGATGCGGCTTATTTCATCGGACACCTTGTTGCGCAGAGCCTTCAGCGTCTCGGTCTGCTGCAGAAGCTCCCGACGGCTCCCGTCCAGTTGGCGGAACCGTTCCAGATCCACTCCGGCACCGCGGGTTTTCAGACGGGCTTCCACCGTCTCCAGGTTTTCACGCAGATATCTGGCGTCAAGCATGGCAAAGGGCCTTTACAATTGGATAAACGAAGCTATATTAACTAACACTTGCCCGAAATTTAGTCAATATTTTTTACAAGGGCTGTGATTAATTAACCGGAGGCACCGTGCCTGCTGTACTCACCCTGCTGTTCCTGCTCTCCACCCTTTGCTTCGCCTCCTCCGCCTTTGCCGGCAAAATTGTCGTCAACGCGGTGGGAGACATTATGCTGGCGGGGAAATGGAGCGGTTCCCTTGCCAGCCTGGGCTACGACTACCCGTTTGCCGCAACCGCAACGGCCCTGAAAGACGGCGATATCACCGTCGGCAACCTGGAAGCGCCCCTCGCGCAAGGTGGCATGGAATTCAAGAACAAGAGGTTCCGCTTCAAGACCGACCCCAGGGCTGCGGCGGCGTTGAAGCGGGCGGGGTTCTCCATCCTCACTCTGGCCAACAACCACATGATGGACTTCGGGAGCGATGGGCTGTTGGAAACCATCTACAACCTGGACCGGCAAGGCATCCTGCACAGCGGCGCAGGAGAAACGCTGGCCGCGGCGCGGCGCGAAGTCCTGGCCTCCTGCAACGGCAGCAAGATCGCTTTCCTCGCATATTCTCTCACCTATCCGGCTGAGTTCTATGCGGGGGGGAAGCACGCGGGCACCGCTCCCGGTTTTCCGCCGTATATCCGGGAGGACATCGCCAGGGCCAGGGCTGCGGCCGATTATGTGGTGGTCTCATTCCACTGGGGGGCGGAAAATGCAGCGACACCCAAAAGCTACCAGGTGAGCGTAGCGCACCGGGCCGTGGATGCAGGGGCCGACCTGGTCCTGGGGCATCACCCCCACGTATTGCAGGGAATTGAGCGCTACAAGGGCTCCGTCATCTTCTACAGTCTGGGCAATTACGCCTTTGGCAGTCTTAGCGGCACGGACCGGAGCGTTATTGCCCGGGTCACCCTGGATAAGGGGGTGAAGGAGGTAGAACTGATCCCTATCAACATCCTCAACAGCGAGGTCCGTTTTCAGCCGAGACCGCTCGCCGGAAAGAGGGGACAGGATGTCATCAACCGGCTCAACAGATTGTCAAAGGAGATGGGGACCGTTATCGTCGAGGAGCACGGACGCTTCCTGGTTGATTTGACGCCGCAGAAGGGAAAACTGGCACGCAGATAGGGGGTACCGGATGTACAGGCTGTTCGCAGCAATCGATTTGCCCGATGAGATAAAAAAGGCGGTTTCGGACATACGCGGCGATCTGCCCGGCGCACGCTGGGTCGCAACGGAACAGCTCCACCTGACGCTCCGCTTCATCGGTGAAGTGGACGAGGTAGTGTTCGGGCAGATCAGGGAAGTCCTTGCCGAAGCGGCCGGCCGACCTTTCCGCGCGGCGCTGAAGGGAATCGACCATTTCCCGCCGGGCAAGCATGCCAGGGTGCTCTGGGTGGGAATGGAAGCGAATGATGAGCTGCTCGTACTGCAGAAGAATGTGGAGCTGGCGTTGATGAATGCCGGCATTGCGCCGGACGAGAGGCGGTTTTCACCGCACATCACCATCGCCCGTCTGAAGGATGTCCCCGAAACAAAGATCGCCCGCTTTGAGGAAAAACACCGGGAGTTCGAAACCAGTCCCTTTGCCGTGGATGCATTCCACCTCTATTCGAGCATACTTGGCCGGGAAGGGGCCGTTCACAAACGGGAAGCGACCTATCCCCTGTCGTGACGGGCTATTCCTCCTCCAGTACCGGCTGCTTCTGCAGCCGCTTGTAATAGAAGTTCTGGCCGTAAAGCACTGCCGCAGGGTTGTGGCCGGTCACCCGGTCCTTCACCACCAGCGTGGTGACCGGCGCCTGCGAGTGCTTGCTGAACAGCATGTCGTGGCCGATGCAGAGCCCGACGATGATGTTCATGTCGCAACCCAACCGGTTGCAGATCTCCGCCTGGGCGATGGGGTTGCATGCGGGCTCGAACGTGCCGGGCCTGACCTTTTCCTCCTCAGCCAGGCCCAGTTCCTTCTTGTCTATGCTCCCCGCCTTGCAGCAGACGCTCTGCGGCTCCAGCCCCTGCGCCTTGAGGATGGCGACCAGCCGGTCGGTCTCATCCAGCAGGCCGATGCAGGTGGCAATGCCGATCCTTTTCCACCCCATCAGCCGGGCAAAGGCGATGGTGTCTTCCACCCTCGTCCAGCGGGCATTGACCGCATCACTCCCCTCACCCTTTTGGTAGCAAAGCCCCTCCACCCGTGCCGCCACCAGGGCCATCCTGGCATCTTCGCCGTCGCCGGCGTATTCCCTGAACGAGGCGCTGATGATGTCGCCGTACGCTTCGGACGGGCAGTTGCCGGGCTTCGGCGGCGCCGTATCAGGATTGCCGCTCCAGCAGTTGGTAGCGCCGCACTTCTGCCAGACGGCGCTGCATTTCGAACAGGACGGCGGTGTTTCTTCCGCATCAGCCATTGTCGTTCCCCCTCGTCAATGTACGATTTGCCCCTCTTCCTGGATAAGGATGTAGGGGCGGACTATCAGCATCCGGAATGTATCCCCTTCGGTGGCATCCCACTCGGCAATCTGTTCGGCAGAAGGTTTGGCCAGCCATCCCGCAGCGATCCACCCCGCGACGGCCGCGGCATCGTCATTAGCCACCCGTTCCCCCGCTTCCAGCAAATCGAGCCCGCGCGCCACGACGATCAATCCGCCCCTCTCCAGATGCGCCCGCAAGAACCGCCACTCGACGACATCAACGGTTGCGGCCAGTTCCTCTCTGGTCAACATAACCGGCAAATCCCCCTCTACCTTCGTTCTTGTTCGAGAGGCCACTCTATCCGCTTCAGGCGGGCACTGCAACTGTTTTTCTTCCCCGCGGCTCAGCGCAGACGCCGGTCGACAACGTAATCGCTTTTACCGCTCTTCTTGGCGAGCATCTTCATCTCGGCCGCCACCTCGCTCACCTTGCCGAAGTGGTTGATGGCCGGATTGTCGGTCGGCACCACCGAAATCGCGATCCCGAGAAGCGGCATATTCTCCTCTTCACCCCTGCGGTTTTTCGCCCTGAAATAGCCGTTCGCCAGTTCATCGCCTTCGAACAGATCAAGCACGATCCGGTCGAAGTTTTCGATGATCGTCCTGCAGACCGTCTCCGCCTGGTCCCGCGGCACGATGAAGACGAAGTCGTCTCCCCCCACATGCCCGGCGAACCCCCCTCCGGACTCCTTCACGGCGTTGGACATGATCCGCCCCAGCATGCGGAGCACCACGTCCCCCTTGGAAAAGCCGTATGCGTCGTTGTAAGGCTTGAAGTTGTTTATGTCGATGTAGCAGACCGCCATGGGCCGGCCGATGGCCTTTTCTATGGCGCGCTGGATGGAGGTGTTGCCCGGAAGCTTCGTGAGCGGATTGTTGTCGAAGACCCGCAGGATGCGGGACACGGAGAGCTGGATGCGGCTGAACAGCTCGGGATATTTTACCGGCACGGAGACGAAATCGTCGATCGGGTAGTTCTGCCAGTCGAAATCCTCCACCATCCGATCGTTGACCAGCCCGATAACCGGAATGGTGCTGAAATAGCTGTCCCCCCTGAGGTCGCCGACCACCCCGTGCATCTCCCTGTCGGGACCGGAAAGATCGATGATGAAGATATCCGGCGGGTCGGCATAGACGTAACCCATCACCAGGGAGGGGCTCTCCAGCCTCACCACCTGGTATCCCCTGCTCTGCAGGCGGATTTCCAGCATGCCGGAATCGTCGTTCCCCTGGGCAATGAGCGTTATGCGAAGGTCACGCGCCATTGTCGGCCTGAATCTCGAGACTGAAGTTCTTCACGTCGACCAGCCGGTCATCGAGGACCTCTACGATCTGCTCCAGGTCGTCCATACTCATGCCGAGCCGCTTCATGGCAAGGGGCTGGATGCGCGGGACAAGCTGGTCGCCGCTGTAGCCGAACCCGCTGGCCTTGATGATCACGTCGGCCAGATGCACCACCGCGGTGCGCACATCGTGCTCCTCCGCCTTTGCCACGTCGTGGTGACAGGCAATCGGCTCGCACAGCTTTTCGGGCAGGAACCAGTTCCTGGCCAGCCAGACGCCGACCTCGGCGTGATCGGTGCCGAGCAGCTCCTGTTCGGCTACCAGCATCGAAATATCCTTCTCGCGGACCATGCGCATCAGGTTGCCGTAATCCGCCTCGCACTTGATCTTGATGATGACCTTGCCGATGTCATGGAGGAGGGCCGCAGTAGCGATCTCCTCGCTGTCACGCAGCTGGAGCTTGTGGCAGATGATGTTTGCCGCCGCGCCGGCCCCGAGGGAATGCTCCCAGAGCCCTACCACGCTGGATTCCATGAGCTCGAAAATGGAGGAGCTTATCACGAGGCTTTTCACCACGTCCACCCCGAGGAGGATCATGGCGTTGGAGACCGTGGAGATGCGGGGAAAGCCGTAGGAGGGTGAATTGGCCAGCCGGAGCACCTTGGCGGACAGCACCTGGTCCGACGAAACCAGAGCGGCCATCTCGCGAATGGAGGTCTTGCTGTTGCCGGACATGGCGTTCAGCTTGTTGATGATCCCGGGAAGGGTAGGGAGCGACCTGGTATCCTTAATAATCTGCTTCAGCTTCTCGTCCACTGCTGAATCCTTCCATGGATCGGGTTATTGTCCTCCGGTAACATTCCCGCAGCTGCATCATGAGCGGATCATGCTCCACCTTTCTGAAACGCGCCTCCAGCGCCGCAAGCAGTTCCGCCAGCGACTGCTCTCCGGCGACATCGACCGGATGCCCATCGACAACGAGCGATTTGATCCCCATCGTCCTGAGACGCTCCAGCAGGTTGTCCGTAAGTATCATCCCCTTGCCGCACACAGGCGGTCCGTCGGGATGATCCTGCCGTACCACATCCCGTGCCAGCACCATTCCAGCCTCAACCAGGGCAATCGGTATACTCTGCATGTCCGCTCCAACCCGCAATCTGCCTGCCAGCGCATGACGGGTACTTGAACTTATCGTCCCCGCCACGGGAAACTTTAGCCGACTCCAACAACAGACTATGGCAACGCGCCGGGGCATGTCCGCCCATTCAATATTCCCAGAAACTGGGTGACCAGCCGATAGGTGAGCCCCCACAGCACCGGTTTTCCCGGTTGCGGCAGCCGGATGGCGGGGCGGGGAAGCATCTTCCCCCTGAAGCGGACCGGGACCTCCACGCGGCGCACCGGATCGACGAGATCGGCAAGTCTCACCCAGAAAGCGTCATGCACCTCCCGGTTGAGACACGGCGCAACCTCTCCGGCAACCCCGTACACAAAGCAGGTGACCCTCACCGGAAGGGTGGCGCCGACGACCTCATCGAGACGGCCCAAGTACTGCGCAGTTCTGAGATCGAGGCCGATCTCCTCCCATGTTTCCCGTTCAGCCGCCTCACGGGGACCGGCATCATCGGCTTCCACCTTGCCGCCCGGGAACCCCAGGTCTCCCGACCAGGGATCACCGGCGTGCCTCGCCCGCTCAATGAAGAGCACCTCCAGGCCGATTGTCCCGTTCCGCAGGATGAGCGCCACGGCGGCGACCTTTTGCCGGCCGGCTGGCATGGTCGCCGGTTCCCGGTCTGCCAGGGCACAGCGGATATCGTCCAGCTCCGCCATTATCACCCGTTTCCCCGCATATCCGGCATCACCGATTGCATCCCCCTTCGGCCTCTTCTCCGCACCCGCCGGTCATACGTTCCGTCTTCCCCGGATGGGTGATCGGCAGGGTTGCGGTAAATATCGTTCCTTCCTCCGGGGTGGAAACGAACGAAACCGTCCCGTGCAGATAACGTTCTGTCAGGAGTTTTACGCTGTAGGTCCCGACCCCCCTCCCCGGCTCCTTGGTGGAGAATGAGCGGAGGAATATCTGCAGGCGGACCTTTCTCGGAATGACCCCTTCGTTGTGACAGGAAAAAGATATCCCCTCGCCGTTCGTGCTACAGCGGAGGGTCACCCGTTGCCCCGGAGAGGACGCCTCCAGGGCGTTCTTGACCAGGTTGCCGAGCACACGGCAGAGCAGGGTCTCATCGCTGGTGAAAAACGTCCCGCAGCAATCCCCGGCAATGGCGATCTCCTTTTCCAAGGCAACGGGGGAACTCCGGTACATCCTTGCCACCCTCTCAAGCAAAATGCCGGAGTGGAGCGTGGTCAGGTTCACCTTGAGCTCGTTCCTCTCGGCGGCGAGAAGTTCGCGCTGGCTCCTGATCTCGGAAATGAGATCCCGGGTCATTTCGATCAGATCGTCCTGGGCCTTGTCGATCGTCACCACCCCGTTGGACAGGAGCTCGAGCAGGTTTCCGAGGGCGCCGGCGGTGTTGAGGATATCGTGGAAAAAGATCTTCTCCAGAAGCTGCCGCCGTTTGCTGTCGCTGATGTCCGCGACCGTCATGAGGGCAAACTTCCCACCCTTCCAGTTGAAGGGGGTGCCCCAGAGCTTCAGGTCCAGGGCCTCGATCCCGTCGCGCCCCTTCCTGAGCACGCGGCATTCGTGGGTGCCACCCTCGCCGGCCAGGGCGGCAAGCACCGCCTCGATGGCGCCGCAGGTGCAGCACGCCTCCCCCGTGCCGCAACCACCCTCGGCGGCAACGGCATGCTGGCAGGAAAGGAGTTCCCCGGGCCGGAGCCCGATGAAGCTCTTCCATCCCTGGGCAGCGGCGAACACCTGCAGGGCCCCGTTGCCGAAGAGTATCTGCCGGTTTTGGTTGAGGATCATGACGACCTGGGGCATGGCGTCGAGCAGGGTGAAAAGGCTGTCGTCCCCGATGAGAAGCGCCCGCTCACTGTCCAGTTCGGAGGCCGGTGATCGATATGGCGATGCAAAGCGGGTCTTAGGTGCGGTGACTTCCATGTATCCCTCCTCGATCCGGCGGGTGTTTCCGACCGGACATAATTTATACCGTAATGACCTCACTCGAACTGCGACTTGAACTCCTCCACCAGGCGGCGCAGTTCGACGACCTCACCGCGCAGGATGGCAACCTCTTCCTCTAGTTTGGCGACCCGCTCATTCTCGGCCATCACCCTAAGCCGAGCCGCCTCGGGAGCGGGAACAGGCTCTTCCGTGACAGACTCCGGTTCTCCGGCAAAGAGATGGGCATGGCGGGATTCCTTCCTCCCCGGCTGGCGGGGGAGCCGGACAACCAGCGGCGGGGTACGGGCCATCAGTTCCCCCAGCACATCCTCCACCGCAGCCAGATCCGGGAACGGGTGCATCCGCTCCCCGCGGGTCCTGAGCTCACCGACCGTCTGGGGACCGCGCAGAAGCAGTTCGGCCAGTACCGCCAGTTCAGGAGGATCAAGGCGCAGCTTCTCGACCAGGGCATGGCGGTATTTGGGCACCCGCCCCCCCTCGGCGGAGAGCAGCGCCAGCTGCTTGAACTTCAGCGCATCCAGGGCGCGAACCACATCGGCCTCCTCCAGAGCCAGCACCGGGTCGCGGTTCGATCTCTGGTTGCAGGCGTTTGTCAGGGCGTTCAGGGTAAGCGGGTAGTATTCCGGGGTCGTCAGCTCCTTCTCAATGAGGCAGCCGAGCACCCGTACTTCCACGTCGTTGAGGATCGTCTCCATGCCTTGCTCCTTTCGAATGGGAGCGCAGTATAGCAACTTTTGCCGCGGCATGCATGGATTTTCGACAGCCAGGCGAGGCGAATGGGAACGGAAGGACGGGGAACTCGTGAAATTTTTCCGTTGCTGTCGATTTTGCTGGACTAAATGGCTCGGTCCCACGTACCATTTAATGAAAACAGCGTACGCTGGATAAACATTTCACTCGGAAGGATAACAATTGATGGCACTGGCAAAAAAAGGGGACAAGGTAAAAATCAACTTCACCGGCAGGCTGGAAGACGGCACCATCATCGACACCACCCTGGAGCACGAAGATTGCTCTGACGACTGCGGTTGCGACTCGGACGGGTGTGACTGCGAAGTCGGCCCCATGGAACTCACCATCGGGGAGGAGGAGTTCTTCGGCCAGATCGAGGAGGCACTGGTCGGCATGGCCCCCGGCGAGAAAAAAACCGTCGTCATCCCCGCGGCAGAGGCGTTCGGCGAATACGACGAGGAGCAGGTCTTCACCATCGGCCGGGACCAGGTGCCCGCCGACATCACCCCGGAGATCGGACAAGAGCTGGAGTTCACCGACGAGGACGGGGAAGAACTGGAAGTGACGGTGGTGGAGGTAGGCGATGAAGGGATCACCCTCGACGCCAACCATCCCCTGGCGGGGGAAGACCTCACCTTCGAGGTGGAGCTGGTAGAAATCCTCTAACAACAATGCAACAACAAGGGCGGCCATCGGCCGCCTTTGCAATCTGCAAGGCGACATAAAAATCCTGCGCAAAGCTACCGCCGAGATGCCTGGTCATACCCAAAACGCTGAAAAATTCGTGCCCGTTCGCCTTCCCTGGCCGGGAGGACATACCCCGCTGATGCTGGCCCCCATGCAGGGTGTGACCAACCGCGCCCTGCGCTCCCTGTTCATCGACTGGGTGCGCCCCGACGTGGTGTTCACCGAATTCATGCGGGTCAATGCCGCTGCGCCGATCCGGAGACTTTCCACCGGCGACCTGCGTGAGATATCCGCCAAGGAAGGGGACGTCCCGCTGGTCGTGCAACTGATCGGCCACGGCATGGAAGCGCTGGTTTCCGGGGCCCGTGCCGCCCAGGCCGCCGGAGCCGTGCATATAAACCTCAACATGGGCTGTCCCTATGGACGCATGACCTCCGGGCTCACCGGCGGCGGCATGCTGCAACGACCCGGTGACCTTGCGGAAATCATCCCTGCCCTGCGCCGGGCAGTAGACGGGACCTTTTCCATCAAGCTGCGCTCAGGCTATGACGACCCCGAGCAGATTTTCGACCTGCTCCCCCTGTTCGAAACCGCAGGGGTCGATTTTCTGGTGCTCCACCCCAGAACGGTGGTCCAGCAGTACAGCGGGTCGGCAGACCACGGCGTCACCGCCCGGGTAGTTAAGCGCACCCGCTTGCCGGTCATCGCCAACGGCGACATCAGGAACGCCGCAGATGGAGTGCGCGTGCTGAGGGAGACCGGTGCCGCAGGGCTGATGCTGGGCAGAGGCGCCATTGCGGACCCACTGCTGTTCGAAAGGGTACGGGGCGGGGCGGACTCAACGCCGGACCACGGCGAGCGGGCGGCCATGCTGCGCCGCTATCTGCGGGAGCTTCTGTCGCGCTACGGCGAGCTTTTCAGCGGCGACGCCCAGGTGCTCGCCAAGATCAAGGAGGTATTCAACTTCATGGACGATCCGTTCTTCGAAAAGAACATCAGGCAGCTGCGAAAGGCCAAAAACATGCGCTCCTTCGTAACAGCGCTCGATGGGCTCGGCTGAACCGATGACAGCACCCGCCTTCGACCACCAGGCCCTGCTTGAGCTGACCGGCATGCGCATGCCCTTCGGCAAGTACAAGGGAGTGCGGCTGATCGATCTCCCGGAGCCTTACGTGGTCTGGTTCGCCCGGCAGGGATTTCCCGACGGCAAACTGGGCGACGCGCTGCAGACGGTATTTGAAATCAAGGTCAACGGCCTGGAGTACCTGTTCGATCCCCTGCGCTGAAATTTTGCCTCGCGACATCATCATACCTCACCCTTTTTCCCAATAATCCCTTGCAAACATGAACAGACAAGGGGGGTACGATAACTAACATACCAGAAACACGATAAGTGAGTTTCACAATGCTTTACAGATGCTTTACATGAGACTGACAGAAGGAGTTTATCAAGAAAGTCTTGATGGAAGAAAGAGAGATAATTTTATAGTTCGTCAGGAGTCATTTCCCAAACTTTAATTCCATGTCGACCCGCGACCTTTTTCAGACGATCCATGTAACGATCATCATCGTCATTCTCTTGGATCAGCACAACGCCCGGCTTTCGTCCGGTCATTTCCGCATAATACAAAGCCTGCCCAATACTCTCGGCCCATTTTGGCGCAAAATCAAACTCGATAGCAAACTGATCCGTGAGACAGTCGACCCTCGCTCCATCCTCCAGCCGATATTCCGTGATACCGTTTATCTTTTTACACCAAGCTTCTTGGTATTCCTTTTCCTTATGGATATGACCGGCAAAAGCCAACGAAGGCAGTAATACAAAGATTGTAATCCATTTTATCATCTCTTTTTTGCAACCAAATTAGCAAACTGTTTGCCTGTAATTTTCAACCTGGTAGTTGGAATAGAAATAAACTTCCGTTGTTCTACGTTCACCAGACGCGCTTCAACTTCTATCTCGGCAAATTTCTTTTTTCGATCCAATTTATTGAATTTTAGCCTGGCTGCAGCCTTATATTTAGGGGAATTGAGAAACATATTCCCCCTACCGTTATAGCAAATAGCATCAACATTGGCCGCTTCCGCACCTTCCTTTACCATTGATCGAGGTACCACTAGGTTAACCAAATGATCCTCATCGGTGCCGACCATGATACTGACCGTTTTCACATCATTTCCCACATCTAAAATTTTGTTTGGGACAAGCGTTTCATCTGCATAAACCATAGAAGAAACTAACAACAAGGCCATAAAAAGAAAATTCTTCATCACATCCTCCGTCCGCACCAAACGACACGCCCGACAATAATTAATGTACCGGCCTTGTCAGACGTTACCATTTCCGGCTCGTATATTTGATTGTCGCTCTTCACGACAAGAGACCCGTCTAATTTCCGCTGAATACGCTTGACCAGCAAAGATCCATCAAAGGAGAGCACATATATAGAATTGTCGTTTACCGACGTCTCTCTCCGGTCGATCAGGATCAGATCGTTGTTGCTCAAGGTCGGCTCCATGCTATCACCCTGGACTGAAATAAGAGCAAGATACTCCTTTGGCACTCCCAGGGAATGGGTGACCCATTCATTTCTGAAGGCAAGGTAATCCACTATCTGCTCACTATGAACCAGGGCACCCCCACCAGCACTAGCCCTAACGTCATAACGGGGCACAAGCACATAATCCTTTTCTACATCATCCTTTGCAGCATAGTTCGCGGAATGATCACCGGCAACCGGCAGCGTATCTGACTCCACCCCAGTTAATAACCATTTGGCATCACAACTAAACTGTATAACCAGTCGGTTTAGAAAGTCAGCATCAGGTACACGATGCCCTTTTTCATACCGATTGATGGTGGCAGGCGTCACATTCATGCGCCCAGCGAAGGCTTCCTGGCTGAGTTTCTGACTCTCTCTGACCGTTCGTATTCTATTACCGATATTTTCTATAACCATTTGTATATTTTTCTCTTGCATTACCATAACCAATCGGTTATTTTTGCATTGTCAGTTTTACATCTCATATTCAGACAGTCCAAAAAAACAGCGGAGACATTGATGAGTACTACCGCCTATAAAAAAACATCTTTATCGGACTGGCACCGCGCCGATATCAAAGCCGCACTTGAAAAGAAAGGCCACAGCTTTGCCAGTATTGCCCGCAAATACGGTTATGTAGAGAGATCGCCCAATATGGTGCTGCACAAGCCATGGCCGGCAATTGAGAGGATCGTCGGCAAGATAATTGGTGTTAAACCCGCTTTGATCTGGCCGAGCCGTTACGACTGCAATGGACATCCACTTGTGGAACGTACCACCAGGGTTAAAAAGACCAGAACAACGGCCAGATGATAGCAGAAACGGGGACTGTTAACAATGTCTAAAAGACGCGAAAAAACAGACACCAACCAGCTATCCCTCCTTGACCTTCTTCAGCGCACCAAGGAGATGCAGCTGACGCCATCCACACGGGGGAGTATGAATATTGAGGCATCCCTGCGCCGGTCACTTTCCGAGGGCATCAAACAGTGTCCCCTCGATGCCTACCAGATCGCCGGGGAAATGAGCCACCTCTTGGACGAAACCATCACTGCCGAGATGATTTACTCCTGGACGGCAGAGAGCAAAACCCGCCACCAGATCTGGGGCAGCAGGCTTGCCGCCTTCTGCCGGGTCACCAACTGGCGCCAGCCGCTGGAGATCGTCAACGAGTCCGCCGGCATGTTCTGCCTCCCCGGCGCCGAGGCACTGCGATCGGAAATTCAGAAGCTGCGCGAAGAGGAGCAGAAAGCGGCAAGAGAACGGAAAAAGCGGGAACTATTCCTACAGGAAATGGAGGGGAAAAAATGATGGGATTTCCGGTTGTTCCGTTTCGCCTCTGCGACTTCTGGGCGATCCACGATGAAGCTATGACTAACGGTAGCTTGCGGGTCCGCGGCACCCTGCCCGGTGGTACAAAAGCAGTAGCGTTATTCCGAATACAGCCCGGCCCTCGCGGGTCCTGGACGGCACACAGTCTTGAGGAGAAGTGACATGGCCAAATCATACACCCCGGTCCAATCCGACTACAAATTCATCGATATTGTCGAGTTTTTACACCAGCAGACCAGGCCGGTGTCCGGCGCCGAGATCAGCCGTGCCTTGAATATTCCCCACGGCACCGTCATGAGCCATTTGATAGTAGCCCTGGAGCGCAAGTGGGTGCGCCAGAGTGGCGACCTGTACGAGCCCGGTGTGAGGCTGGCCGGCATGTACTCGGCCTTCAAGCTGGGGCTGCAAACCAAGATAAGCACGATGCAGGACGAACTAAATACATTGGAGGTATGAAATGCCAAAAGAGGGAATAAATACTGAGACGTTTGGCTGGCTTACCAACTGTCCACCGGGAGACCAGAACTTCAAGGGCCACCTCAAAGAGGCCAACGAAGCCACCGTCCGCGCGGCGATAACAGACGTAAAAAGCCGCCCTGCCGGGGGGAATAAGACACTGCTCAAACTGCTTGAGTCCAGGCTTGAAGCCATAATCAGCGATTCCGAGACGGCCACAAAAGATGTGTTGATCAGGGCAAATCAAAACCTGGCCCTGGCGACCGGCGAGCTCCTTGAAGAACAGCATGCACTGGAAGCGCAGCAGGCCGAGCAGGCGGACCGGGAGAAGCGCATTGCCGACGCCTATGAAGTTGCAGGCAGAATTCAGGCACTCAGTTTTGTTGAAAAAGTGACAACGGTTGGCAGTTTGATGCAGCTGAAACAGATTAAAGAGTCAAAAACCTACAAAGACTTACCCAACATAGGTACATGGGATAAGTTCTGTGATTATCTAGGCTTTTCCCGCCAAAAGGTTGATGAAGATCTCGCTAACCTCGCTACTTTTGGTGAAGCATTTCTGCAAACGGTTGGCAGTTTTTCTCTTGGCTACCGGGAACTGAAAAAGCTTCGCCAACTCACCAATGATGGCGCTGTCCAACTTGATGAGGGGACCATAACTATTGAAGGTGAGACCATCCCGATCGATGCGGACCATGCACCGGAAGTGGAAGCGGCGGTATCTGCTCTACTGGAGAAGCATAAAACCATCGCTGCTCGCGTTGAGAAGTTGGAAAAGAACCTAGATGCGGTCGTGAAGGAAGAGAATAAGTCCTGGCGTAATGAAAAAAAGCTGTATGAGAAGGAACTTGACCGACTCAAAGCATTCGACCCTGGGGAGCATGACGAGACCTGGTGCGAGGAGCAGATGCAAGTAATCCACGAGGATTGCAAAACGTTCTCCGCCTCCATCGCTAAATTTATAGTTGACCCGCGGCTGGAGGGGGACCGGGCGGCGCAGGCCCAGGTGCTCCGCTACATGAATCAAGCGGAAGCGGAGCTCTTTGACTTACGTAAACAGTTCGAATCAGCCTACACCTCGGGAGAATAACCATGGCCAGAGCGCGTGACATCGCACCCTGGTACATCCAGCAGGTGCATAACGAATGGGAAACGGCAGAGCGCGGTAAAACAGCCATCATCCGCCATCATGCCAAGATTCTCGGCATCTCCTACCAGACACTCTATGCCGCACTCGGCATCGGCCGTAAGCGCAAGGGGGAAGCGCAGATAGAGGGGATTGAGGCTGCGGCCCGCGTTGTGGCCCGTTACAAATACATGGCCCCGGACCATCGCCGCCAGAAGGTGACAGAGGACGCCCGAGATCTGGCGGTCTTGAACGGCGACCTGGAACCCCGCTTCAAAGATATCCCCCCAGGCACCTTCGACCGGTGGATGCGCAAGCTGGGCCTGACCCAAAAGAAGGCCCGCAAGGAACGCTTTCAGGCCTTGCGCCCCAACCAGCTCCATCATATCGACGCCTCCGGGTGCGACGGCTTCTACATCGCCGAGCGCCTGCCGGACGGCGATTACCTTCTGAAACTGCACAAGGGACATAAGGATTACAAAAACAAACCCGTGCCCGTGGATGGCCTGCGACCCTGGTATTACGGCTACACAGATGACTATTCCGGCTGCTGGACCGCGCGGATGGTAGCGGCCTGCGGCGAGAGCGCCATTGACAACATAGATTTCCTCTGCTGGGCCTGGTCCCAGGAATCGGGTATGCCATGGTTCGGCATCCCTGAACGGTTAATGGGGGATAAGGGACCGATGATCCGGCACAAAGCCATTAAGGAATTCCTCTCCCGCACCGGCATTACCGTGGAAAAGACCATGCCCGGCAACAAGGATGAACACGGTAAGATCGAAAAGGTGTGGGACGTGATCTGGTCCCGCCTCGTCGCGAATTATTTCACCGGCGATTGGCAGCACTTCAGCATCACCATGTCCGAGTTCAACCGCCAGATGGGGATCTTCATCCGCAAATGGAATACCACCCGCAAGCACCGCTTCGAGAAAAAGCACACCCGCCTGCAGATGTGGGAGCGGATCAATCTGCACGGAGGCGCCGTCCTCTTCCCGCCCGACGCCATCAAAACCGTGGTGCGCGGCTATGACAGGACCCTCGATCAGTGCGGTTGCTTCACCATCGACGGTGTTACTTATGAAGTCAAGGGGTTGCACTTGGCTAAGGTCAAAATCTACATAGGGGCCATAGACGGCAAAATGGTGGCGATGGACCTGAGTGACGGCAACAAATACGAGGTGATCGACTTCCGCCCGAACAACCTGGACGAATTCCGCGGCAACGCCAAAACCGAGCACCAGCGTGTGCGGGAAGAAGCAGCGGAGATGAAGCATGCCCGGCCCCTGCTCTATGTGGATGAAGCGCCCACAATCAGCCCAGGCGAGCCGAAGAAGGTTATCAGGATGCAGACTAGGACAAATGTCAGGGCGGTCGAGAACCCGCTCGACGTCGATCGTTATCCTGACATCAAGAGTGCGATATGGGAATTCCAGCAACTGACCGGCTTGGTTCGCCCGGATGAGTTTGACAACACAATGCGTGAGACAGTCGCGGCGCTGATCGAGGAAAATGGCCTGTCCCGGCGCTTTGTGGCCGGGCTGGCGGCAGAGGTACAGACGGAACAGATGAGGGCTGCACTATGAAAGGAGGATGCATGGCAACGTTTGCAAAAGCCACAAAATTCAGGCTGTCACGGTGGCTGAACACGGAAACAATGAAAGCGCAGTTCGGCATCCAGGGTCTGGTCAACGGACAATGGCACCATTGCAGCGAGGAAGGGAAGCCGCTGATCTATGACACCAAGCCGGAAGCCCAAGCGAAACTGAAGGAGATTAAAGCAGGTGATGGTGAAGGGACGTTGAAGCTGCCGAGAGTTATTTAATCAGGGCGGGCTGCCACCCGCCCCAATAGAAAAGGAGGAAAACATATGGAGACAATGACACGACTGGAGACATTTTGCAACCTCGACTACAAATGCGACCCGTTCAAGGCCGCGAAAAAGTTTGAAACCGGGGACATATCCAGGGTCCGGCGGATTCTGACGATGGCTATTGAATCGCACGCGATGGTCAGCATCGTGGGGGAGCGCGGCATAGGCAAGAGCGATGCCATTGAAGCCGCTCTTAAAAAGTTCAAAGTCCGGCTGATACCGGTAATACGGGAAGACCAGGAAAACCTGCGGGCGCCTGAAATCAAAGCCGCCATGATCAGTGCCCTCTCCACCGAATCAGTCAAACGCGGCGGGGTGGTGAGCAGTGCGCAACTACGGAGGATTGTGGGCGAGGCGACCAGTGACCCAAAACAACAGGTTGTAGTCATGATCGAAGAAGCGCAGCGCCTGCATCCCAATACTCTCAGGAGCCTGAAAACTTTACGTGAAATCGAGTGGCTGGGACAAAAGGAGTTGTTCACCATCATCCTCGTTGCCCAGTCCGACCCGATGAATCGAGCCGGTGTTAGCGAAGTTGCGCTCCGCTCCGATTGCATCAGGATGAAAGGGCTGTCGGCTGATGAATCCGCCGAATATGTCCGCGCCACCATCGGCAAGCATTTCGAAGATACGGCCATCGACGCCCTTGCCGATCTGCCCCAGGCCCGCAATTACCTGGAGCTTCAGGCGCTGTGCGTCACGATCCTGAATCACGCCCTGGCGGACGGCCGTGAGTTGGTTAAGGTCGCGGACGTGACGGCGGCTGCCGGGGAGCAGACCGCTGAAGCGCTGCAGCCGCGCACCCCCCGCAAACAACTGGCCGCGCCCGTGAGCGGTAAAGCTGCCTTGGCTGGCGTCCTGGCGCGCCGTCAGGGAGACCTGCCCGAGGTTAAGGGGGCGATTAATGCTTAGGCTGAAAGCCGTCCTCGACGAACTGAAGATCCCCCAGCAGGCCCTGGTCCAGGCCTCCGGCTGGAGCAAGGCCCAGGTCTCTATTTCCCTCTCCAGCGGCAAGCTGCCGGCCAATGCCGAGAAGTTCATCGCCGATGTCATTGCCTTCATCAATGCCACCCCGGTTATTGAAGAGTGGCTGAAGCTTACCGGGCTTACTTCCGGCGATCTGTTCCAGCAGGTCGATGACAGCGGCCTGCCCCAGATGAACGGCAACGGCGAGACCCCCGGCTTTGGCCCCAAATGGGCCTGCGGCGAATACGGTGCCGTAGGTCATGATTACCAGCACTGCCATAACTGCCTACGCCGGTATGAAGGGCACCTGCAGCGGAAAGGTGCGGCAATTTTCCGGGAGGTGTTTTGAGTCTTAGTCCCTGGGTCGGGTTCCTTATCCTGGCCTTGATATTCGAGATTCTGCTCCTCATCACCCTGGGTGGGGAGCAGCGTAAAAAGGAGAATCACCATGATTAAACTAATTATCAAGTGGCTTAGCAACCGCAACAAGTGGGAACAGACACGGAAGCGCAGCGATTACAGGGCTACTGCCTTGGCCGTCAAACTTGTATGCAGCGGTGCCATGCAGCCCCCCCGTTTTTCATCCTGGTGGCGGGCATGATCGACTGTGCAACCGTAATCATAACCCGCGAGGGGTTCGAGATCACCGCCTATGCCGAAAACGGCGAGGTCGTAAAAGAGCAGTACATGCACAACGGCAAGGTGTGGGACTGCGTGAGCGGCAACTTCGACGATGAGCCGCTCGTCAATAATGATTGGGAGCTCCTCTGCGGCATCACCAGCTTCTACGACAACGCCGGTAATCTGGCAAACGCAATCAGAAAACAAAAGGAGAATTAAGGATGGATTTTTACAGCTACTCACCAAACACAGGCATGCAGTACCACGCGACAGACAAAGAAGCAAGAGACACTGCGACAGAGTCACTGCGCGTTAATCCAATAGAGACCGTCACCTGGGGTGAAGTCCGCGAGCGAGGCACCGATACCGGCGCAGGTTACGTCCTGAAGAACGCCCTCCGCCTTACCTATGAGGCCGAGCATCCCCAAGTGATCAATGGCCGGATGGAGAACGCCAACGGTGACCTGGTCCTGATCCAGAACATTAAGGAAATGGACCTGCTCTTTCATGACATGGTCCTGGAGATCGCCGTGTACTGGCTGTACCTCTCCGGCAAGATTGAGCGCTTCAAGGGCTATAACTTCCGCGACGTAACCACGGTCGTTACGGCAATGTTCGAGAAGCATGAAGTCAAGCGGGGCGGTACGGAAGGGAATATGACCTTCAGGACCTTCGACGGGCGTTACAAGCTGAACATCGCCATCCAAAAGCAGCTGACTTTTGGTCCTGAGTGGCAAGCGGCCCAAGCCAAACTGTTGGAAGCTCTTGACGAGATGCTCCCCGAAGAGGCGGCAAACGCACGCACCATCGTCAATGCGTCATTCAAGCAGACAGACGGTCAGGTAAGCGTCTCCAAGATCCTGCCGCTCCGGCATCTTAAGATCGAAAATGATAAGTGGAAAGCCGGCATGGAGATCGTCAGTGATGCCCTTATGGTAGCCGGCAAGAAGAAGCAGATCAGGCTTTATGAGCGCAACGAAGTGGGTAGATACATTGCCATCCCGCTCGACATCGCAGCGTTTTAGGGGGTGGCTAATGTGTGACTGTACAAAGCAGGTAGAGACGGATATCCAGAAACTCACATATGCGGTTGAACAGAGGTTACGGCTAATAGATTTTCTGTTGAATGAGTACGGCACCCTGAACCGTAGTGCAATTATGGATTACTTCGGGGTTTCTTCTCCGCAAGCGTCGCGGGATATTCAGGAGTACATAGCACTGGCCCCAGAAAACACCGTGTATGACAAAAATGCAAAAACTTACATCAAGGGCGTGAATTTCGCTCGGGTATGGGCATAACGGCTGCGGCGTGGCCCGCATCAAGCCGTGCTTAGAAATTGGAGGAGGAAAATATGGAGTGTAATCACAGAATCAATAATTTTGAAAAGGCTATGCAAGAGCTTGAAAATATTAAGTCCCAGAGCAAATCAGAACTGCCAACTGGCACTGTACGTTGTAATGGATGCACTCTCTGTTGTCATGGGGATGCAATAAGGCTACTCCCAGAGGATGACGTGACACAATACAAAACAGTTCCGCATGACCATTTCAAGGATGAATTGATGCTGGCTCATAAGGAAAACGGCGACTGTGTTTATCTGTCGGATGGAGGGTGTTCTATCCATACTAGCAAGCCTCAAATGTGCAGGGAAATGGATTGCAGGAGATTGGCTCGAACGGTCAAAAAAAAGGATCTGAAGCGCTACAACTTACCATTGAGCGTATGGAACAAGGGCAGACAGATGATAGGTAGATCTTTTTAACCATGCGAAACAGTCAACTTGCGCAATTTCGCAAGTTGGCTGTCGTCCCGGCGTGGCTGCCGGGGCCTGATGATGCAGCCAACGGAGGTACATGTGAACAAACTGGCGGAATACGGCTATATCAAGCGCGTCGATGCAATGCTTGAGGAAAACCGGGCACTGAAGATCAAGAGCGCGGAGATCCTGGAGCGAGTCAGGAAAGAACAGCAGAACCGTCCGTTGCGGATCGGCAAGAGGTAGTCATGGGCAAGGCTAAGCAAAACCCGAGAAACAACGTTATTTGTTTGAGAGTGAGTGACGACGAACTGGAGCGCCTGCAAGCCGTCTGCAAGGGCGGAACCAGGCAAGAGTTTCTCCATGCCGCGACAATGTTCGCCTTGGCCCTGAGAGAAGCTCCCGCCGTTACCACGGTAAAGCGGACCAATGGATGTCGATGAACGGCTGCGCTTTGAAGAGCGGGCGGCGATCATGGAGTACTGCGGCGGGTTATCCAGGGCCGAGGCCGAGCGCCAGGCAAAGAAGATCATCGAAGGGCGCGTCGACGAACCGGAGCAGGTGGAGCTAGCGCTGGAAATGCAGGATTTCCGACAGGCGATGAGGCAGCTATGGAGAGACTACTAGACAAGGTGGATGAGAGCGGCTGGTGGCAATGCAGGCTGCCATTGCCAGGAAATGAGGGGGGGCTTCATGAGCAAGAAAAATCCGGAAGAAGAGGCAATAAGCGCGGCAGTTTTGCGAGGGTTCCGCAAAATTGGCGATCAAAGGACGATGGAGATCCTTGCAACCTGGCTGATGGCTTTTCAGAGGCAGACTAACCCGAACGGCACCACAGAGTTCGAAAATGACAGAGGGTGCAAGGTCCTGGTCTTCTCGACTGCCCCCGCAGACCAGGATTGTGACTGCAAGTTCTCGGACCCCTGGCGCTGTGCAAAGCATCAGAACCTGCCTGGCCAGATTGCCTGCACATGCAAGTGCCATAAAACAGTGGAGGCGTGCAATGGCTGCGAAGAAAGCCACTAAAACGGCAAATGTCAGTATTTCTCTCTACGATGGCGAATTCCAAATCGGGTTTGACTGTGTTGGTGTGATGGTCTGCCAGTTTGCAATGTGCTCGGAGATGCCGATTGATGGTAAAGAAGAATGCTTTTTTAAGGAGTATGGCTCATGCAGACGTCCGGCAGCACAACAGACGACGCTGGAGAGATTAATCAACAGGCTCAAGAGAGAACTGAAGCAGTTAGAGGAAGATTCCGAGGCATAACAACAAGCACAGCGGAGCTTGTGGAGTCCGCTGCTGCGGGAGTTATAAATGAAAACCAACACCTACCGCAAATACAAGAAGCCGGGGGTACCCATCAACGGTAAGCAGATCACCATCATCAAGATGGCCTGTAACTTCCTGGGCATTCCCCGCGAAGAAGAACACGACATGCTTGAGGAGCGCTACGGGGTGCGCAGCTGCACAAAGCTCACCTACGATCAGGCATCGGAGTTCATCCGCGAACTGGAGGGCAAGGGCTTTACCCTCAAGCCAAACGCCAAGGCAAAGCAGACGAAGGTAAAACCGGCCCCACGGCCTGCCGGCAGCACACGCGGCCAGGGTAACGTCATTGCCCTGCCCAGGCAAGATGAAATCGACAAGATGAACGCTGTCGCTGCTCTCATTCAGTGGCGAGAAGAAAACGGCCTGGGGTTGTTCTTGATGAAGCGCATGGGCATCAAGCAAGGCAAGATCCGGACGGCTCAGGACTGTTACCTAGCCATTGAAGGGCTGAAGAAAATGTTTGAAAACCAGATGAAGGCCCAGCACGGCCCAAACTGGTGGGTAATGAAGTTCGCCCATAAGGGCATCACCGAGTATATCAAGCTGCACAAGCCTGCGGAGTACAGATAATGACGCAACAGGAGCTTGCCGAGGAAAAGCTGAAAGGGATGCTACGGGCCGCCGATCTGCCAGTGAAGGCAAGCTATTGCACAAGCGAGGTCTGCCGTATTCTGGGTATCGTTGAGAGGACTTTCCGGCGCTATACCGACGCCTGGGAGCCTGACGAAAACGGCCGGCCCCGCGTCGCATGCAGCCTCAATTCCACGATGCTCCATTCCAATCGTCGTGTAGCTTTCCCTGATTTGGTGGACTTCCTGGTCAGGAACAACTCCTACCAGCGCCAGATGGCTGTAGATCCCGATCAGCTGGCGCTCTTCGACAGTACCTGCGCATATCCCGATTGACAGATTGAACCGAATCGGATATAGAGGCAGAATTCCCCTTTTCTTTTCCCCAAAAAATCACCTAACCCCCTGATAACCCATGACAATCCGAGACAAAACGACGCGCCCCCCGGCGCGTTTTTTTGTATCCTGCCCCCGTGTTTGTTCTTTCCCTTTGACGAACCGCTCCAGGACTCGTCTACCTGGAGCGGTCAACCTAAAACCAACGGAGGTATTATGCCGCGCAGCCTTATCGACAGTTTCCGCCTGGTCATCCTGGCCAACGAGCTCGAAAACAACCCGAATGCCGCATATCGCTTCTCCGACCCAGACGGCGTTCTAACAGGGAAGTCCGGCTGGAGCTATGGTATCTCCCAGCTCGACATCAACAACAACCCCAGCGCCATCCTCGGTCTGCGGGATTGCGCCTTTACCACGGACCAGATTGCCGCCCTCAAGGCTCAGACGGTCCGCGACATGGCGCCGATGAACGCCAAGCTGAAAGCCGCCGCCGAGATCATCGACGCCTGGGACAAAAAGCAGCTGCAGGAATGTCTCACCC
Organism: Geobacter sp.; assembly: GCA_027356255.1. GTDB lineage: Bacteria > Desulfobacterota > Desulfuromonadia > Geobacterales > Geobacteraceae > Geotalea. Next base: position 42,864 of record DAIEGL010000284.1, on the reverse strand, counting down.
AGCCTTCAGCCATTTGCAGCGACAGCGGCATCCGGTTTAGCGACGCGGGACTGATCTCCATGGCCGACTATCACAACCAGATGTACATGAGCCGTGGCGGCAAACTGCACAAGCATCTCGCGGCACTGAAACAGGTCGTCACAGCGGAGATCATCCGCGACTTCAAGCTCAGCCTCCCCTGGGGGCAGAAACGGCCCGACGACGTCAAACGCCGCTACAACAACATTGTCAAGGTCATGCGGGGATAACGCGGACCAATCTGATCATAAGGGGGCAACATGAAACGCTTTGATTTTAAATCTGTACTGGGCCTGCTGGCCATCTTCGGCTTCTTCGCAGTGGTGTTTATCCTGATCTTCTCCCCTGGGGTGCAGCCGACCGTTGAGAAGATCCTGCTCATCCTACTTGGTGCCCTGGTTACCCTGGTCAAGGATGTCTACGGCTATTACTTCGGCTCCAGCGAGGGTAGTGCGAAGAAGACCGAGCTATTATCTGCCGCGCCCGCTGTTGCCATTGATACCTCTGCCGCTGCGCCACAGGCCGTTACTGACGATGTTGTTGCTGCCAAGGGTCCCGGTTTTGGGATACAGGAGCCGCTATGAGCTGGGTAAAGATGTGCTGGGTAGCCATCAAAGGTCATTTCACATCTGACTGGAAAAAGATCGACTGGTCGCGCACCGGCCTCTTAATCCTCCTGATCCTGGCGGTTTTCGCCGCCCTCTGGCAATACGCAATGCCCCAGGTCAGGACCGTCACTGCGACCCAGTTCGTGAGGGTCCCGCAGATCAAGGAAGCGATAAAGATCGAGCGTGTCCGCGTGGCCTGCCCCGAGCAGGGCTTTGTTGCCCTGGACAAAAAGGCGGTGGCGGAGAAGCTGGATATGCCATGGCTGCAAGGCGGGGATATCGCGTCGGCTAAAAACGATGAGGACAATTCCTCCAGGGAGGTGATAACCCCCTCTGCGGAGGGTACTCAATCTCCGGTGCCCGGCAGAGGATCCGATCTGCAGGTGACATCCACCGCCGATCTGCCCGACAGCGATAACGGCTATTACGTTGTTTCCGTGGTCAATACCGATACAGGGATAACCATGCCGGTGGTGAAGGAAAAGGAGTCCCCCTGGTTCCAATTCAGAAACGACCTGGGTGCCGGCATCCGTTACGGCGTCGCCATGGGTGATGGAGGTCCGCGTTATTCCGGGACACTCTACGGCTTCTGGGAGTTCTTGCGCATAAAGCAGCTGCACCTTACCGGCTATAGCGAGGTCACAACTGACGGCGTTGCTAAGATTCAGACCGATCTGCAGTGGCGGAGGTAATTGATGACCCCGACCGACGTCGCTGCCCTTACCGCCCTGGTTGCAATTATCAAAGAGATCGGCACCTGGCCCCTGATCACCATCAGCATCTTTGTCATTGCAGGCCCCTGGGTGGGCATGTTCATCATCACCAGAGGCCAAGAGAAAAGGCACTCGGAAGTGGTGAATATGTACGAAGAAAACGCCAAACTGGTCAAAAACTATGAGACCGTCGCCAAGGGATTACAGGACATCCTGGTCCTTTCTACCCAGACCATGACCCAGGTGAAAGATCGCGTAGACAACAACCTTTACTGCCCGCTGATGCGTAAAGATCCCAAAGTGGAGAGAACCACATGAGTTTCAATCTTGAACGTGCCGCGATGCGCGGAAAGCTGGTAGAAGCTGAGCAAAGACGCGATCGCCTGAAACTTAAAATCGAGGCACTGGCCACCGCGATCCGCCAGGGGCTCAATACCGCTCTGCACCCGGTAGAGGAAATGGAAGTGCCCCAGCTGGCCACCCAGATGGATGACCTTGAAACTGCCTATGCCGATCTACAGGTGACCCTGTTGGAGATTGCCAGGCTGAAAAAGGAGCTGCTCTAGTGGGCCAAAAAGGGGACAAGGCAAAGCTCTACGATATCGCCTTTCGCATGTACACGGCGGAAGGCAAGAGCCTGACCGATATTGAGGCGGCGCTTGGCGTCAGTCGTCAGACCCTTTCCGGTTGGAAAGCCGATACCAAGCGCCCAGGGGATGAGTTTGACGAATGGGACAAAGCCCGCCAGCAGAAGCGGAGCAACATTCAGCGCATGAAAACCCTGTTCGAGCGGGAACTGACCTTTGCCGAGGAATCGCCTGCCGGTTCCATCCCGCAGCAGGTGCTCAATTCGCTCAACAACCTGGGTTCCCTGGTCAGACGCTGGGAGGAAGTGGAACGGGCTGCCAGCCAGGCCGAAAACGGCCCGGCATACGACCGGCCCAAGGTGTTCCTGGAGAACGTGCAGTGGATTGCCGAGTACCTGAAAAACAACGATCCCGAGGGGCTCAAGGTCTTTGCCCGCAACTTTGACGCCATGGCTATGGCCTTTAAGGTGGAGTGCCTCAATGGTAATGCGTAAGCGGCCAAATCTTACCGAAGGACAGTTCGACAAGCAGGTTGACGAGTTGAAAAACTGGATCCGCGAAAGCGTTTCCCCCTTCGAAAACGATACGCCCGAAAAACAGGAGGCCAGGGTTGAGAGGGGTAGAACTGACAAGCTCTACTTCCTCAAGACCTACCTGCCCCATTACTTCACCTGCGACTTCGGCGAGTTCCATGAAGAGTGGCAAGAAGTAACCGAGCTGCAGGATCAGTTTGCCATTGTCGGCGCTCCTCGTGAGCATGCCAAGTCAACATTCTTCACCCTGGGTAATCCTGTACATGCCATCGTTTATGAGCTGAAGCGTTTCATCTGGCCCTGTTCCGATACCCACGACCAGGCCACCGGCTTCTCTGTTCAGATCAAGCTGGAACTGGAGGAAAACCCGCGCATTAAGCATGACTTCGGCGTCTTGAAAACAAAGAACTGGAGTGATGACGAGTTCGAGACCAGCAACGGCGTCAAGGTCATGGCTCGTGGTCGCGGCGACAAGGTGCGTGGTATCAGGTACCGCCAGTACCGCCCTGACATGGCCATCTTTGACGACATGGAAAACGACGAAACCGTCGAGAATCCGCGCACGACGAAGAAGATCATCAACTGGATCCGCGGCGCAGTGCTCGGCTCCTTGGGTGCAGGCTACTCGGCAATCATGGTCGGCAATCTGTTCCATTCCAAGAGCGCCATTGTTCAGCTGATTGAAGACGTGGATGAGGAGTCCGGCGAGCGCCGCTACTTCTCCAAGGTCTATGCCGCCATCCTGGATGAAGACGGCCCGGATGAACGCCCCCTCTGGCCAGCCAACTGGCCTATGGAAAGGCTGCGGAAAAAGAAACGGGACATCGGCTCCTACACCTTCAACAAGGAGATGATGAACAAGGTCGGCGTTGAGGATTCACCGTTCCCTGAGGAGCAGGTGAAGTACTTCCACCGCATCGATATCATTGAGCTTGCCCTGGAGGTCGCCACCTTCCTAGATCCTTCGGCCCTTGCCGGTGAGGGAAACGACTTCCGGGCATGCGTCACCATCGGTCTGCACCGTCCGACCATGACATTTCGCTGTTTGCACGCCTGGATAAAAAAGATGTCGATCGGCGCCATGTTCGCCGCCGCATATAACCAGTTCGACACATACGGCGGACGCATCGGCATTGAGGAGAACATGCTTCGTGAGTTTTTGCATGAGGCGATTCAAAACTATGCCAAGGAGGCCGGGCGCTATCTCCCCTGGGAGCCGGTACTCCATACCACTAACAAAGAAGGCCGGATAATCGGCACTTGCAGTTATCTCTGGGAATACGGCCGCCTGCAGTTCGAAAAGAGCCACTCCGACCAGAACCGCCTGGTGGAGCAGTTTGTTTACATCCTTAACAAGTCGGTTCATGACGACGGTCCGGACGCGGCCGAGTCGGCAATCAAAATGTTGCAGGGCGGTGGCCTTGGCGGATGGGCTGCGTCCCGTGGCGAACGCCAATCACAAGCCATGCTGAAGGGATACTATGATGCCGCGTAACGGCCTTTGGATAAACGAACACGAGTTCGTAAATTTTGACGACGGCAAGTCCGCAGCTACCTCACTCACCCAAGAGCTGGCGGTTAGATCCCGCTCCGTTGACTTCTATGCGATCGGTAATTTTTATCTGCCCAATCCTGACCCGGTATTAAAGGCCAAGGGTCATGACATCAAGATCTACAACGACCTGCTTATCGACGATCGCGTTGCCGGCGGTATCATCAACCGCACCGCAGCCTCCAAGGCCATGGTCCTGAAGGTCGAAAAGGGTAAGACCACCAGCCGCAAACAGAAAGCGGCAGAGGAGATATTCACCAAGCTCAAGACAAACACGATCATTGAAAACATCCTCCAGGCTCGCGGCTTTGGTTATGCGCCAATAGAGGTGATCTGGGGGCTGCGCGACGGCCTGACTGTGCCGGTTGACCTGGTTCTGAAACCACAACGCTGGTTCGTCTACAGCCAGCAAAACGAGCTGCGCTTCCTCTCCAGGGAGAACCTGATCACCGGCGAGGAGCTGCCGCCGCGCAAATTCATCTGTCCTCGCAATGAAGCGACCTATGACAACCCCTACGGCCTCGGGCTGCTCTCCCGCTGTTTCTGGCCGGTAGTGTTCAAAAAAGGAGGCTGGCGCTTCTGGGTGCAATTTGCGGAGAAATTCGGCCAGGTGTGGCCGATAGGAAAGCTGCCCCGTTCTGCCACTCCGGAGCAGGTCAATCAACTGCTCGATATCCTGGAGCGGATGATCCAGGACGGCGTCGGCGTCATCCCCGATGATGGCAGCGTCGAAATGAAGGAAAGCGGATCGAAAAGCGCTACCAGCGCCCTGTTCAAGGACATCATAGCCGAGGCGAACAGCGCAATCTCAACCGTGTGGCTCGGCCACGCCGGGGCCGGGCAATCGGTAGCCGGAGAGCTTGGCGGCGGCAAGGGTGTAGCCGTCGACGTGCGCGACGATCTGCGGGAAGATGATGCCAACCTCATCATGGAAACGTTACAGCAGGTAATCGACTGGACCTGCGAAATCAACTGGGGCTCTGCTGCCGATTCGCCCCGCGTCGTGCTCAAGGAAAAGGATGAGATCGACACCACCCAGGCCGAGCGTGATGACAAGCTGACAAATTCCCTGGACCGCGCCGGACTCAAGCTGTCCAGAGTCTACTTTAAGAAAACCTACGGGCTGGATGAAGAGGATATCGAGGAGAAAGCGCAGCCTGCAGAGCCAGTGCCCGGAGAACTGCAACCCCAGCCTGAGCAACAACCGGCAAAGTTCGCCGAGCCTGACGACAATGGCGGCGATGCTCAGCCTGACAACGCCGATCTCCTTGCCGTCAATGCCGAGGGGGCAGCAGAGCCTCTGCTCAATAACTGGCTTTCTGCTGCTAAGAAAATCGTTGACGGTGCCGGCAACCTGATCGACCTGCGTGACGATCTGCTGAAGCAATCGGAAAAGCTCGATATCGCCCCGATGGCGGCACATATCCGCGATGCCTTGTTGCTGTCCACCCTGCTCGGTCGTGCTGAGGTAAAGGATGAAATAGCCGCATCCGAGGCCGGTGCCTCCTTTGCCGAATTCGCCAGGATGTTCGTCCAACCGATCTGGGACAGATATCTCTTTGCAGATACGGACACAATCACCTCCGCCCTGCGCCTCCCCTTTGCCGAGGCCATTGCCTTCTTCCGCCAGAAGGTCAACATCCCCACTGAAAAGTGGAACGATCTTTTCCTTGATGCCCACTCCAAGGGCTTCATGATCGCCGGTGCCATGAAGGGGGATCTGCTCTCCGATCTGCGTGAGGCGGTTGACCAGACCATAGCCCAGGGGCTGACCCTCAATGATTTTCGCAATCAGTGGGACACCATTGTTGACCGCTACGGCTGGAAGTACGTGGGTGGCCGCAACTGGCGTACCCGCATCGTTTACGAGACCAATACGCGGCAGGCGTACAACGCCGGACGCTGGCAGCAGATTACCGATCCGGACGTTCTCTCCACCAGGCCCTTCCTCCTGTACAAGCACGGTGACTCAGTACATCCGAGGGTGCTCCACCTCAGTTGGGACGGCACCGTGCTCCCTGCCGACGATCCCTGGTGGTCAACCCACTCTCCCCAGAACGGCTGGGGTTGCAAGTGCAAGGTGTTCTCTGCAGGTGAGCGGGACATAGCCCGGCTGGGGGCCAAAGCGAAGCGTACCGCGCCCAATGACGGCACCTACACATGGACCGACAAGCAGGGGCGCTCTTTCGAGATCCCCAACGGCATCGATCCCGGTTTTCAGTATAACCCAGGCGCAGCTGCAAACAGATCGGCGGCGGTGCTTAATGACAGAATCAATCAGCTACCTGCTGATATCGCCAAGCAGATCCGCGCCGAGATCGCCCAACAGGAAAGACGCTGATGGCCGACGAACTGATCAAGATCGGGCACAACCTGCCAAAGGTGCAGAAGGAACTTGCCAAGGTCGCCAAGAAAACCGGCAACCCGGCCCCGGCACTGAAGGCCATGGGAAAAGTTCTGACCCTTTCCACGGATGAACGGTTTAGCAAACAGGAAGATCCGCAGGGCAACAAGTGGAAGGATGTCAAATCGGCAACCCGCAAGAGGAAGAAGAACCCCAAGATCCTCACCGAGTCCACTAAGCTCCGGGATGGGATCAGCGATCAGCTTGACGGTAATGACACCCTGCTGGTGGGAAGCGATTCCCCCTACGGCGCCATCCACCAGCTTGGGGGAGAGATCAAACAGGAAGGGGTGACGCTCCACCTGAAGGGGACCGGACGCAATACCCGCTTCGCAAAGAAAGGCCAGGGTGATCGCACCAAGACGGTCAACCGCACCATCAAGATGCCGGCCCGACCATTCCTCGGCGTGAGCAAGGCTGATGAGGAAGAATTGCTGGCTACGGCGGGTGATTATTTGATGTCCTGATTAAACGCCCAAATTTGCCCCGTAGCCGTTTCAGGGGTAGTCCGATAAGTGGGCGCACCCGAAAATGCCGGGAAGCCAGTTTATAAACCGCCATAAACGACATTTGGAAGCCCGTTGTGGTGGCAAAAGTGAAAGGAGAAATAGATGGAAGGTTGGGATCTGGTATTTACCACCGGCATGCACACCGATGCGAACGGCAATAAAAAGCTCTGGACGACCGATGACCTGGACAAGATCGTCTCGACGTTTAATCCAAAGTTTCACGAGCCACCCCTGGTGATCGGCCACCCCTCGAACAATGCCCCGGCATTCGGCTGGGTCGAAGGGGCCAAGCGGGTGGGCGAAGGGCTCTATCTGAAATACCGGCAGGTAGTTGATGAGTTCAAGGAATGGAACCGCAAGGGGATGTTCAAGAAAAAGTCGATCTCGGTTTACCCGGATGGCTCCTTGCGCCATATCGGTTACCTGGGGGGGATGCCCCCGGCAATCAAAGGCCTTCCCGATTACCAGTTCAGCGACAGTGGCAAGGGCGAGGCGGTAACCTATGAGTTCAGCGACTGGCGCATGTCAACCCTCGGCAGGGTCGTCATGAAGCTGCGCGACTACCTGGTTGAAAAAGAAGGGGCAGAAAAGGCTGACAGTATCATCGGGTCATGGGAGGTCCAGGACCTGTTAACCCCGCCACCGGAGCAGGAACCAATAAGCGAAAGCTGTTATCACGAGGAGGTCAAGATGGAAATCAAGGATGTAGAAGCAATTGTCACCAAAGCGGTGGCAGATGGAACCCAGCAGTTCAGCGAGCAGTTGAAGACAATCAGCGAGGAGAACAAAACCTTGCGGACTGAGCTGGCCGGAATCAAGGAGAGCCAGACAAAGGACAGAGAAGCCACCATGCGCCGTGAGTTCGGTGAGTTTCTCATGACGCCGGATATGCAACGGAGAGTTGCCGAAGGGAGCCGCGAAGCGACCATCAACCACATGATGACCCTGGTCAGCGCCCAGCCGTTGGAGTTCGGTGAAGGAGATCATAAGGTGAAGGTCCCCGCCGTTGATCACTACAAGAAGCAGCTGCAGGCGCTTCCGCCTGTGGTGGAATTCAATGAGGTGGCTACCCATGAACGTGGCAGGGATCGACAGACCAACGAAATGGACATCGACGTCACGGCAAGTAAAGCGCAGGAATTTGTGACCGCCGAAGCCAAGGCTGGTCGCACCATTTCTTTCACCGAAGCCGTTGCCCATGTGAAAAAAGAGAAGGGGGATAACAAATGAGACCGGGAGATCGCTACAACTATTACGCCCAGGGAGTCATTCCTCGTTATAGGTTCGTCAAGTTCGGCGATGCCGACGGAAAAATTGCCGTAGCTGGTGATGCTACCGCTCCCATTATTGCGGTCTGTCATGACATCGATCTGGCGGACGGCGAGCGCGGAGACGTTGTCCGTGATGACATGCCGCAGATAGAGTACGGCGAGGCAATTAACCATGGTGATTTTATTACTGCCGGCGCAGGTGGTAAGGCCTTCAAGGCTGTCAAGCCTGCCGGTGGTACAACCACTTATTACGGCGGCATAGCCGAATACACCGGCGTTGCTGGTGATATCTGCCCAATGATGTTTCAACCCGGCGTCCTGTTCGGGTAATCAATCAGGGTGCGTTGCGCGCCCAATGAAAGGAGATTTACCGTGCCCAAATCAGCTTATGCCATAGATCCGGTTGCAACCAGTATCAGCCGTGCTTATTACAACGGCAAAATGATCGCTGACAGCGTCTTGCGCCGTCTGCCGCCGGTCAGTAAAGAAGAGTTCAAGTACAACGAGTTTTCCAACGTCGATGAAGCCTTTACTGTGCCCGACACCAAGATCGGTCGCACCTCTGATGCCAATCAGGTCGGACAGTCCTCCAAGCTACTCACCGACTCTACCGAGGATTGGGGGCTCAAGGACGTCATTCCGCAGCCCGATATCGACAACGCCCCTGATGGGGTTAATCTTGTCGGTCGTTCTGCCGAGTTTCTCACCGATCTGATTCTGCTTGACCGCGAGATCAGGGTTAAAAACCTCGTCTTTGACCCGGCCCAATATCCGGCCAGTAACAAGCTGCAACTGGACGCAGAAAGCAAACTGACTAGCCCTAACTGTGATCCAATTGCCATTTTTGAGGATTCACTCGATTCCTGCATCATGCGCCCCAACAAAATGGCAATTGGCCGTAGAGATTTCTCATTGCTTTCCCGCAATCCCAACATCCTAAAAGCCGTCAACAAGTCCCTGGCCGGTGACAAAGGCAAAGCCACTCGCCAGCAGATACTGGATTTGTTTGAACTCGATGAGATTCTTGTTGGCGAAGCATGGGTCAATACTGCCCGCAAAGGGCAGGCCCGCAACCTGGTCCGTGTCTGGGACGATTCTCTCCTGTTCTTCTGCGACAATCCGCTTGCCGACACCCGCCAGGGCACTACGTTCGGTTATACCGTTCCCTACAAACAGCGGGTGGCCATGACCAAGTTTGACGATGAGCTCGGCCTGCATGGCAGTACCGTTATCAAGGTCGGAGAATCAGTCAAGGAACTCATCGTCGCTAACGATATGGCCTATCTCATATACGGCACCAAGTGAAAGGAAGGATCATGAATAATTCATATCGAGTTACGCACCCAATCCATCGAAATAACCGCATGTATAACATCGGAGACTCCATAATCCTGGACGATGAATCAGCTCACCGGTTGAAGCACTGCATCGATCTGAAAAGCAAAACCCCGGTGGAGGGTGAAACGGAAGCCGACGCGGGTCTGCAACTCATTGCAACCCTCCAGGAGGAGAATACAACCCTGCAAGGCAAGATCGATAATCTCAACGGCCAGCTCGCCAGCCGTGAGAGCGACCTGGATGAAATCACCGCCGAGTTGACAACCCTCAGAGATGAGAAAGCCGGTCTTGAAAGCGAACTGACCAGCGTCAAGATTCTTTTGACCACGGCCCAGGACGACAACAAGAAAATCGCAGGCCAGGTAGACCAGCTGAAAAAAGCTTTAGCCAAGAAGAAATAAACCCCTGGGGCGGTATAAAACCCGCCCTGACTCTAAAAGGAGCATCCATGAAACGACTTAATCTTTTCACCCTCATCGCACTTGTCGCGCTAGTCGCCTTGGCAGCCACGGCCTTTGCCGCCGGGAATCTCCCCTGGACAAAGAACAAAACCCTGCTCCAGAACCTGACCGGCATAGCGCCAACCAAAGGGCAGTCGGGTTGCACAACCAAAACAATCACCAAGGGCACCTTCGGCTCTTACACCACGGTCTCCGGCTTCACCGGCTATGAGGGCGAGGTGGTCACAGCAACAGGCGCAGCTGAACCGGTCAAGTGGAAACTGGACGGCACCCAGGTTGCCTCCGGATCTTCGTTCAAATTCACCAACTCCGGCGGCAATACTTACGCTCGGGCAGTGCAGGAAGTTTATTCAGCCCCATCCAGGACGCTTACCGGCTGTGTGCGGAGACAGTAATGGAAAAACCCTTGCTCCTGGACATAGACGTTTGGAGTGACGTCGGTCTCCACGAATCCATCGACGTGGAGATCGACGGGGTTGCCCAGGACTTCGCCGGCTGGCTTGAGTTTGAGTTCGTAGCGGGTGATCTGAAGGCTGCGCAGCCACTATTCAGCGGAGCGGTGCAGGTTGTTGAAAGGGGCAAGCTGTTTCTGGCAATTGAACCGGCAGCGCTGGCCCCGCTCTTTACAGCGAATGAATCCAAGGTGAGCAAGGATTACCCCTACGTGCTGCGGGTCAAACCGGGCACCGAGTACAAGATCAGGCTCATGTACGGCAAGATTACCATTCACCGGGGACTGCCGTGATCAAGATCGTTTTGACATTTAAACCCTATCCGAAGGTTCAGCTACAGTCGGCACCGCTGGCGGTGGTTGCCCTGGCTCCGCAGTCTCATGTCACGCTGAAAATGAGCCGTGCCGAGTTGGTTAAGCTTTCTCTGGATACTCGCTCGCTGGCAGTGATCAAGGTCCCGGCATTTCCCCATGATCCAAGGGAATTGAAGGATGCGAGCGGCGATTGGTTCATGGGTGCGGATGGTCAGGCAGTATGGGGAGCAAACTGATGAAATACATAAATTTATGTACTGTCTTCATGGTTTTGTGTAGTGCAGCCGTGGCCATGGCCGGTGGATACTACTTTGAAAAACCTGAGCTGCAGACGGTGCCGGATGGCGCCAGGATACTTGTCTATGACGCTGACACAAAGACAGACAAAAACTTCTCAGGAACCTTCCTGAAGGGCTTTTTTACTCAGTCCACCGATCCGCGTCTCACCGATGCAAGGGCACCGCTGCCGCATAACCAAGCGGCGAGCACTATTACCGGTCTGGCAGAGGCTGTATTTGGCGCTTCGCCGGTGCAATCGGTGGCTGGCAAAATAGGGGCCGTTACCCTCACCCCCCTTGATATAGGGCTTGAGGAAACATGCACGGGGCGCGTATCCACGGATGGTATCGACGGAAGCATGATCTACACCGGCAGCACCGCACCGGCGGCAGATTTGGGCGTCGAGCGGGATATCTACGTGAGAACCAACGGCGACTTGTACCGCAAAGAGGGAGACCCGGTCGCTTGGGTCTGGAAAACAAACCTGACCGGCCCGGCAAGTACGGAACCCGGCCCTCCCGGCCCGGCCAATACCCTGGGCGTCGGCACCGTTACGACCGGCAACCCTGGAACTCCCGCAGCGGCCAGCGTAACCGGCGTATCTCCCAGCCAGACGCTCAATCTGACCATACCCAAAGGGGACGCCGGCCCGGCCACCACGTTGACCATTGGCACCGTCACAACCGGCGCACCGGGCACCCCTGTAGTGGCAACCATTACCGGCACGGCTCCTAACTATACCCTCTCCCTGACCATCCCCCAGGGCGATCCGGGCAGCTCAACCATCAGCCGCGATCAGATGACCACCACCATGGATAATCCCAGCGATACTGTCGTCTATCTGCAGCCTGCCACCAATTCACCGACTGCAGGTGGCCTCGTTATCAATGACTATTTCGGCAATGCCGCCGTGATCATCAGAAACGGTGCCGTCGAAGTCCGGGACACCAGCGGCGTGACCATTGCCAAAATCGACCGTGCCGCCGGTTCCATCGCCAGCTATGACAGCGCCGGCAATATTGTCGCTAAAATGGACCGCACCGGCTTTTATACGCTCAACGCAGACGGCAGCGCAGGTATGACCTGGACACGCGCCACTAAGGCTTTGGTGATCCAATGAAAACAACCCTTTTGATAGTGACCATGATTGCCGGCAGCGTTATCGGCGCTACCGCTTACACCCGCTGCTATTCGCCACGGCCGAACCCATGCCCAAAACCCGCACCGATCGAGCGCTGTTACCTGCGCACTTCCACTAGCATGTCGTTTTGTGGCGCGTGCCACGTGGATATAAGGAGGGGCTGATGTACAGGATTCTCATCATAGCATTGACGCTGGCCGTTGCCATTCCCTGCCAGGCTGGCTACAGCATCTACACCCGCGAACAGGTCACCCCGGCCAGCATTACCGTCCACGGCGTTGACGGCCCCGTTACCCGCAACAATCCGGGGACGGTGCCTATCTACCCTGCCACCTTCCAGAGCCGTATCTGCGCGGCAAAGGATCTTTACAGTCCGTCTGCCGCTGATCGCACCGAGGTATGGGGAGACTCTGCCGGGACTGCCACCGATACGGAGGTATTTGCGGCATGTACTGGGCTGAAGGTGCGGATTACAGATGAAATAACGGACATTCGTCGGCAGGCGCTCGACAGAGCAACTCGTTCCCATGGGGTATTTGCCGTCTATGACGAGAATTACCGGGCAGCCTATGCCGTGACCCATAATAACGGCTCTTTGGAAATGAAAAATCAAATCACTGCGGAGCAATATTGCGCCGGGATGGGGTCGGAACTGACGCCACCGCTGACGGCTGTCCAGTTTGCTGATTACATCCTTAGTGAGAATTACCGGGTCGGTGATCCCGGCTTTATGGATGAGCGGCAATACCTCTGGTTTACCTGTACCGTGATACCCGCCGAGCAATCGGTCGACGAGCTGCTCGATCTGCCGAATCAATACAGGAGGTACTGCGGATTATGAGAATTGCCTTTTACAAGTACCACACCCCTGGGGTTATGGGGCTGTTCGCCCGTTTCACCCGGTTCATCACCGGCGGACCTTATTCCCACTGCGAGTTGATCTTCAGCGACGGCCAAGCCTTCAGCGCGTCGATCCAGGACGGCGGCACTCGGTATAAGAGGATCGACTTCGATCCGGCGAAGTGGGACATCATGGAGATTGCTTCACAGCAGAGCCGTGCCCGCGCTTTCTGCGATGAGGAGAAAGGCTGCAAGTATGACTTTATCGGCATCTGCCGCTTCATCTTTCCCTGGGCCAAGGAGTCGAAAACGAGGTGGTTCTGCTCGGAGGTCTGTACGGCGGCCTTGCAGAAAGCGGGTGTCATTACCGCCGTGATTCCGGCCTCCATAGTCCATCCGATGCTGTTGTACTGGCTGCTGATTGTGTACGGTGCCAGGAGGGTCCATGTCTGAGATTTACACCACACAGGCAGCTGTTATTGAGCGCTTCGGCGAGAACCTGCTGACCCGCCTCACCGTGGAGAATCCGGACGGGGAGTCGGTGGTCGAGACCAACGTCCTGGGCAAGGCGATAACCGCCGTTGACGGCATAGTCAGCAGCTTTCTACGGGACAAGTACACCCTGCCCCTGGTGGAGGTTCCACCAGAGCTTGAGGAGTGCGCCCAGAACCTGGTCCTGGAGAAGGTCTACTCAGGGAAGCCGGAAAGGGAAACACCAAAGAACGTCACGGAACGGGCAGCTGCCGCCATGGCCTGGCTCAAGGATATCAAGAAAGGTTTGGCCAATCTGTCGGTTGAGGGATTGCCCCCGGCCCCAGGGACGAACAGTGAGACCGGTTCCGGCTTCTTCCGCACCAGCAAAACGAAAAGCGATCGCATCTTCTCGGACACGGTCCTAGACAGCTTCAGCGGGAGGAACAGTGGCCGCTGACCAGATCACCGCCATCGAGGATGCCATCATCGCCCGACTGAAGGAAAAGCCGCTGCAATGCAGCATACTCCCCTTTCCGGACAAGGATTTTGAAACCTACGAACCGCTGCACGGCAACGGCGAGATCCTGGTCAGCTACACGGATGAGGATGATGGAGACATAAGGGATGTGGGGCTGATCCTCCAGGATCGGGAGATGGACTTCGATCTGACCTTCGTCTTTTCATCCCTGCGCTCGGTCGGCAAGGCGGGTGGTCTCTATGCCCATCTGGAAGCAACTAGGATGGCTTTGACCGGCTTTATCCCTCCCGACTGCAAAAAGAAGATGTACCCGGTGCGGGTGGAGCGGATCAAGAGGTTCAAAAAGCGCTGGTGGCAGTTCACCCAGACCTGGCGGGTGACCGCCCTTAATATCGAGATTCCAGAAGAAGAACAGACGCCGATCCTGAAGCGGATCACCCTGATCGACGTCAAAACAAATGAACCCATGGAGGTACCGTAATGGCAAAAGATGTGACGTATACGTACAGCGGGCCACTTTCCGGAGTGACGCTGGAAGATGGCCGCGAGGTGATGCTCCACCCTGGTGCAGAGGTTCCGCTTCCGGCGGATAACCCATATGTCAAGGCCCTGGTGGCCCAGCAGTTGTTGACAGAGGCCGTGGCGAACCCCGTAAAGGAAGAAATTCACCCCGCTCCACCCGTACAGAAGGGTGGCAAAACCAACAAGGAGGTAACAAGCGATGTCAGCTAACTTTCTCCACGGTGTGGAGACCATCACCATTGAAGCGGGGGGGAAACCCATCCGCCTCGTCAAATCGGCAGTAATCGGCATTATCGGTATCGCCCCGATCTATGAGGTGGCAGCAGCCGATCAGTCCGTCAACAAACCGGTCATGGTCCTTTCCGACGTTGCCGGCGCCCAGTATTTCGGATCGGAAAAGACCGCCGGCTACACCATCCCCAAGGCGATCAAGGCTGCGTTCAAAAAGGGAGCAGCCACGGTTGTCGTAGTCAACGTATTTGACCCTGCCGTGCATAAGACGGCCATCATCGCCGAAGCCAAGGCATTCGGTTCTGACGATACCCTGACCCTCGCCCATCGCGGCGTGACCGACGTGGTAGTGAAAAACGTGGAAGGGACCATCACCCATGTCCTGGATACCGATTATTCTCTCGACCCTATCACCGGTAAAATCACCCGTATTGTAGGTGGAGCCCTGGCCGCTGCCGCCTCTGTAAAAGTGGATTACAGCTATGCCGACCCGACCAAGGTACTGGCTGCCGACATCATCGGCAGTGTCGATGTGGCTGGAAAGCGTACAGGTCTTCAGGCGTTTCTCGACTGTTACAGCCTTTTTGGCTTTAAGTCGAAGATCCTCATCGCCCCCAGTTATTCCACACAGAGTTCCGTAGCTACCGAAATGGTCGCCATTGCCGGTAAAGTCAAAGGGGTTACCTACATCGATGCGCCGATCGGCACCACCGTCCAACAGGCCATATCAGGGCGGGGTCCGGCAGGCACCATCAACTTCAATACCTCCAGCCGACGGGCCATGCTCTGTTATCCCTTTGTGGAGGTCTATGACGCCAGCAGCGATGCTAATGAGCTCCAGCCTTACAGTCAGTTTCTGGCTGGTATCAGAGCCTGGAAAGACAATGAATTTGGCTACTGGTGGAGTTCATCAAACACCGAAATCGACGGCATTGTCGGCATAGAGCGGCCACTGACCGCCGAGATCAACGACCCGGACAGTGAGGTCAATGCTCTGAACGAGGTCGGCATCACTACCGTCTTCAATTCTTTCGGCTCCGGCTTCCGCACCTGGGGAAACCGTTCCGCTGCATGGCCCGCCGAAACCGGCCCGGAGACCTTTGAAGCCTGCCTGCGTACCGGCGACGTGATCGGCGATTCCCTGGAGTACTCCATGCTGCAGTTCCTGGACGGGCCGATCAACGACGCCGCCATCGATGGCGTTACCGAAAGCGTGCGCGGCTTCCAGCGCAAGCTCATCGGCGATGGTGCCATCTTGGACGGCACCTGTTGGTATGACCAGGGGGATAACCCCGTTACGGAGCTGGCAGCCGGCCACGCCACCTTCCGTTACGACTACATGTGGCCACCCACCATGGAGCGGATCACCTTCAAGCGGACGCTCAACCTGGATTATCTGAAATCTCTCGGAGGTAACCAATAATGAGTGTTGAAATCAAGCAGATCACCAACGCCAACGTCTATCTTGACGGGCGGTCGTTCCTCGGTAAAACCGAGGAAATCAAGCTCCCTGAAGTGGTGACCACGATGGTGGAGCACAGGGCCCTGGGCATGGTCGGCAAGCTGGAACTGCCTTCAGGCATCGACAAGATGGAGTCGACCCAGAAATGGAACTCTCTCTATCCGGACGTGCTGATGAAGGCCGCCAACCCATTTCAGGCGGTGCAGTTGCAGTGCCGATCTTCCATGGAAACCTATGGCGGCGGCGGTCGCCTTTCCCAGGTGCCGGTTGTTGTCTTCATGACCGGCACCTTCAAGAAGTTCCCCATGGGCAACTACAAACAGCATGACAACGTGGAAGCCGAGACGACTATGAACATTACCTATCTGCGCCTGGTAGTTGACGGCAAGGAAATTGTCGAGGTGGACGTGCTGTCCAACATCTACAAGGTGGGCGGCCTGGATCTCCTCGCCGAGTACCGGAAGAACATCGGCGGATAAACCGTAGGACCCAAAGGGCCTAAAGGGCGGGGTCACCCCGCCCTGACTTCACAGCAAAGGAGCAGCAATGAATATCAAAAAAGTCGAAGGTGACAAGAAACCGCTTGATATCAAAGAAGTAGAAATACGCGACGCACTGGTCGAGGATCTGATTGCCGCCGAGCGGATCGCCGGCTCGCCCCAGGGCTTCCATTTCCTCTTGGCTGTTATTTCACTTGTGGCGACGTTTGATGGTAAGACGTTGGTGTTTGAGGATTTAGAGAGGTTGAAAGGCAGGGATTTTTTGGATTTAACGGAAGAATTGGGCTTGATGGATGCGGAGACCTTGCAGAACGAGTTCTCTACCTTGTCAGAGAAGGGAAGTTTAGGGAAGAAAAAGTAATGCGCATGACGCTGTCGGAGCTGGGTTACTGGGTGGGGAAGGTTGACGGCTATGTGCGGGAACTGAACAAGAGGCTGGATAAGAATTAAGAGCGCCTCAAGCCTTCGCGTACGCCCTTGACTATCGAACAGGCCGCCCCCACAAGCAGTGCCCCAGGGAAAGCGAACAGCCAGAAGAGAATACAGGCGGCAACCACAGCCAAGCATATCAAGACGAAGATTTCCATAGGGAAATAATAGCACATGAATAAACTCCTGACCATAGCGTTGATGTTCAAAGTCCTTGACCAGGCTACGGCCCCGGTGCGCAAGATCAATGACACTGTTGGCGCTACGGGCAAGGAGCTGGAAAAGGCTGCCGGCAAGTCTGGCCAGCTCAAGGGGGGTATTGACCGGATAGGTGCTGCCGCCGTTGCTGCTGCAGGTAAGCTTGACTCCTTGAATAAGAAAACCGAGAAGTTTGCCGCGGCAGCGGAAAAGCTCGATGCACTGGGTAAACCCCTGGCTGCCGGTGGTGTCGTCACCTCCCTGGGGATCGAGAAAACCCTGGTCAACTTTGCCAACCTGGAAGAAGCACAGAAAGGGCTGCGCACAACCCTGATGGATACGGCAGGGCGTGTCGGCCCTGAATTCGAAAAGCTTAACAGCCTGGCGGAAAAGCTCGGTACAGACCTTCCCGGTTCCACCAAGGATATGCTGGAAATGTTCATCGCCCTGCGCGAACAGGGTGTGCAGACAAACCGCATTCTGGGTGGAACCGGGGAAGCGGCGGCAAACTTTGCAGCCCTGATGAAGCTCAGTTTCCCGGCTGCTGCGACCCATGTGGCGAAGTTCTCTGAAAGCATGGGCGTGGCGGACGGCGATATGGTCCGGTTCATGGACCTGTTGCAGCGGCTGAAATATGCCAGTGGCGTCGAGGTTGGCGATCTTGCCTATACCTTCAAGTACGCCGGAGGCAGCCTGAAACTCCTCGGGTTACAGGGGCTTGATGCCGCCCGCGACTTCTCTGCGGTGGTTGGTGTCCTGGCTGCTGCCGGTATCGAAGGTTCTACGGCAGGCACCAACATTGCCCAGGCTTTGGGCCGCATGGCGGAGATCGGACATCGGCTCGATAGGAAACAGATCAAAAAACTGGTCGGGCCGATCCTTGACAAGTACGGCATCAAACTCGACTTCTTTACGTCGAACGGCGAATTCAAGGGGCTGCGACCGATGATCGCCGAGATGGAGAAGTTGAAGTCCCTCAATCCCCAGGAACAAATCATCACCCTGAAAAAGCTGTTCGGAGATGAAGCCGCCCGCCCCCTGGCTGTGCTGCTGAAAAGCGGCGTCGCCGGTTACGATCAGATGCTTGGAAGGATCAAGCAGCAAGCCGACATGCAGACGAAGATCCGCGAGATCATGAGCGGCACTAAGATGCAGTGGGAGACCATGACCGGCACTGCGCAAAACCTCTCGGCACATATTGGCGGCGTATTCGCCCGGCTGATAAACCTGCCGGGCATCCTGGGCAGGATCAATGACCTATTCGGCCGGATGGACTCTTTTGCCCTGCTCCACCCGAAAACAGCCGGTATCATCGCCGGTATCGTCCTGGGAATAACCGGCCTGTCCCTCGCCGGTGGCGCTCTGCTGATTACCATGGCAGGACTGGGCTCAGCCTGGCCACGCGCACTGGAAGGGCTATCAACCATAGGTAAGGGTGCCGCCTGGGCCACGGGGCGCATTACCGCCCTTCAACTGGCTATGCGTCGCAAGTTGGTTTTCTCGAAGCTGCCCGACTCCATGTTCGGTGATGTCATCCCCGGCAGGGCGGCCGCTTCAGTTTCCTGGCTTAGTCGTCTGCGCGGCGCTTTCATGGTGGCAGCGGGTGGCGTCCGTGCTTTCAGCCTGGCACTTTTTACTACTCCTGTCGGATGGATCGCCTTGGCGATCGGCGCTGCTGCCCTGCTCATTTATAAATTCTGGGGACCGATATCGGGGTTTTTCCGCGGTATGTGGAAGGGGATGAAAGAGGGGCTTGTCAGCCTTGGTCCGGCCTGGGACATCTTCAAGAAGATCGCCCCGCTCTTTATGCCGATTATCCTCCCGCTGAAGCTCATTTATACCCTGGTTAAAGCCCTGATGAAGCCGGTGGATGATACGGGTAAAAAGGCCGAAAACATGGGGGTGCGCTTCGGCAAGGCCATCGGCGGCATCCTTTCCGCTGTACTGTCACTGCCGGCCAAGATGCTTGTTGCGGGTGCCAATATCGTCGACTCCCTTTTCCAGGGAATGATGAAGAAGATGAACAAGCCCGCCGAACTGATGCGGTCAATTGCCCAACGGGTGCGAAACTTCCTCCCCTTCTCCCCGGCCAAGGAAGGTCCGCTCCGCGACATCCACCGTATCAAACTTGTGGAGACCATAGCCGAATCCATCAAGCCGCGACCGCTGGTCAATGCCATGCGGACCACTACGGCAGCCGCCATGCTGGCCGTCTCCCCGGTGTCCGGACTGGCCCATGCCGCTGCAAGTGGCGGGATGAATATCACCTTTGCACCCCAGATTACTGTCAAGGGTGGCGACCCGGCGCAAATACAGGGAGCCGTCAACCAGGCGCTGAATATCTCCTTCGCCGAGTTCGAAAGGCTGATGCAGCGCTATGAATCTCAGAAACAGAGGCGGAGCTTCTGATGTACGCCCAGCTTGGTAATATTCAGTTCGAACTGCTCCCCATAGAGAGCCTTGATGAACGGTACTCCTACAATTATGCAGAACACCAGGTGATTGAAGGCAAGCCGCTGTTGCAGTTCATCGGTGACAATCTCGATGAAGCGAACATCAGCGTCCGTTTTCATTTCGCGTTCTGTGATCCGGAAACGCAGTTCAATCTCCTGAAGGCCGAGGCGGACCGACATGAGGCGCTGCCGTTTCTTTTCGCCACCGGCAAAAACCTCGGGTACTACGTCATCTGCGAGATCAGCAAAAACACCGTCATAACTGCCGACAATGGCCGGCCGCTTTGCATCGAAGCAAGGCTCCAACTGAAGGAATACAGCGATTCCGACCTACTTGCCAGCCGTACCGCTGCCCAAAAGCGTAACGCCCTCGGCCTGAAGGGTAAAGGCAACATAGCCTCGGCAGCCAGCGTCACCGGTAACAAGACCGCCTGCATCGCCGGGCAGGTCAAGGCCAATGCCTCGCAGATAGGAAATTTAGCCACAAGGATCTCGGCCTCTGCCGATGAGCTGAAGACAAAAATTGGCACGGCAGAGATAGTCGGCCAGATCAAGGCTGCCACGGCACAGATCAATGACCAGGTCGGGCCGATCATGGCACAGGCGCAATACCTTGCTGCCGGTGCCCAGAATGCGGCAGCAAGCATTCAGGGATACGCCACTCAGGTTTCCAGCGTCAGTTCATCTATCACCAGGGTGCTCTCGGGACTCCCCGGCCCGGCAGCAAAAATAGGCGAGCGGATGGCCGCGCTCAACCGGGGCATTTCGGCCCAGGCAACCCATACTATTACCCTCAGCCAGCTTGCCCAGGGTGGAGCCATTGAGGCAAATCAGCGGGCGCAGATCATAACCAGGATACTTCCCAGGTAGAAGGAATTTATGACGGGTCAAAGCTACATAGAGCACATCACCAAAGAGGGGGACCGCTGGGATCTCCTCGCATGGAAGTATTACGGTGACGCCACCCGCTACGAGGAGATCATCCTGGCCAACCCGGATCTGCCGATCATCCCGATCCTGCCCTCCGGGTTAAAAGTCCTGATCCCGGTCTCCGATACACCCAGCCCTGCTATTGACGCCGGGCTGCCCCCTTGGGTGAGCTATGGATAACAGACCGGTCCGAACGCCCATATGGAACCTGCTCTATGCCGGTGTCAACATCTCCACCAGGATCTCTCCCTATGTACTATCGGTCGCCTATACCGACAATCTGGACGGGCAGGCGGACGATCTGGAGATAGTTATTGAGGATCGGGATCAACGCTGGATGAACGGATGGATGCCTGAGAAAGGGGATACCCTGAAGCTGACCCTCGGCTACGAGCATGAAAGGCCAATCCTGGACGCTGGCGAGTTCCAGATTGACGAGGTGGAGTTTAATGGTCCACCGGATACGATAAGCATAAGAGCCCTGGCCGCAGCAGTTAAACCCGACCTGCGCACAGCCCGGAGCGCTGCCTATGAGAGTACCACCCTTAAGGGGATCGCCAAGAAGATCGCCGATCGCCACGGACTGATCATCATCGGCACAGTCCCTGAAGTGAAGCTGGGCAGGGTCACGCAACACAAGGAGACAGACCTGGCGTTTTTGCGGCGCATTGGTCAGAAGTGGGGCTACATCTTCTCCGTGCGGGGGAAACAGCTGATTTGGCACGATCAAGACGCTCTTGATGCAGCACCTGCTGTGCTGACCATAACACGTAAAGGGCTGGCCGGAATGTATACCCTACGCACCAAGTCTGCCGGGGTATACAGGGCCTGCAAGGTGACCTACTTCAACGCCAAGCTGAAGAAAGACGTGAGCCATACCTTTGTTGCCGATGGAGTGACCAGCGGCGATATTCTGCATCTGATTGAGCGCTGCGAGTCCAAGGCCCATGCGGAGAAGGTGGCAAAGGCTGCCTTGCGGAGAAAGAACGGTCGGCATAAGGAAGGGGAGTTTCCCATATACGGAGATCCCAAACTGCGGGCTGGAATGAATATCATTTTATCCGGCTTCGGCGCCTTTGACGATACCTATCAGGCGCTGAAAGTAACGCATCGCATAGAGCGGGGTAGCGGTTATATAACTACCGCCAACATAGGCCAGAACGGGAGCTATGGTATGAAGAACCTGCGTAATGACAAAAGGCTGGTGAAACAATGACCGGTATCAACGGCATAGTCGTCGCCCGAGATCCGGCCAAGTGTAAGGTCCGCGTCCAGTTTCCCGATCGCGACGAACTGGTCTCCGACTGGATACCGGTTGGCCAGCGGAAAACCCTGGGTGATTTCGATTACTGGCTTCCGGACGACGGGACGCAGGTCTATTGCCTGATGGACGAAAACTGCGAAGCCGGAGTTGTGCTCTGCGCGATTTACAGCGACGTCGACGTTCCACCGGTAGCTGACGGCAACCTGTTTTATAAGAAGTTCTCCGACGGCACAATCATCCAGTATGACCGGGCCGGGCATAAGCTGACCGCTGATATCAAAGGGGAGATCGATGCAAAGGCAGATATCCAGGCAGTTGTTACTTCTCCCCTGGTCAAAGCCATTGCCTCGACCAAAGTGGTCTGTGACACCCCACTGACCGAATGTACCGGCAATTTGTCGGTAGCCGGGGGCATTACCTGTATTGGCTCGTTCGGTGCCAGTGGCGGGGCGATTTCAACCCCAGGTACCATAGAGTCAACCGGCGGTGATGTTAAAGATTCGATCAGAACAATGGCGGCAGATCGTAGTATCTACAACGGTCATACCCATAATGATCCACAGGGCGGAAGCACCGGCCAGCCCAACCAGGGGATGTAAATGACAGTCCGCGTAAATGATATAACGGCCATCGATTGGTCTCCCCGGTTGGGGAGTCCTGGAGAGGTTGTCACTGGTCTTGATGATATCGATCAGTGCATCGCCATCATCATTAATACCCGCAAGGGGAGTGTGCCCCATAATCCGCTTAAGGGATGCGACGCCTGGCGGTGGATCGATGCCCCTGCCAATATCGCCGTGCCGAACATCATCCGGGAAAGCGTCGATGCCTTGGAATTGTGGGAACCGCGCATCAAAGTTACCGGCGTGACTACCGAGATCACTGGCGCCGGATCTGCGACCATTACCGTGAGCTGGCAACCCCTGAATAGCCAACTGGTGAGAATAACGGAGGTGAACCTTGTCAACCCTAGCTGATCCGGTCTTTTTCGACCGGGACGTTAATACTATCACCGCCGAGTACATCGATATGTATGAAAAGCTCACCGGCAAGGTACTCCAGCCTGCCCAGCCCGAGAGACTCTTTATCGACCTGATCGTCTACCGGGAAACGCTTTTGCGCATCCAGGCAAACGAAGCGGCAAAGCAGAACCTGGTCCGCTATGCCCAAAAAGACATGCTCGACTACATCGGTGAGCTGGATCGCTGCACTCGGCTGCCTGAACAACCCGCCTTGACTACGTTGCGGGTTACGCTGATCGCGGCACAGACCTTTGATGTTGTTGTCCCTGCCGGTACCCGCAGGGGAAGCAAGGATGGCAAATATGTGTTTACGACTGATGTCGCACTGACCATTCCCACCGGGCAGTTAACTGGTGATGTGGCTGCCACTGCCGATGTTGCCGGTATTACCGGCAACGGTTATCTGGCCGGTGA
The DNA here is from genome assembly GCA_027356255.1 of Geobacter sp. Taxonomy (GTDB): domain Bacteria; phylum Desulfobacterota; class Desulfuromonadia; order Geobacterales; family Geobacteraceae; genus Geotalea. Next base: position 19,467 of record DAIEGL010000284.1, on the reverse strand, counting down.
AATCAACGTGGAGATTGACCCAGTTGCCTATGCGCAGAGCATTGTCAACATCTCCGTCACCCTGGGTGGCGCAGATCCGGAAGCGGATGATCACTATCGAGATCGAATTATTCTGCGGCCGGAGAGTTTCAGCACAGCCGGTCCGGAAGGGGCTTATATATTCTGGGCTAGATCGGCCCACCAGGACATTGTCGATGTGGCTGTAACCTCACCCAGCGACGGCGTCATAAATGTTTATCCATTATTATCAACCGGATTACCTGCTGCAGAGATCCTCACCCTGGTGTCCAATACCCTCACTGCTAAGAAAGTACGGCCACTAACCGACCATGTTTTTGCTCTTGCCCCGACTGAGGTGCAATTCGCCATTAACGTTGCCGTAACCCTTTATGACTGGGCCGGGGACGATGCCGAAACAGCCCGGCAGAATATCGTTGCCCTGCTGGAAGATTACACGGCCCAGCTGCGGGCAGGGCTGGGATATGACCTGGTCCTGGACCAGATTAAGGGTCGTATCACTGGTTATCGGGGTGTCTACAAGTCGAACCTCATCGCCCCTGTGGTTGATCAGGTGCTAGAAGCAAATCAATGGCTGAATTGTACGGGGATCAACGTGACCATTGCGGGGTATGCCCATGGCTGATGAACGGCTCATACCTGGCGGGCTGAGAAATGATGATAGTGCCTATGCCTACAATGAGATGGCCGAGCGACTCGGCGCCATGGATCTGACCCCCCTGTTGGTCTATATCGTTGACAACGTGGACGCCTCCGTATTGCCGTATCTGGCCGAGCAATTCCACGTCACGGGTTATGAAGGCTGGCGCCAGGCAAAGAACGATGCCGAACGCAGAGCTTTGTTGAAGAATGCTCGTGAGATGCATCGCTATAAGGGGACCGAATACGCCCTGGAGTTGGCAATCAATTCCTTGGGCTTGACCTTCACCGTGTTGAAATGGTGGGAATACAGTGGCCTGCCTTACCATTTCAAGATCAGCTTCGATCTGCTTGACAGCGGGATTACAGCTGATGAGCAAACGCTGCTCACTGCGTTGGTCAATGAGTACAAGGCAAAGCGTGATGTCCTGGACAACATGGAATTCAATCTGGCTATTTCAGGTGATGTCTTTGTCGGCATCTCCTGCCAGTCAAGCGAGATCATCACCGTTTATCCGGAATAAGGAGACCATATGGCAGTTTATTATGTGAAAACGAGCACTGTAGGAAGGAACAAAATCACCGCTTTCGGTACCGGCGGCCCGGCAGTCAATATCAGCTCCTTTGCCGTCGGTGATTCAAATGGTGTCTATTATGAGCCGACCGGCGAAGAGGCGGCACTGGCCCACCAGGTCTGGTCCGGCAACGCCAACCGTGTCTATGCCCATCCGAACCACGCCAATTGGATCGTCGTTGAAGCGCTGATCCCGGCCAACCAAGGCGGGTTTGATATCCGTGAGGCGCTGATTAAGGATGATGCCGGTGCTGTCATTGCCATTGGCAAGTATCCTTTGACGAATAAACCGGCACCGGGGAGCGGGTCGGAAAAGGACCTCTATGTGCGGATGATCGTCAATGTCAGCGACGCCTCGGCGGTGAATCAGACCATCGACCCCTCGCTGATCATGTCCACTCAGGAATACGTTGACGCCCGTATGCCCCACCGGGTACGGGTGGCTGCCACTGCCAACCTTGCCCTGGCAGGGCTGCAGATTATAGATGCGGTGCAGCTGGTGGACAATGACCGGGTTCTGCTGACGGCTCAGACGGCTCCCACTGAAAACGGTATCTACATTGCTCATGCCGGAGCCTGGCAGCGGGCGCTCGACGCGGACAGCGATCTGGATTTGTTGGCTGGTCTCCTGGCAACAGTGTCAGAAGGTTCGGTGTGTGGTGATACGGTCTGGATGCTGACGACCAACGCCCCGATCACCGTCGGTACAACCGGTCTCACCTTTACTAAGATATACCCCGATGAGCGGCAGAGAACCATCTCTGATACTATTGTCCCGTCCGGAGATACCTCCAGCCCCACCACCCTGTTCGGTTGGCTGGGTTACATGATCAAGAGTATCACCGGTAAGGCCAACTGGCGCACCGCTCCGGCAACCACTCTGGAGGCTGCCAATGGGCACATGGACAGGACCGATAATCCGCACAATACAACCATCGTCCAGATCGGCGCGGCTGCTGCCGGGCATAACCACACAGGCATCTATGAACCGGCCAACGTCAACATCCAGACCCACCTTACAGCCGTAGCTCCCCATAGCGGCCATGTGAATCATTCCCTGGCCACTGCCGTGAACGATTTTCTTGTTGCCTCCGCCGCCGGGCAATTTGTCAAAAAGACCCTGGCCGAGGTGAAAACGATTCTTGAGTTGGGGACCGCCGCCTTCAAGAATATCGGCACTGCCGCTGGAACCGTTTCCGCAGGCGATCACGGACACGCCAATAACGCCACCATCGGCGGTCCCTTTGCTGCTTCTGCGCATAACCATACCGGGGTTTACGAACCGGCCAACGCCAACATCCAGACCCACATAGGCACGGTGGGAAACCCGCACAGCACTACCGCTGCTCAGGTGGGAGCAGCAGCCTTAGGGCACGGCCACGGCAATGACGCAAATATAGGTGGGCCTTATGCCGCTTCCGGGCATACCCACACCCCCGCGCAAGTAGGAACATTACCTGCGACTACTATATACAATGCTGACGTAAGTATACCTACAGGTCTTTGGACGAGTCCTGTTTTTAATAATAAAGCCGTAGCCGTCAACATAGTACCAATTACACCGGGAGTGGTCGCTGTATCTGACGCAGCTGCAAGCAATGCCATTAGTTGGGAAGTTATTAGCGACTCAACGGGATCTGCGATTAGGGTTTTCAATACGACAGCAAGTGCCGTAATGGTACATATTTCAATAGTAACGATTGGATAAAAATGGACATATACAACAGCCAGATACCCCTTTATTTTGCCCCACGCGGTGAAAAGCAGTGGGCGATAACTATTGGCCAGACGACCTACTACTCCGTCCCGGGAATCGAAGTGACACCTTCCTGGCAACGGCACGAAGACACGCACAAGGAACAATGGAAGAAAGAAGGATGGATTAAATTTGCGGTCAAATACCTCTGGTATCAGATAACCAAAGGGTACCAGAATAATCCATTTGAAGTAGAGGCGCGGAATGCGGAAAGCGTGAAGGAAGAGAATAGTTAGGAATTAAAAAGAGGAGCGGTCGGGCCATGTTGGAGCATGGTCCGACCACCTTACCCCACAGAGTCCCCTGTGAGTCAGACCGAAGGCTCCCCCTGCTACGCGCAGCGCGGTGAGTCTAGCACGTCAAAACAATCTTGACAACAAGGAGACTCATACCATGAAACATCAACCAATACTCGCCTGGCCGGGCGGCAAACGACGCCTGGCTAAAACCCTTATTCCCCTTATAACCAGCCGTCCCCATACCTGCTACGTCGAGGCTTTTGCCGGTGGCGGCTCCATGTTCTTCCTGAGGCCACCTGCTGAGGTCGAGGTGCTTAACGACGTCAATGTTGATCTGATGAATCTATATAGGGTGGTGAAGAACCACCTTGAGGAATTCATCAGGCAGTTCAAGTTTGCCCTGGCCAGCAGGCAATTGTTCGAGTGGCACAAAGAGACCCCCACGGAAGTCCTTACCGACATCCAACGAGCAGCTCGCTATTTATATATACAGAAGCTCTCGTTTGGTGGGAAAGTGACAGGCCAGACCTTCGGCTATTCTCCGTCATCACCGCCCAGGTTTAACATCCTGCGTCTTGAAGAGGAATTGAGCCAGGCGCACTTACGACTAGCCAGGGTATGGGTTGAATCGCTAGACTGGGCTGATTGCATCAGGAGATACGACAGGGACTACACGCTCCACTTCCTCGACCCGCCGTATTGGGAGACAGAAGGCTACGGTGTGCCATTTGAATTGACTGAATACGTGAAGTTGGCGGATACCATGCGCACCATAAAAGGCAGCGCTATTTTGACTATAAACGATCATCCAGAGATGCGAAGGGTATTTGATGGGTTTGAATTTGATAAGGTCAAAATCGACTATACAATGGGCGGAGCAGGTAAAGGTAAAAATAGGCAGGAATTGATCTACAGAAACTGGTAGACAACAACAGCCGTCAAAAGTATTTTGATATTATCAAGAGATTTCTGGCGGCTGTTTATCGCGTTTTTGGCGCTGAAGTTATCGCGCCGCGCTTGTCAGGACGATGGCAACCGCGAGCCCTGCGATCGGAAAGGCGAATGCCGCGTGATACCCCTTCGGGAGCGCCCCCGGCGCCCCGCTGCCTACGGCACCGACGATCACCCCCATCACCTGCTGTGTCGTCGCCGCTCCCATCAGGACGAAGAAATTGAGAGAGGTAAGCGCCGTCCCCACGATCTCCACCCTGAACATGGAGCGGATGATGGGGTAGATCATCACCCCGCTGGAAACCGCCAGACCTATGGCGAAGAACAAGACCGCCAAGAGCGGCAGCGGCAAGAGTTCGGCAATGCCCAGAAAGCAGGACATGAACACGAGGAGCATCATCTGCCCCGCCAGCAGGGTCTTTTTGTAGGAGCGGAAGAGCTTGCGGGCGATGGTGTCGGTCACCATGCTCCCCGCGATGAAGCCGAGGGCGGTGAACATCAGCATCCGGCCGGTGGCGGCGCGGGAGAGATGCAGCACATCCATCAGGTATGGCCCCCCCCACAACCCCTGCAAAGCCAGGTAGTTTCCGTACCAGAAGAAGGAGATCACCCCCAGAAGCAGGAAATCGCGGCTGCCGAAGATCTCCCTCCAGGCGGCAAGCATCCCCGCCGGGCGTGCGCCCGGGTGTCCGTCCCCCCCTGCTTCGGCAGCCGTGGGGCGGTCCCTCACCATGCCGAAGACCGCCACCGTCGCCAGGGCCTGGGCGACCCCGATCGCCAGAAACGAATTGCGCCAGCCGACGGCGGCCACCGCCAGCGCCAGAGGGGCCGTGGCCGAGAGGTTCCCCAGGTTCCCCACCGCAACCATGAAGCCGGAAACCCGGCCGAACTCCTGTTTTGTGAACCAGTGGCTGAAGATGGTGAAGGTGGCCATCAGAACCGAGGCGGTGCCGACGCCGATCAGCATCCGCGCCGCCATGGCTGCGGCCAGGCTGTCCGCCTGGGAGAAGAAGATGCCGCCGACCGCGGTCAGCACGCCGCAGCCGCTGATGACGAGCCGGCTTCCCAGCCGGTCGATCATGGGACCGAGCGGGAGCTGAGCCGCGGCGTAGACGTAGAAAAGGACCCCGGAGAGGGAGCCGAGCTCTTGCGGGGTGAGCCTCAGCTCGCGGGAGATGTCGCCCGCCACCACCGCCAGGGAAACCCGGTAGAAATAGACAAGAATGTACATCAGGGCCAGAACTGAAAAAATGATCCAGCGCTGGCGGCGTATCCGGCTCTCGTTAGGCATGGCTTCCCCCCTGCGGCATCCTAGCACAGGGGGATGTCGGCCGTAAAGGGGCTCCTCCCCCGCCATTCGGAGGGGACAGGTTTCAGGTCCCGGACGGGTCGCCGAACCTCGCCGGGTTTATCCTCCGGGAGACGACAACGGTGAGCCATGCCCCCAGAAGCGCGACCGCAAGGATGACGACGGAGATGAGGGCGTTGTTGAGGAGCGCCGGTCTTACGAGGAGCACGCCGCCGAGACAGAGCATCATGCTGCCGGAAACGAGCTTCAACAGGCGCCCCTGCCATTCGCTCAGCTTCCTGCTCCCGAGCGTCGCCGCAAAGATCGCCACGATGATCGCCAGCGGCACCACGTAGATCAGGTTGTAGAAGAGGAGGTAGAGATAATACTCCGTTGCCGGCAGGCTGTGCAGGGTCAATACCCGGGTGAAGACCATGGGGAAGCCGGCGGTGCAGAGGAGCTCATAGCTGTTGGCAGCGGCCGCGAGCAGCACCGTGGAGCCGATCATTGCCGGGAGTCGCCCTGCGCCCACGATCTCCCGCATCCGTTCGAAAAGCCGCGACCGCGCCTGTTTCGGGATGACCAGGGAGACCCCCTGCTCGAAAAAGAAGAAGTCCTTGATGTTGATGGTCGAAATGAGGATCGCCAGAATCCCGGCGGCAATGGTAATGGCCGGCAGACGCCCCACCAGGATGAAGAGGTTGAGCCATGCCGCCATGAACAGGTAGTAGACCAGTCCCGAAAAGAAGACGAAGATGCCGCCGATCAGCACGATGCGCGACCGCGAATGGGCGTGTATCAGGAGGCTCAAGAGGAAGAAGATCACGAAAAAGGCACACGGATTGAAACTGTCCAGGGCGGCGACAACAATGGTGAAGGCGGGGAGCGAGAGGGAATCCGCGCCTACCCTGCCGATGAAGGGGATGACGACAACCCCGGCGGAATCGTCAGGGGGAGCCGTCCCTACCCCCTCCTCGCGGGCCATGGAAAGCGCCACCCATTCTTTCAGCTCCCTGGCGGTTTCGAGGGAAAAGCCGGAAAACATCCGCCCCCCGATGAAGAAGGTGGGGACCCCCTCCGCCTTTCCCCCCGCCTCCCCGGCCATCCGCATCAGGAGTTCCAGGTTTTTCTCGTTGTGAAGCACTTCGTAGTCACGGACCTGCAGGCGGGGGTAGCGCTTGGCCAGCTCCGCCACAAACGGCTTGGCCCGGGCGCAATGGCTGCACCCTTCCCCCCAGAAGAAGTAAAGGGTGACCCCGCCCTTGGCGGCGCCGGCCGGGTGAGCCGACAGGAGAGAGAGGAGGATGCATGCCGCTGCAAAACAAAAAATCCGGGTCATGGGCACCTCCAGGAACCGTAATGCAGCATCTTCGGTCAACCATATATATTAAGTCTCCCTCATTATCCCCCCATGTCAACCGCTGTTCTTCTCCCCCAGGATAGCGGCAATCCTGGCGGACATGGCCTGCACCGTGAACGGCTTCTGGACGAAGTTGGACAGCTCCGCCGATCCCAGGTGCTGGACCACCACATTGTCCGTGTATCCCGACATGAAGAGGACCTTCAACCCCGGATGGGCGGCCAGGAGCTGCCTGTACAACTCCGGCCCGTTCAGTTCCGGCATGATGACATCGGTTATGAGCAGGTCTATTGCCCGGCCGGCCGCAAGCTGAAGGGCTTGGCGCGGTTCGCCGGTCTCGATGACGTCATGGCCGCTTCCGGCCAAAAGATCCTTCAACATCGTTCGGACCATCTCATTGTCTTCCACGAGGAGGATGCGCCCGTGCGCCCCGCCCATGGCAGGGAGATCGGCGCTTTTTTCCTCGTCCTTCAGGGACGGCAGCGCCTCGACCATCGGAAAATAGAGCTTGAAGACGGTCCCACGGCCGGGCTCCGAGTAAACCCAGACATTCCCCCCATGCTGTCTTACGATGCCGTAGACGGTAGCCAGACCGAGGCCGGTTCCCTCCCCCGCATTTTTCGTGGTAAAGAACGGCTCGAAGATATGGTTCAGCGTCTCCCGCTCCATGCCGCACCCCGAGTCGCTCACGGCTAGCATGACATAACGCCCGGGGACGACACCGGCGTGGTGGCGGGCATACTCCTCGTCAAGCACGACAGACGCCGTCTCCACGGATATCACCCCGTTGCCGGCAGTGGCGTCCTGGGCATTGACAAACAGGTTCATGAGGATCTGCTCGATATGGGTCTTGTCGGCGCAGATTCCGCCAGGTTCCGGGGCGAGCCGCAGCCGGATATCGATGCTCTCGCGGATGGTCCTCCTCAGGATCTCGGCAAACGAGGAGACGACCGCATTGAGGTCGGTGATTTTCATGTCCAGCAACTGCTTGCGCCCGAAGCTCAGGAGCTGCTGCACCAGTTCCTTGGCCCGGAACGCCGCCCTGAGGATGCGTTCCATCTTTTCGACTGTGGCGCTGTTCTCCGGCGCTTCACGCCGGGCTATGTCGGCAAAACCGATGATCGGCGTCAAGAGGTTGTTGAAATCATGGGCGATCCCCCCGGCCAGCCGGCCGACGGACTCCATCCGCTGGGCGTGATGCAACTGCTCCATCAGGCTTTTCTTTTCCTCTTCAGCCGCCTTCCGCTCGGAAATCCCCCGCGCCAGCACGATCAGGCGGTCGGTGCCGCCGATCGAGGCGCGGCGCATGCTGATCTCCACCCAGAAAGAATGGCCGTCCCGGTGCCTGCCGAGCCACTCGAAAAGCTGCGGTTCCCCCCCCGCCGCAAGCCGCATCCAGGCCATGGCCTCTTTCTCCGTGTAGGGCGCGGTCCCCTGGCTGATGGCCCCGACACCCATGGTGCAGGCCTCATCGCTGCTGTAGCCGTACATGCCGCACATGGCCTGGTTGACATCGAGGATCGCACCGGTCTCCACATCGTGGATGATGACCGCGTCGCTCAGGTGGTCATAGATCGCATGGAACCTTTCCTCGCTCGCCTTGAGGGAAGCTACGGCAGCGTCCCGCTGACGCTGCCCGGCATCGAGCGACTCCGTCATGGCGTCGAAGGATTGGGCAAGGAGTCCCAGCTCGTCTCCGCCATAGGGGAGGCCCGTCCTGGCGGAAAGGTCGCCGCTTTCGACCGCCCGTGAGACTTTGACGAGCCGTTCGATGGGGACCGCCAGGTAGCGACCCGCCAAGAGCCGGGTAAACACGAGGGCAATCAGCACTGCCGCGGAGAACATCGCCACCGAATTTGCAATGTACCCGTTCACGCGGGCCATGGCGGCTTTTTTCGGGATGGAGACCCGGATATACAGGTACGGCCGTTCATCCCGGTGGAGACGCAGCCGCTTGAAGGCGAGCAGCCGCTTAACCCCGTCAAGGCCGACGCCGAAGAAAGCCCCCTCGTCGCGCGGGCCGGCCACCCGGCTGCGCAGGTCCGGCCGGTCAGACACCCCCCCCTTGATCGTCTCGTGAAGGGGATAACGGTAAAGAACGACCCCCCAGTGATCGGTCAGGTTGAGGGCAGAGCCGGGAGGGAGCTTCTGGTCATCGAAAAGGCTGTTGAACGGGGTGAGGTCGAGGGCGGCATACAGGACCGCAATGGGAGAGCCGGCCGCGTCCAGCACCGGCAGCGCAAAGTGGATCGTCGGCTTGCCGACGGCCCTGCTTATCGCATACTCTCCGACGCTGAAGCGCTTCGTTCTCAGGGCGTCCTGGAAATACTTCCGGTCCGCGATGCCGAAGCGGGAGGGGAGAGGCTGCACGCCGCTGACGATGACATTTCCCATCGTATCGGCGATGCCGATGTTGAGGCTGGAAGGGCTCTGGCGGAGGATGTCCCTGAAGATCCCGGCGCACGCCCGTTTGTCCTTGCCCCTCACCTCAGGGAATTGGGAGAGGGTCGTGAGGAGGTTGCGTATCCCTTCAACCTGGGCTTCATGCTGGTAGGCAATGGCCTGTGCCGTCAACAGCGCGGCGTGCTCCGCTTCCCTGTAATCATCGTGGTAGCTCGTATACAGGTGGTAGCAGAGGGTCAGCACGACCGGTCCCCCCGCCATGAGCATGATGGCGAGGAGCTTGGTCCGTATGGAAAGACGGCGGAAAAAATTCAACGCTGCATCTCCTGGTGGTGACGGGATCGCTTCGGTACGGTTGACGCGAGGCTCTGAGCAAATAGCCCAGGGTTTCTCTTCGGAAGAGACCGGCCATTACATGAGTAAATTTTTAACCGGACCGGGTCAGGGAAGCTCCAGCGGCGGCTCGTCGAGCGCTGCCAGCTGCTCGCGCAGCTGGATGATCTGCTCCCCCCAGTAGCGCACGGTGTTGAACCAGGGAAAGGTGCGGGGGAAGATCGGGTCGTCCCAGCGACGGGCAAGCCAGGCGCAGTGATGAAGCATGCGCAGGGCGCGCAGCGACTCGATCAGGCAGAGTTCCGAGGGATGAAAGTCGCAGAACTCGCGGTAACCAGCTATCAGCTCGGCCAGTTGGGCGGTCCGGCGCGGCCGCTCTCCGGAGAGCATCATCCACAGGTCCTGCACGGCCGGGGCCGTGCGCGCATCGTCGAAATCGACGAAATGCGGCGCAGCGTCGCGCCAGAGTATGTTGCCGCCATGACAGTCGCCATGGGCACGGATGTACCGGATCGGCCCCGCCCCGGCAAGACGCGCCTCTATCGCCTCCAGCAACCGGCCGGTCACCGCCTCGTAACTGGAGCGGTACTCGTCCGGGATGAAGCGGTCGGCGATCAGGGCCACGCTGGCGTGGCCGAAACTTTGGCAGTCGAGGGCCGGCCGGTGCACGAAGGGGCGCACGGAGCCCACGCAGTGGATACGGCCGAGCATGCGGCCGAGGACCCGCAGGTTGTCCAGGTTGTCGAACTCCGGGGCGTGGCCTCCCTGCCGCGGATAGAGGGCGAAACGGAAGCCGCCATGGTGAAAGAGGCTCTCGCCGGAGGCGTTGGTGATCGGCGCCACCACCGGCAGCTCGTGCTCGGCCAGCTCGCGGCTGAACCGGTGTTCCTCGACGATCTGGGCGTCGCTCCACCTTCCCGGGCGGTAAAACTTGGCGATGAGCGGCTCCCCCTCGTCGATCCCGACTTGGTAGACCCTGTTTTCGTAGCTGTTCAGGGCAAGGGTGCGGCAATCGCAGCGGAACCCCTGGCTCTCGACGGCGTCCATGATGAAGCTGGGGGTAAGCCCCTGAAACGGGTGCGGGCTTTCGGGCATCGGTGGTTCTCCGTGACGGTTATCTATAAATGCGCGCAGTACTATACCACCAATCGCGGCGGCAACCAAGGGGAAGCGCCCCCCTCACATCGGTTTCGGCTGTTCAACCGCCATCTTCCCCTGGAACTCTTCCAGCGTGGTCACGAGAGCGTTGTTGATGCAGAGGGAGATGAGCTTCCTCACCTTGGGCTGCGGATTTCTCGGGCTGAAATGGTCCGTTGCGGTCTCGGTGACCTGTCGCTGCGCGACGACCGTGCCGCTGTGCGCGTCGCTCAGGGTTGTGTCCAGCGTCACTACGGCCTCGAACGTGACGATGGGGGTGAACGGCTTGAAAAACAGGATAGGAATACTGGCGAACCAGATGGGGTTCAGGTTGCCGTTCACGCTGATGTCCGAAATGCTCACGTTCACCACGTAATCCGTACCGTCCGCCGGCGCATTGGTGCCAGTTCCCGGGGGGAGGAGCACCACTTTCCTGAAGAGTGTGCCGGAAGCAGCGGCAACGGCCGACTCCGCCGGATCGCTAAAAGCCTCACGCAGCCTCTCGCCCGTCGCCCGTATCCCCACATTCACCGGCTGCACCCCTTTCGACGGTTTCAGGGGCTGTTTGGGGGTGACGGCAAGGGTTGCGCATCCACCGAATACGAAAGTAGCCAAGAGAACAAGCGCCAGACAGAAGGTCGCTCTCACGTTTTTTTTCATTTTGTCCACTCCATTCTTTGATGCCGCAGCATACCACACAACCCAGCCGGATCAACCAACCGATTTGCCCCTGCCGCAAAAATCACGGCAATAAAAAAGGCGGCCGATGGCCGCCTGTCGCTCCTGAAACCCGTTTTACCCGCCCGGCTCCGCTCAGAGCGGAGCTTCGTTGGTTCGGGCGTACGTCCCCATCAGCTCGGCCGTCGCCAGGATGTGCCCGACCATCGCCGTTTCCAGCTCTTCCTTCGTAGACTCATCCGACAGCTTCAGCCGGTTGTCCAGCGCATACAGTCGGAAGAAGTAGCGGTGCGTCCCCGGCGGCGGACAGGGTCCGCCGTACCCTTTTTCCCCCCAGCTGTTCCCCCCCTCCCACGACCCGAACGGCACCATGTGCTCACGGATCTCCTTTGTTTCCGGCGGGATGTCCCAGACCACCCAATGGACCCAGAGTCCCGACGGGGCGTCCGGGTCCTCCATGAGCAGCGCCAGAGACCTGGTCCCCTCCGGCGCCCCGTGGATCACCAGGTGTGGATTTATGTTCTCCCCGTCGCAGGTGTATTTCGAAGGGATTTGTGAACCGTGGTGGAAGGCGGGGCTCGTAAGTTTGAATTCCATCTGTCACCTCCTGGCATGTGTATTAGTTTTTTCTATTCAAATTCTCTCAGGAAACCGGCGGAATGCAAGGGACACAACAGAGGTTGACAATCTCCCCCTCTTCGCGCCAAAATGGGGGCTCCACACATGGCACGCGGCGGCAGTCGCAGCATCTTCCAAGGCAAGGAAATAACATGACCACGGACAAACTCACCTGCATCGATCTCGACCAGCCGACCCTCGAAGGATTCCGACAGTTCATCAGCTCCTGGCTCTACCGGGGGGAGGGGTTCACCCTACTCGTCGATCCGGGCCCCCTCTCCACCATTCCCCGCCTTATCGGAGAACTGCACCGGCTGGGGGTCGGGCACATCGACTACGTGCTCCTCACCCACATCCACATCGACCATGCGGGGGGCACTGGCGCCCTGCTGCGGGAGTTCCCCGGGGCGACAATCATCTGCCATCCGGACGGCATTCGCCACCTGGTGGCGCCGGAAAAGCTCTGGGAAGGCTCCCGCAAGGTGCTGGGCCCCCTGGCCGAGGCGTACGGCGAGATCGTCCCCGTCCCGGCGGAGCGGATCCGTTTCGAAGAACAGGTGGGCGCCACCGGGGTGCGCACCGTCCTCACCCCCGGCCACGCCCAGCACCACTGCTCTTATCTCCTGGAGGACCTCCTCTTCGCAGGCGAAGTGGCGGGGGTCCGCTGCGACGTTCCCGACGGGATATTCATGCGCCCCGCCACCCCCCCGCGCTTCATCCTTCAGGTGGCGCTGGACTCCATCGACCGGGTGGCGGCCCTCTCTCCCAGCGCCATGGTCTTCGCCCATTACGGGCTGGTGGAGACCCCCGCCGACCACCTGCGGATCGCCCGCAACCAGCTGCTTTTATGGGTGAAAGGGGTGGCTGCGACAGCCGCCGCAGAGGAACCACAGCGGGAAGCCGCGCTGGTCGAATGGCTCCTGGAGATGGACGGGCAGTACCGGAACGTCACCCGTCTGCCGGCGGACATCCAGGCACGCGAGCGCTACTTTCTGGGCAACACCCTGCGCGGCATGATGGAGTATGTGGACGGGCTCTCCGCCCGGGAGCGCGAGGCTCTGGCTGCGGGTGCCGCGCCACCGTCCCTGAAGGGTAAACCATGAACAGAAAGCAGAAAACCCTCTTCGCCATCGCCGCGGGACTCTTGGGGATCATTCTCATCATCCTCTTCAGCGCCAGATTCATCGTCCTCTCCGGTTATCGCGCCCTCGAAAAGGCCAGCGCCAAGGAAAATCTGCAGCGCGTGGTCAACGCCATCGACGGCGAACTCGACTCCCTGGCAGCATCAACCGGGGACTACGCCACCTGGGACGAGACCTACCGTTTCATGCAGGACGGCAACGCGGGATTCATCAAAGCGAACATGGACGAGGCCTCTCTCACCAAACTCCGGGTCAACCTCGTCGCCTTCGTCCGGCCGTCCGGAGAAATCCTGTTCGCCAAGGCCGTAGACATCAAAACGGCCAAAGCGGCGCCGCTGCCGCAGGGGCTCGAACGACAGTTTGCCGCATCGGGACCGCTTCTGCGCCACCCCTCTTTGCAAAGCACGGTCAAGGGGGTCCTGCTTCTGCACGGCACCCCCGTGCTGGTCGCCGCCAAGCCAGTCCTTAACAACGCTGGGAAGGGACCGATCCGCGGCACCCTGGTCATGGGGCGTTTCATCGACGCCGCGGAAACCGCACGGCTGGCCGATATGACCCGCCTCCCCCTGGAGATCAGGACCTGCGACCAGGTGTCCCTCAATACCGCGCCGTTCAAGGCGAAAAGGCCCCTCACCCTCGCCAAACCTTTCCGGGTCCGCCGCATTGACGACGATACGCTCAAGGGATTCGCCCTGATCGGTGACCTCAACAACCGTCCGGCACTCATCGCCCAGATAACCATCGTTCGCCGCATCTACCAGCAAGGGGTCGAGACGCTCCGGTATTTCGTCTTCTGCTGCATCCTGATCTCGGTGGTGAGCCTCATCCTCAGCAACTGGGGGCTGGGCAAATACTTCGCCTCCCAGCATCAGGAGGAGACGGAGCGCCTCTACGCCGCCGCAGTGGAGCACTCCGCCGCTGGGATGGCGATCCTGGATGCCGAAACCGGCCGGGTCGTGCGCGTCAACACGGGTTTGTCCGCACTGCTCGGCTATCCCCCCGGCCTGCTCGAAGGGGCTCTGTTCCGGGAATTGCTGGCAGACGACCCGGAGAGCTTCGAATGCCGACGCAGTGCTGCACTCCGGGGGGAAAAGCCGGATTGGGGCGAACTGCGGCTGACGCGCAAAGATCGTTCAGAGGCTGTCATGGAGCCGAGTGGCGGGGTCATCCGGCTGGACGGCCGGCAGTTCCTCTGCCTCACGCTCCACGACGTGACCGGCAGGAAGGGATGAGCTTCCGCTTTTCCGCAAAATACCGTTTGTAATATTTTTGTTAACTTTCTGTATCAATCCCGCTATATTGCGTCCCGGAGGTGGCCATGGACACGTATACGATCGACATCGAGCTTGAACACTATTACGGCGAACGGGTCGCCATGAACAGCAGGGATGCGTGCAGACGGCTCTATATCCGTGCCACAGCCCGTTTTCACGGTCCCGAGCTTGACAAGTATCTTGACCGCGTGAGGTCCCATGCAAAGGCGTACGCCTCCCTCTGCCGGATGCTCCGCTCTCCCTTCCGCCACATGGAGGCCCCGCTTTTCCTGTCGAGCCTCATCCTCTTTGCAGCCGGAATCGCAGCGCTCATTTTCGGCGACTTTTCAATCCCCGTGGCAGGTGGCACCTCCGCCGCATTGGTGGGGATGGTCGAATGCGCCCGAAAGCTTTTCGCCATCCGCCGGCGGTATGCGTTGCGGGAAGCGGTCTTCCGCGAGCTTGCGGAGAGCATGCAGAAGATGTGAACTGCGGTGCGAATGCGCCGGAACGAATCGATGAGGGGACGGGCCTTGAGCCGCGTCCCCTTTTTGCTTTCTTTTGTTTTGCCCTTCTTCTGGTAACATTTTCTTATGGTTCAGGAAACAACGGCGGCTTTCTCAAACAAGAAAACGGGAGGTAGCTATGAAAAGGGTATTCCTGGCGGCAGTAATGGTGTTCGCAGTTCTGGCCGTGTCAGGGTGCGGCAGCAGCAGCAGTCCGCCACCGACGGTAGTAACGCAGATCCTCAGTGACCCGGCGTTTGACGGCGATATCGCCCAGGACCCCCAGACAGGCGTTTTAACGGTGACGCAGGGCAACACCCAAAGCGTTTTTGCCGGCATCGATCCCGTCACCGGGGTGGAATCGCGCGCGTTCCTGGACTTCCCCCTCTCGGGCAGCGGCGGGGTCCCGCTCAACGCCACCATCGTCTCGGCGACCCTAGACATATTCATCAACAGCATCCAGCCCCAGCCGCTGCCCGGCACGATGCCGGTCCGCATCGACCTCGTTTCCTTTCAGCCGCCGACGTTGATAGGTACCGATTTTGACCGCACTCTCCAGCCGGCGCTGGCGACCACCATCATCTCTCCCCCCATTTCCCAGGCAGACTTCGGCAATCATGTGGCGGTCGATGTCACGCCGCTGATGGTGGAGGCGCAGCGTCTGGGTCTGGTCAACTTCCAGCTCCGCATTTTGGAGGATCTGGGCACGGTCCCACTGGCGAGCATCGAGATCAACGACACCACGGGAGCAAATCGGGCCGTGCTTGCCCCCCTTCTGGAAGTCACATATTTCTGACCACATGGTCGTGACCGGAAATCCTGCGGGCCCGCCCCCGCCCGCAGGCACCCATTTTTCAGTTGCCATCGGCCCGCTTCGCCGGTACACTCGTGCCGGAAGGAGACCCGGATGACGCTGCTCTACACCCTCGATCTGCTCGGCACCGCCGCATTTGCCGCTTCAGGCGCCCTGGCCGGCATCCGTCGCGACATGGACATCTTCGGCGTACTGGTGCTCGGCATCGTCACCGCCATCGGCGGTGGCACCATGCGCGACCTGCTCCTGGGGGACATCCCCCCCTTCATCTTCCAGAACGAGACCTATCTCTACATCTCCATCGCCGTATCCCTGGCCGTCTTCGTCTTTCACCGCAACCTGGACTTACTCAGGCATCCGCTCCCCTACTTCGACGCGGTGGGGCTCGGCACCTTCGTCGTCATTGGCACCGGCAAGGCGCTCGACTACCAGATCGGCTTTGTCGGCTCGGTAATGATGGGGGTGATGACCGCGACGGCAGGGGGCATGTTCCGCGACGTCCTCTCCAGCCGCGTCCCGCTGGTGCTGCAGAAAGAGGTCTACGCCTCCGCCTGCCTGGCCGGAGGGGTTCTCCTCTCGCTGCTCAACCACACCTCCATCCCCCGCCCATGGGCACTGCTCGTCTCCGCCCTGACGGTCATCATCCTGCGACTCCTCGCCATCCGCTACAACTGGTCGCTCCCCAGGCGGTGCAACGACACGGTTGAACAGTAACCCTTGCGCCGCTCCATCCGGGCATGGTATGTAGGGTCTTTTCTGATTCTGTTTTTACAGGGAGGAGGTGAGAACGATGCCGATCTATGAATACGTCTGTGCCGACTGCGGCGAGGAATTCACCAAACTCCAGAAGATGGGGGGGGAGGCTGCAGTCTGTCCGAAGTGCGGCTCCGGAAACGTGGCGCGCAAAATTTCCGCCTGCGCCATCGGCGGCGCGTCAGGGGGAACGGGCGGGAGTGGCAGGGGTGGCGGCTGATGCCCGGGGCACTGACCGGTCGGTCAGCCTCAAAAAACTTTCCTGCAGATACAAAAAGCGCCGCGGGGGACAACCCCCTTTATTTCATCGGCAAAGTCTGCTATGTTGGCGGCTCGCTATACCGCTTCCGTAAACGTCAATATGCTGTTGAAGGAGAACACCCGTGGCAAAAACATCCGTCGAAAGAGTTTCCGTTGCGCCCTGCCCCCCCGTCGACCTGAGCGGCGAGGCGGGTTGGGTCCCCTTCGATGCGCCGGCGCTGGTCGGCGAATCGCTTCGCTTCGTCTCCGGAGAACCGGAAGGCAACCGCTTCCGGGCCCGCTACTACCGTGACGGCGAGCAGCACCTGCATGCCCGCATCTGGTTCGGCCCAGAGACCGAAGGCCCCCCGGGGCATGCCCACGGCGGTGCGGTGGCCGCGGTGATGGACGAGGCTCTGGGGCTCGCTGCCTGGGCGGCGGGCTATCCCATAGTGGTCGGCAACCTGAACGTCAGCTTCCGTAACATGCTGCCGTTGCAGAAGGTGGTCACGGTGGAGAGCAGGGTCGTCTCCGCCGAAGGGCGCAAGGTGAAGGTGCACGGCCGCATCTTCCACGGCGAAACGACCTATGCCGAGGGGGAGTGCCTCTGCATCACCATTCCGGGGAAGTGATTTCCCCTGTGCAACCCCTGGAAACGAAAAGGCGGCCGATGGCCGCCTTTTTATTGGTTCTTCCGACATTTCCGGGCCGGCTGCCGCGACTTCGGGAGTGAGTGACAGAGCCGAAGCGGCGAGTGCCCACCCGTCCGATCAGGCTATCCGTGCCTGATGAAGGTCCCCTTCTCGTACTCCTCGAAGGCGACCCGCAGCTCCTCCTGGGTGTTCATGACGATCGGACCGTACCAGGCAACCGGCTCGCCGATCGGCCTCCCCGACGCGAGGAGGAATCTGACCGGGCTCGCCTGGGCGGTGACGGCCACCGCCTCGCCGTCCCCGTAGAGGACGAGATTTTCCGCGCTGCAGGCGCAGTCCCGCTTCATGTCGAAGTAGTTTTCCCCCACCACCTCGTGGGCAAAGGCGTTCCTTTCCGGATCGAAATAACCCTCCCCCTCGACCACGTAGGCGAACGCCGTGTAGCCGCGCCTGATCGGATGGGTAAAGGTGGTCTCCGCCGGCACCGTCACGTCCAGGTACTCCGGGTCCACGACCACGTCCCGCACCGGCCCCCGCACCCCGTCCACCGTCCCGCAGATCACCCGCACCCGGACGCCGCCCGCCAGGTTCGCCTCCGGGATTTCATTGGCCGTTAGCCCCCGGTAGCGGGGGTCCATCATCTTGTGGGAGGCGGGGAGGTTTGCCCAGAGCTGGAACCCCCACATGAGGCCGTCGTCCCTCCCCTTCGGCATCTCCTGGTGGATGATGCCGCTCCCCGCGGTCATCCACTGCACGTCACCCGACTCGATCACCCCCCTGTTCCCCATGCTGTCGCCGTGCTCCACCCGGCCGTGGAGAACGTAGGTGATCGTCTCGATCCCCCGGTGCGGGTGCCAGGGAAACCCCTTCAGGTAGTCGGGGGGGTAGTCCGAGTGGAAATCGTCGAGGAGGAGGAAGGGATCGAAGAGCGGCACCTGGTAGTAGCCGAAGCCCCGCTTCAGATGGACCCCGGCCCCCTCGATGGTCGGCTTGCTCTTCCATACCTTGGCTATCTTGCGGATTGAATTCATGGTTACCTCCCGGTGTTCTTCAGAATTTATAGGCGAGCCACGTGGTGGCGTAGTCCACGTCCTCTCCGGGGCCTGTCTCCCGAAGGAAACGGCCGGCAAAAAAGTGCCCGTATATGGCGACAAACGACAGGTGGCGATCGATATCCCAGAACAGTTGCACCTGGGGCATGCTTCCGACGTAGTGGGCGTCGCTCCCCCGACCAGAACGGACCAGGACGACGGCGTTGTTGTACAGCCCGTCACGGGTGCTCTCCCGCCAGAAGAAATCCAGGTCGAAAATGAGCGTGGCACGCTCGGTGAGGTGGAGATCGAGGCAGGGATTCAGGTCGATGAAGTTGGCCGGTCCGATGAGACCCGCCTCGCTGAAATAGGCCCCCTTCGGGAAGAGGGGATTGAAGGTCTCCAGGTCCGGGGTTGCAGGGTCTTCGTCGCCGCTGGCGATGTCCGCCCGAAGCCCCAGCCGCGGCCGGAGCGGCAGTGCCGCGAACGTGAAGCCGGTGTCCGAGGCGACCGTCCAGGCCCGGATGTCGCCGTTGTCGAAGCTCCCCCACTGGTAGAGGGCTTCAAAGTTATAGTCGAGCGGAGGAGCGGTGCGCCAGAGCCTGGTCCCCACCGAATGCCGGGTCTCGCGGGCCGTCCCCTGGTCGAAGCGCGCTGTGCGGCGGAAGAGGCCGATGTAGTAGAGGTCGATGCGCGCCTTGGGGAGGAGCGGGAAGGGGAGCACCGCGTACGTCCCCCAGAGCGCCTTGGTGTTGTCAGGCCCGTCGTCGAAGACATGGCGCCTGGTCTGCGCCGGCTTGGTGGCAAAGCCGTCCACCCGAACCTCTCCCCCCCGGAAGATGACCCGGAAGCCGTCGAAGCTCTGGCGCACGTTCGGCCCTTCCCGCACCGAGACGATTCGCTGGGAGCCGTAGGCGAGTTCCTGGCGCCCCGACCGCAGGGTGAACGACGAATCACCGGTCAGATCGAGCTTCACGTCCAGAAACGCCTGGTGCAGGTCGAGCTCGTCCTCGTCGATATTGGGGCGAGGCCCTCCCGTCCGGCCGTCCTCCAGACTGCTCTGGAGCTGGGTGAAGAGGCG
>DAIEGL010000271.1 GCA_027356255.1 Geobacter sp. | reverse complement strand
TGCCTGACTTGCCGCCCGATACGAACAGGGAACCCATGCCGACCCGATTTTGGCCGAAGCCGTTCAACTATTTCAGCAACGTAAAGTTTTTCCTCGTCAGCCTCTGCGTGGTGCTCTCCCTCTTTGTCGCTGCTGCCGCCTACTTCCTCTATTCCAGGACAGACACACTCCTCCTTTTGCGCGTCAGGGAGCAGGCGGTTGCCTATGCCGATCTGATAAACCAGAGCAAGATGTGGAACTACGACTATGGCGGCGTCTATGTGGAAAAAAAGGGGGGAACGGAATCAAACACCTACCTGAGAAGGCTCGGCATCAATCCCGACGTTCGGGTCGAAGGGGGAAGGACCTTCACCATGCGCAACCACGCCATCATGATAAAGGAAATCTCCCTCCGGAGCGAAAAGCAGGGTGGGGTGCGGTTCCGCATAACCGCTCCGAAGCCGATCGATCCCGACAATACCCCCGATTCCGTGGAAATGGAGGCGTTTCGGCAGTTTGCGAAAGGGAAAAAAGAGGTGTACCAACTGGAGCGGGAAGCGGACAGCGGCCCACTGTTCCGTTATCTGCTCCCACTCTACGTTGAGCAGTCATGCCTCCAATGCCATGGCCGGCAAGGGTACAAAATCGGCAGCGTCATGGGGGCCCTCAGCATTACCATTCCCGTCTCCACGCTCATCAGGGAGACGGACACCTACAAAATGGTGATAGTGGCGGCCACGCTCGCGACCATCGGGTTTCTGGTGGGGATCACGTACTTCCTCACCTGGCGGCTCGTGCTCAAACTGGATACGGCGCAGCAGCACCTGAAGAAGCTTGCGTCCACCGATGAGCTGACCGGTCTCAGAAACCGCCGCCGGATAATGAAGCGACTGGACGAGGAGTATCAACGGGCCTTTCGCCTGGGTGAACCGCTCTGCCTCATCATGCTCGATCTCGACCACTTCAAGAGGATCAACGACACCTACGGCCATCCGTTCGGCGACCGGGTGCTGAAGTGCGTGGCCGAACTCATGGAAAAGGCCCTGCGCCGCTACGACATCCTCGGGAGGATAGGTGGGGAGGAGTTCCTGATCGTGGCTCCCGGCACGACGCAGGAGGAGGCGGTTGTCCTGGCAGAGCGGCTGCGCAACGTTGTCGAGAAGGAAAAGATGACCTGCGGGGACAAAGATGTGAAGATTACCGTGAGCTGCGGCGTTGCGTTTCTGGGGAAGGGGGACGAAAGCGCCGAGACCCTTCTCAAACGGGCAGACGCCGCCCTCTACATTGCCAAGCAGGAGGGAAGAAATCGGGTGGCGGTCATGTAGCGGGGGCGCCTGCCTGCAGAAGGGGCCGGCGTCTGCCGGCTCTCCCTTATCCCCTGGTCCAGTTGACCCGTACCAGGTTCTCTTCATGGCTCCACTGGTAATGCAGCTCGCCATGATGGGCCTTGAAGATCTCCCGCCCCACCTTCTGGGCGAGCTTGTCCTCGGTCGTGGAGATGGTGATCGTGTTCCGGTCCTCCTTGACCTCCATGATCCGTCCGAGCGGGTTCTTCACCATGGATTTGGCTTCCACGTGTTTGATTTCATTGATGATGTCCCGGGCATGCTTCGCCAGATAGGCGCCGGAAAGGGTGACGATCCCTGCCGGGTTGCCATCCTCGATCCGCCGGCAGGCAGGACAGAGCACCTTGTTGAGCCCCGTTTCCTCCATGGCCGCCTTCAGTGCTTCCTCCCCCATGTACCACCGCTTGTTGCGGTAAAGAGCGCCGCAGGCGCTGCAGAGCGACGCTTCCTTGAGACCCCTCTTGGGCAGGTAGACGTCACTGCTCCGGAGAGACCTCTGCCCCTTCTCCTCCACACCGGTTCTATGGGATACGTGTGCCATGTAAAATCCCCCCCTCTGGTTATTGGACTGTACTGAAATTATACCACCCCCTTTCCCCTTGTCATTTTATCCCGCTGCCGCAGTGAGCCGGCTCCCACTTGCATGGCTTGGCCCAGGTGATAATATTTTTTTGATGACCACGCTGTGTCACGGGCGAAGCGATGTGGGCACCAATGCCCGGAGGATCCGTGCCTACCTGGAGAAGCTTAAGGGGGAATGGTAGACGGGGTGTTGAATGGCAAGGATGAAGATGCGAGCGAAGATGCGGGACCGGCGCAGACCGGCCGCGCAAGGAGCGTCCTGCAAAAAATGGGGGCCGCTGCCCGATCAGGCAGCGGCCCTATCGCTTCAGGGAGGTAAATTGCATGTGTGCACGTGGGGGATGGTCATCTCCGCCTGTAGGCGCGGGAGCAGACCCTGACGTAACGGAGGCCCCAGCGGAATTTCTCGGTAAACCGCGCCATAATGCTGAAACAGAGGATGAGGATAAAGAAAGACCAGAATATCATGACACTGATAATTTTAGGCGCTACGGTTTCATAGTTCATGGCTTCCCCTCCTCATGTATCGGTCCCGTTCCCGGGAAAATGCCGGACATACGGATCGATACGGCATGTATACCTTTATCGGTCCGTCGGGCAGATTCTTTAATGGATAATGGGGCGAGGAGAGGATTCGGGGCGACATTTCTGAGGGTAGCAGATCGGCGACAGCGGGTTTCAGCCCATTTGCAGTGCCCGCAGTGTGTCGAGGATCGCCGCAGGTTCCAGGCGGTTGGTGTAGTCCGCATCGACAAAGGCGAGGCGGATCACCCCCCCCTGGTCGATGACAAACGTACCGGGGAGCGGCAGCTCCCAGGATTCATCGCCGTTGTATTCGGGGAGACGGACGCCTAAGCCTTGATAGATGCGGCGCATCTCCGCGGCAAGTGAATAGACGAGGCCGAATTGCCGGGCGACCCCGTTGCCCAGATCGCTCAAGACCTCGTATTCAAGGAAGTTCTTCAGCAGGGTCGCCTGGCTCAGGTCAGGGGTCTGCGGGGATATGGCCACCAGCGCCGCGCCGAGTGCCCGGATTTGGGGGAGGATCTTCTGATAGGCCCGCAACTGCAGGCTACAGTACGGTCACCACGCCCCCCGGTAGAATGTCGCCACCACCGGCCCGGCGGCAAGGAGTCCATAGAGCCGCACCTCTTTGCCGACCGCGTTGGGTAGGGAGAAGTCGGGCGCCTTTTCACCCTCTTTCAGCGTCTGGTCGGCGATGCCTGATGCCACCAGCTCCATGGTCGCCTTGCGCATGGCAGCCACCGTTTCCGGGGGGAGTTGCGCGAGATTCTCATCCTGCAGCCTTTGCAGTTCCGCCTGCAACAGCGGATTTATCCCTTCTTGCCCAGTTGCCACGATGGTGACCCCCTTGTTGTGGAAATTACACCAATTATATCCACTGCTCGCCGGCTGGCAATAGCGGCGTCCTGCGGTGAAGGCAAAGGCGTGTCGGCACCTGCCGGTGATGGGGACAATTCCCGGCATTGCGCTTGTTTACGGACGGCATCAGGTCAGGAGGCAGGCAGCAGCAATCAATATGCAGGGGCGGGCAAATACGCAGTGTGGTGTGCCCATTTGCGTATATTTGTTTGCATTGCTACGTATTTCGGATGAGTCGGCGGGTTTATCCAGTCTGTAAAAATGGCCGTTCCCCTGTCGAGGAACGGCCTATTTCGGGGGGAAAACCCACGATCAGTCGTCATCGTTGTTGCGCCATCTTCTCATGCGCGCCTCTTTCCACCGCTCATGGTCATAGCGGGGGCGCTCTTGCCAATCTCCAGCCGGGCGGGCATGCCTCCCCCACCCCCCGTCGTCACAGTGCCGCCTGTACTCCGCGTCCCGGTAGTAACGGACACGTTCAAAGGGGTATCTGCGGAGCCCCCATGGCAGGCTCCGGTAACGGACCGTTACCCATGGGCCGCTATAGTCAGGGGCGCTGTACCAGCTGTTGCCGCGGGCGAGGTAGTAGCGGCCGGAAACGTAGAAGAGGTCGTAGGGGATGCCGACCGCCGCGGAAAAACCGAGCTCCGGGAGCCGGACGAACTCCGGCTGCTCTTCGATCTCAACGGGGGGCGGGGCAGGGGCGTAGACCGGGCGAGGGGGCGGTTCGTAAGCGGGTGCCGAGACCGGAACATAGACTGTGGTTGCAGGTGCATACACCCGTGGCAGATTGCCGATGTTGATCCCGAGGTTGAAACCGACGTTTGCCGCCTGGGCAGGGGCCGCCGCCGCAACTGCCGCAACTGCCAGAATTGCAAGAATGCTTCGCATACGCTTCTCCTTTCTTTGACACAGGGTTTCCCGATGAGGGGACGCAAAAAAGCCGGGGCAGAATATCCTGAGATAGTTCGGCAACCCGGCTGTCTATTGAAGACCCTGTGGGCTTTCCGCCCCACCCTCGCGGGTGGTTTAGTAGTATCGCGTATCTCGAAACGAAGTTCGATCCAACTTTTATACCATTGGATGAGCAGATACCGTGCCAGGAACTTCAAATCTGTAACTGAATGGATTTAAAGGATTATTCCTGTGTTGGCCGGCTGACTCCTCCCTGGAGTGGCTGAAATCCTCCATGGACTACCTCTTCTCGGGTACAGGCGGAGCAAATCCTGCTCTCTGTTCTACCTCTTTGATGACTGCTCAGAATGTGACACCGACCTTGCAACTGACTTCGCCGAGACCGGCTGACTCCTTAATCGGAGGAACCAGCCCGGCCCGTTCCCTGACGTCACTGACGTTCTCGTCCGGACCGTAGATCATGGTGAGGGAAACCCCACCGTAGTGGATCATCACATTCCCGTCATCATCCGCACCCAGGGCCAGATGTTTCACCTTGGCCTTATCAGCCGGTTTGACCTCATGATTTTCCGTCGCAACAACGGGAAGCAGATTGAGGCCCTTCGAATAAGCCCCTTGCGGGACCAGGAGAAAGATGCCTGTCACGATCATCGTGACACGATTCAGGCACGGACCGATCATTCTTCTCTGTATCGCTGTCATTTTCCTCTCTTCCACCGGATTTTAGCCATCCGATTCCTTTTGCTGCCGGCCAAACAAAACCGGCTACCGATCACCGTTGGGACCTTTCGGCAACCCCGGTTTCCCTTCCAAGACTTCCGGGCTTTCGTCGTATCTCTGCACACGTTTGCACTGTTGTAATTACGTTACGAAAGTGTAACCGATTTGTTTCGTTTGACGGGTAAAACTTATGTAATACCTGTAGCGCGGCACGCCAGGTGCATGTTTTGGGGCTGGAGATGGGTTACTTTTGCACATCTCTGCGCGATTTGCGCAGGAACTTGCTGAAATCCAAAACGTTAGTGTGCGACCGACGGCCAAGTCATGAAAGTTTGTTCTTGACATCTGGTGATTCAGAGAATAATATTCTGTATACATGGAAATTATAAGAACTATTGACGAAATAGATCTTCAGATACTGCATATCCTTCAGGAGAAGGCGCGTATTCCCAACGCCGAGGTTGCCCGCCAGGTGGGGATGGCGCCTTCGGCGGTGCTGGAGCGGATTCGCAAGCTGGAGGAGAAGGGGATCATCGAGGGGTACGAGGTGCGTCTCAACCCGGCGGCCTTCGGCCAGGGGCTGGCGGCCTTCCTCTTCGTCGAGGCCGACCCTGCAGGCAACGGGCAGCTGGGCGAGCGTCTCGCCCAGGTGGCGGGGGTGCAGGAAGTGCATCAGGTCGCCGGGCCGGACGGTTACCTGGTCAAGCTGCGCGCCGCCGATCCTGCGCAACTGGGGCGCATCCTGCGCGAGGAGATCCAGCACTACCCCGGCGTGCGCGCCACGCGGACCCAGATCGTCCTCAACAGCGTCAAGGAGACGCGGCGGATCGATCTGGACCACCCAGAGGAATGAAACGCGACTTGTTCGCGACAAAATTTCACACCATATTCATATGCAAGGAGAGACCACAGCCATGCCGATGTCCGAAGCCTTCAAGCAGCGCCTTTTCCCGATACTGCCCGAACTTTCCGCCCACTATGGCACCCCCTTTCACGTCTACGACGAGGCCGGCATCCGCGAGACCGGCGAACGGCTGAAAAAGGCCTTCAGCGGCATCCCCGGCTTCCGCGAGTATTTTGCGGTCAAGGCCCTCCCCAACCGGCGCATCCAGCAGATGATGCTGGAGATGGGCTTCGGCTTCGACTGCTCGTCGATCCCCGAGCTGATCCTCGCCCGCCAGGTCGGCGGCAGGGGGGAGGACATCATGTTCACCTCCAACAACACCAGCCCGGAGGAGTACGCCTTTGCCGAGCAGGACGGCGGCTGCATCCTCAACCTCGACGACATCAGTTTCATCCCCAAGGTTCCGCACTTCCCGGAGCTGATCTGCTTCCGCTACAATCCCGGTCCGCGCCGCACCGGCAACGCCATCATCGGCAACCCGGTCGAGGCCAAGTACGGCGTTGCCCATGAGCAATTCATCGACGCCTATCGCCTCTCCCGCGAAAGCGGGGCCAAGCGCTTCGGCCTGCACACCATGGTCGCCTCCAACGAGCGCGACTACAACTACATCGTGCAGACCGCGGTGATGCTCCTGGAGCTGACCGCCCTGCTGGAGAAGGAGCTCGGCATCCGGCTCGAATTCGTCAACATCGGCGGGGGGATGGGCATCCCCTACCACCCCGACCATCTCCCCCTCGATCTCGACGCCATGGCAAAGGAGATAACCGCCCTCTTCGACACCTTCCGCTCGACCCACGGCTGGGCGCCGAAGATGCTGATGGAGAGCGGCCGCTTCATGACCGGCCCGCACGGCTGCCTGGTGACGACCGCGATCAACAGCAAACAGACGTACCGCAACTACATCGGCGTAGATGCCTGCATGTCTGCGCTGATGCGGCCGGCCCTATACGACGCCTACCATCACATCGATGTCCTCGGCAAGGACAACATCCACAAGAGCGAGGTCTACGACGTGGCCGGCTCGCTCTGCGAGAACAACGACAAGTTCGCGGTGCAGCGCGAATTGCCGCCGATAGTTGACGGCGACATTCTGGTCATTCACGACACCGGCGCCCACGGCCACGCCATGGGCTTCCAGTACAACGGCCGTCTGCGCCCCAAGGAGCTCCTGCTGCGTACCGACGGCAGCGTCGAGCTGATCCGCCGCGCCGAGACTGTGGAGGACTA
This sequence comes from Geobacter sp., assembly GCA_027356255.1. Classification (GTDB taxonomy): domain Bacteria; phylum Desulfobacterota; class Desulfuromonadia; order Geobacterales; family Geobacteraceae; genus Geotalea. The sequence goes on along the minus strand of DAIEGL010000271.1, from coordinate 4,464 downwards.
CTTCATCACCTACAATTTCGAGCCGGATGTCTTCAAGCCGTAAGGTTCGATAGACCCTGCGGGGACAAGGTACACAATTCAAAAGGCGACCAATCGGTCGCCTTTTGTCGTCTCTGCCAGATTATGCGGGGAGGGTGACCTTTCCCTTGCGGGGGGATCCGGTGACAGCATCCTCAAATCAACAGAAACTCATGGGGGGCGAGACTGGTGGCGAGCATCACCATGTTGATCTCCCGGTGTTCCCGCCATGTTTCGGACTCCCGGTTTCTCCCGTCCAGCCAGAAATCCTCGATTTCCTCAGCAAGCGACAGGTACCCCGCGAGCGCTTCGATCTTCCGTAGCAGCGGGTTTTCCAGATTCTTCTCCGACCAGTCGCTTAGCGGCAGAATCACCTTCAGCCCGATCGAAAGCCCCAGCTCGCGGAAGGCCAGCCGGTATGCGGCGGGGTGTTTCAGGGGATTGTCTTCCGTGAAGGCCATAAGCCCCGCCAGGGCCGCATCGACAACGGCCTCCATAAGGGTCGTGTCCCTGAAATTCCCCATGTCCGTCAGTTGCGCGGTCCGCCAGGCGTCCCACAAAAGACCGCCGATACCGAGCGGGTCGTCCGTGTCCCATTCCTTTCCCCGGCAGATGGCCGCCATATCGGCGATCTCGGTCTTGAGGTCAAACGGCGGCGACAGGCCGGGCGCTGCGACCGAGGCCTGCAGCTCGCTGTAGGTGACGTAGCCGTCGAGGGGGTCGTGCTGTCCCATGGAGGTGATGAGTGGCCGGCTGAGGTCGATGCTCATTTTCCAGTACATCCGCCTTGCGCCACTCAGGGAAGCAGGGGCAAAGGCGGCATGCGCCGTCTGCGCCAGTTCCATGGCCCACCCGGCGTAGGTCGCAACGCCGGTGACCCGGCTCATGCGGCTAAGCGCATGCATCCACTTGGTCAGGTAGTGGTAGTACTGACCGTCCTGTTCCCATTCCAGAGGCTCGTCGGGCGCTTCGCCGGGCCCGCGTTCGTTCAGCTTCTTGCCGATCCGCAGACCGCCACGGGTCGGGTGCGATTCCCCCTCGGCTTCGTCCAGGCCGCTGATCCAGCCGCTGCGGGGATCGTCAGTCCGGTGCCGTCCGAGAATGTGATGTACCTGGTCCACGAGACGGATGGCGAGATCCAGCCACTCCCCGTCATGGGTCTGGCGGAACAGCTCCAGCAGGTTGCAGAGGGCGAAGGCGTCTGTCCAGAGATAGCGCCGCGGCGTTTTCTCCAGGGGGAAAAGCCCGGTGAGAGCCGCATAGTCACGCATGATCCCGCTGACCTCTGCAATGGCGTTCTTTGGTCCCATGTTCCTTTTCCCCGCCCCGGCATCTGACACGCATCCCGGGAAACGCAAACGGCCGCACAGCCGAAGGTTCCCCTTCGGCAGTCCGGCCGTCTTGCTGCGAAGACCCGCGACTTTCCGCCCCGTCCTTTCGGATGGTTCGGCCTTATCGTGAGGCGAATTGGAGGTTTCTTATTTCTGGCAATTGTACCGCCGCGCCTTGAGCTGTCAAGGTCGATCCGATTCAACCCTTCCATACAAAGAAAGCGACTGTCCCCAGAAAGCCATACAAAAACAGGCTTTTCCAGTTGAACGCCACCTTGAGATCCTGCGCCGAAGGGAGCGATTCGTACAAAAGGAGGAAAATGGCCAGATAGAGCCCCAGGACCGACCCGAGACTCGGCGCAAACCATCCGTTCCACCGCCGATACACCAGAAAGGCGGCCGCTACCAGAAAAAGGGGCGCAAGGCCCACGGGGAGCGCATTGACGGCGTTCAGCTTTCTGAATCGGACCGACCCCATTACCCATTTGCCGTTGCCGTCGGATTGCGGGACAAGGGAAAAACCGGTGGGTCCTGCAAAAAGGAGGAGCCCGACGAGCAGGTGACAGGTTTCGTGCAGGACCACCCCGATGAAATTCCAGATGCCCATGATGAAAATCCCGCACTGGCGGGTCTTGATGTTGAGGGTGATGAGGAGAAAGACGAGGATGATCCCGCAGAAGTGAAAGAATGGAAGTGAGTTGAATACATGCATGCGACACAGATTACCGCATTTGCCTCCGGGAGGCAACCGTCGAGCGGCCCCCTGCCTGCCGCTCCGTTCCGCGGGGTTGCCGTTTTCGTTTACCTCTGGTATATATAGCTTCAAGACGAAGGGCTAAGGATGCAGGGGGAACCTTGCGTCGTTAGCCCTTACTATTTGCCCGAACTGCGGAGTGCCCCTTGAACAAGCAAGACATCGATCCTTCCGGTCTGGTCCCGGCTGAAAGGGATGCCTGTGCCATCATCTGTTACATAAACAAGGCGGCGCAGCCGACCCACGGCAACTTGCAGCGCACCATCGATGCACTGGTCAAGATGGGGCACCGGGCCGGCGAGATCAACGGCGAGGGTGACGGGTGCGGCGTCTTGACCGACATCCCGCGCCTCCTCTGGCGGGAGATCCTGGCCGGGACCGAATATCCCCCCGCCCTTGCCGACGCCCCGGGCTTTGCCGTCGGCCATCTGCTGGTCCCGAAAGATGAGCTCCTGACCGACTCCGCGCTCCGGGAGAAGATCATCAGGCGCATTGGCGACGCCGAGGTCCGGCTCCTCGTGGAGCGACCCGGCCCGGTGCGGAGCATGGTCCTTTCGGCCAACGCGCTTAAGGGGGAGCCGCTCTTCTGGCAGCTGGCCCTCCTCTGCCCCGACCCGGCCAGGGCGCCGGAGCTCCTCTTCGCACTCCAGGTGGCCATAGAGGAGGAATTTCCGGTCCATGTGGCCTCTCTCTCCACGGACGTGGCCGCCTACAAGGTGCATGGGGCGCCGGAACTTCTCCCCCGCTACTACCCCTAATTGAAGCGCCGCGAATTTCTCTCCAGCATCACCATCGGCCACAGCCGTTACTCCACCAACACCCTTCCCACGGTCTTGCGCGCCCAGCCCTTTTCCCTCCTCGGCCACAACGGTGAGATCAACACCATCGCCCGCCTCCGCGAAGAGGCACGGATGCTGGGGATCATCCTCCCTGCCGGGGGGAGCGACTCCCAGGACCTGAACCGGACCCTGGAAGGTCTCATGTTCCGCTACGGCCTCACCCTGTTCGAGGCGATGGAAATGGTCTTTCCCCCCATTTTCAGCGAGATGGAGCGCATGTCTCCGGAACTGCAATCCATGTACGACTGGTTCCGCCGTTTCCTCACCGCGTCCGCCCAGGGGCCGGCGGCGATCATCGCCCGGCACCGGCGCCACTGCGTCTTCAGCGTGGATGCCATGGGGCTTCGGCCGCTCTGGTTCGGCGAGACCGAGAAGGAGCTGTTCGTCTCCTCCGAGCTGGGGGTCGTCCCCCACGAGGAGATCCTTGCGGACCCGAAGCCGCTCGCCCCGGGGGAAAAGATCGGCATCACGGTCGCGGCCGGAAAAGGCGTCCAGGTGCTCGACCACAGCCAGTTGCGCCAGGATGTCTACGGCCGGTTCCGCAAGCTGACAAATCTTTCGGCCAACGCCCGGTCCCTTGCCCGGGGGGACGAACTGGGAGAGGCGGAACCATCGCGGGAGTGGGGAAAGAGCCGCAGGCTCCTGCTGGAAAATCTCATGTCCGCCCTGGCGTGGAAAAGCACCGATGTGCAGGGGCTTAGGGAGATGGCCCGAAGCGGCCAGGACCCGATCGCCTCGCTAGGCTACGACGGGCCTCTGGCGGCGCTCTCCCTCTCCCGGCAGAACCTTTCCGATTACTTCAAGGAGCAGGTGGCGGTGGTGACCAACCCGGCCATCGACCGCGAGCGGGAGTCGGAGCACTTCTCCATCCGCGTCTACTTGGGCCCCCGCCCAACCCTTTCCGGCCCGGCCACAACCGGGGTCGAACTCGCCGTCCCTCTCCTGACCGGCGGACGGCGCGGCGACGCGGTCGCGGCCGACACAGCGCTTGCCCGGGAGTTCGGAACCTGCACCATTGAGGCGCTCATGGGGCGCTTCAGGGGGAGGGGGAGCCGCCTCATCTCATGCGCCATGCTGCGCAATGAGACGATCCACGAGGCCCTGCAACGCCTGACGGAGGAAGCGGTGTCCGCGACGCGGAACGGCGCGCGGCTCCTCATTCTCGACGACGGTGCGGCCTTCGGCCCGGGAAGGAGCTTCCTCGATCCCTTTCTGGCGGTGGCGGTCCTGCACAAGGCGCTCAAGGAGGAGACCGCGGCAAGCGGCGAGTCTCTGCGCCGGCGCGTCTCGCTGGTGGTGCGCTCCGGGGCACTGCGCAACCTCCACGACCTGATCTTCGCCCTCGGCATGGGGGCCGACGCGCTCTGCCCCTACCTGATGTGGGAGCTGGCCGAAGCGGAGGGGAACGGCGTTGGAAACCTCCTCTCGGTCCTCGTCAAGGGGCTGGAAAAGGTCATCTCCACCATGGGGACCCATGAAATAGGGGGGTACGGCAAGTACTTCGCCTCCATCGGCCTCTGCC
>DAIEGL010000267.1 GCA_027356255.1 Geobacter sp. | reverse complement strand
TGGTCGATGCGCGGATTCAGCGCCAAGAAACGAAAAAAGGGCTACGGCTTTGCCGTAACCCATTGTTTTCTTACTGGCGGGCGGCATGGGATTCGAACCCACGACCCCAGGCTTCGGAGGCCTGTACTCTATCCAACTGAGCTAACCGCCCGCGAATTTCTATTTCTACACTATTTTTCCTCGTAACTCAAGGTTTAATGTGCAGTTTGAGGGCATTACGGCGGGGCTGTCATTTCCTGCCCGTTTTTGCTAAGATGATGGGAAAAAGTCGGAGTTTCCATGAACAGACTGTTCCCCCTGCTGTTTTTTCTCTTTTCAAGCTCCTTCGCCGCCATGCCGGCGGTTGCCGCCATAAACGGCAATAACTTAAATGTAAAAAATTTTGCGGTGCAAAAGGTGGCGGACGGCGTCTTTGCCGCCATTGCCCTCCCAAAGGGGAAGGCCAACAGCAACGCCATGATCATTGTCGCCAACGGTCAGGTGATACTGGCCGGCGCCCATTTCACGCCGGAGGTGATCAAGGAGCTGACCGCCGATGTGGCCAAGATCACCTCCTTTCCCCTGAAAAAGGTCATCCTCACCCATCATCACCGCGGCTACAACTATATCGATTACGATTTCCCGGCCAATATCGAGATAATCACCTCATGGCAGACCTGGCAGTCGCTGAAGGAGGGGTACCGGGAGCTGAATAACCCGGTGATTTTTTTCGACAAGGGGCTTACTCTGCGCCGGGGGCGGATGTCGATCGTGCTGAGCAATACCGACCTGGGGCATAGTGAGGGGGATGTGGTAGTCTATCTCCCCGAGGAGAAGGTGCTTTTCACCTCGGACCTGTTTTTCAACGATGTGGTCGGTTACATGGGGGATGGGCACATGCGGGAATGGGTCATGGACCTGGAGATGCTGGAAGGGATCGATGCTCGCGTTGTCGTACCCGGCGTGGGGAAGGTGACCAACAGCGAGGGGATAACCCAGTTCAGGCTGTTCCTCAAGGATTTCCTGACGGAGGTGCTGCGCCATCTGGAAAAGGGGGAAACCCTGGAAAAGACCAGGAAAACTTTCCGCCTCCCCAATTACGAGGCGTTGCCCGGCTATCAGATTTTTCTTAACACCAACATCGAACGGGCTTACAAGCAGCTGAAGGAGAAGTGACCACTTTTCCTATTTCGATATTGATGCATACAACGGCACGATGATTTCGCTTTTTTGCGGGTTGTCGGTGGTAATGGAGAGATAGCCGCTCAACATGCGGTCTCCGGCACGAGGGGTTACGATGACGTCAATGGTGCCGGACTCTCCCGCTCTTAACTGATCTTTCCTTATCCTGGCCGCCACCTGGGGCATGGGGGATTTGACGGAAACAAGCTTCAACGTCCTGTTCCCCCTGTTGGTCACGGTGATGGCAACTTCTTTGGAGAGGCCGGCTTTTGTCTGGCCGAGGTTCAGCTGGCGCGGTGCAAACTGGATCTCCTCCGTTATGGAGCCTGTCAGGGTGAGGGAGAATGCGGGATTCTGGGGGTCGTTGGTGTCGAGAAAGACGGTTTTGCCGACCTTGCCGGAAAAATTGGCCGAGTCGAAGGTGACCTTGATCTCGCCGCTCTTCCCCGGCTGGATTACGGGGGACGATGCGTTTGCCGCGGTGCAGCCGCACGACGGTCTCACCCGCTGGATGTTGAGCGGTGCGTCGCCGGCATTCCTTATGGCAAAGACGTGGTCCACTTTTTTCCCCTGGGGTATGGTGCCGAAGTTGAAGCCGGGCTCATCCGCAACCAGATGCGGCGCAGCCAGGGCCGATACTCCGTTGAGGAGAATAAGTAACACCGTCGTCATTGCAGGAATTCGTTTCATGGCAGCCCCCGAAGGCATTTAGTTTTTTTAACCGTCGGTTCTATAGCATAAAAAGCCGGTAAAGGTCTATAATCATTTGACACTTAAGCACTTAATCTGCTATAGAAAAATGGGAAAATGGTAAGTATGAAGCGGGTTTATAAGATGGACGAAGACATGGGCCGGCTTTTGCTCTATTCACAAAAACGGATCGCGGATGAGGTGCAGAGGCTGGCAGGAGAGATATCCGCTTCCTACGCGGGGGAGGATCTCCTCCTGGTTGTCGTCTTGAAAGGGGCGTTTTTCTTTGCCGCAGACCTTGCCCGGCAGATTCGGCTGCCGCTGGCCATCGATTTCATTGAGCTTTCCAGCTATAACGGCACGGAAAGCAGCGGCAGTGTCACCATAACAAAGGATCTGGAGACCTCCATCGCCGGCAGGCATGTGCTGGTGGTTGAAGATATCATCGATACCGGGCTGACCCTTGCCTTCCTGCTGGACAGGCTTCGGGAGAGATCGCCGAAAAGTCTCAGGGTCTGCACCTTGATCGATAAGCAGGAGCGCCGCCGGGTTGAGGTGGCGGCTGATTATGTTGGGATTGCATGCGAGGGGGGGTTCCTCGTCGGCTATGGTCTGGACCTGGATGAAAAATTGAGAGAATTGCCGGAAATATATGAATTCATATAATAATCTCCGTGTGGAGGTATAAATGGTACTACAGTGTGAACAGTGCAAAACCAGGTTCAGGTTGGATGATTCAAAGATAAAGGAGGGCGGGGTCAAGGTCCGCTGTTCCAAGTGCAAGCACGTCTTTGTCGTATATAGGGATGTCCCCCAGGAGGAAGCGGACTTCGATTCGATTCTGAGCAACCTGGGGTCAACTGCGGCTGCGCCGCAACCGGTCCATGTAGAAGCGGGTCCGCCGCCACTGCCGGAAGATGCCGCTGCAGGGCAGGAACCGGCTCCCTTCGCCGCAAGCGAAGATGAGGCTGTTCAAGGCGCAGAGGGCGTGTCCGCAAACGATGCGGGATTCGACTTCGGCGAATTCTCGCTCAATGACGAGCCACCTGCGACACCGCCTGATGTTGCCGCTGTTGATGAAGCTCCCGCCGTCACTGATGCGGGTTTCGACTTTGGCTCCTTTTCTTTTGATTCGGACGAAGAAGTGGCCGAAGGGACGCCGGCCGGAGCGGGCGATGCGCTTGGCGTCCGAGACGGCGCCGATGCGTTTTCTTCCGCTGAAGAACAGCCTCTCCCGCAGGTCGATGAAGACCTTGCTCTGAAAGGGGAGGAGTGCGGTGCGTTTGAATTTCCCCCCGTCCACATCTCTTTGGACGAGGAGCCGGCGGCCGATACGACTACGGCGACTGAGGAAGAGTTCTCCTTCGGTTTTGAAGATGATGCAAAGGAGGAGACAGGGGCGGGAAGCGAATCCCCGGAAACCTTTTCCATGGACGCCTTTGTTCGGGAAGAGCGCCCTGCTGACTTCACCTTTACCAAAGGGGGAGGAGGCTTGTTGTCCGATGAGCCGAAAGAAGCCCCCGCACCCCCCGCGGGTGAAAATACCACGCCGAAAGGGGACGGGCTGGGCGGCGAGACGGAGAGCTTCGACTTCGAGCCCATCGATTTCGGTGAGGTCGCTGTCCCCGCATCCGTCGAAGAGGCTAAAGGTGCCCCGGAGCCCGCAGTCGCAGCGGATTCCGCTCTCGCCGCACCAACGGAAGAGGTACCGGTTTTCGTTCCGCCGGTAGAAGACGCGGTGAATGAGGACGAACTCCCCCCCCTTTCCATATCTTCGCGGCGCAAGGGGAGTTCGGTTTTCACCGTCGCTGTTCTTACGGTTTCCCTCCTCGTTCTCCTTGTCCTGGCGGGGGGCGGTTTTTTCTTTCTCAAAAACGGACCGACGGCGTTCAACACGGTGGGACTCGGCTTCATGGCCAAGTGGTTTGGTCTGGACAATGTCGATGAGGGGGGGATAACCGTAAAAAACCCGGTCGGGTCGTTCATTACCAGTAAAGGCGAAGGGGAACTTTTCGTCATCTCCGGCGAGGCAGTGAACGGCTTCAGGAAGCCGCGGGCGACCATCCAGGTGAAAGCGACTCTCTTCGGCAAGAACGGGACCTTAATTTTGCAGAAAAGCGCCTACTGCGGCAACCGGCTCACCAAGGAACAACTGGCCACCTTGCCCATGGCAAAAATAGAGGCAGCCATGAGCAACCAGTTCGGCGATTCTCTTTCCAATCTCGGGGTCCAGCCCGGCAAGGGGATACCCTTTGTGATCGTCTTCGCCAACGTGCCGAAGGATGTCGTGGAGTTCGGTGTGGAGGTCGCCGGCTCAACCGTCGCCAGTCAATAGGCGGACGTCAGATCAGTCAGACTAGACGGCCGGTTTTTACCGGCCTTTTTTTATATCGAATCATGAATTAAATCGGTGCGGAGATACGTTTGCGATGGAGATGGGGGTGTTGATGGGGAGAAGGAAAGCAGCCGGCGCCCGAAAGCGCCGGCTGAATCAATCCTTGATGGGCCAGGATTAGGCGTGAATGGCGTTTACTGGACAGGTATCCGCACATGCTCCGCAGTCAATGCAGGTATCGGCAGAGATAACCCTTTTGTTGCCGGCTTCACTGATGGCATTAACAGGGCAGGATTCGTCGCAGGCACCGCAGTTGATGCACTCGTCGCTAATGGTATGAGCCAAGGTATTCACCTCCTTTTTGTTGATTTTCAGTTAGTTGTTTGATTTTCGTAAAATTACCATAGAGAATAAAAAATGTCCACAAGAAAGCTTGTTCTA
>DAIEGL010000221.1 GCA_027356255.1 Geobacter sp. | reverse complement strand
CTCCTTGCGCGGGCCGATGGAGTACTTCATCGCGCCATGGAGGGCGGGAGCAAAGAGGAAACCGATGCCGATCTCGTTAATGCACCGCTCAATGGTTTCCTGGGTCACGTCCAGATTGACACCGAGGGATTCGAGCACGTCGGCACTGCCGCAGGCAGAGGAGACCGAGCGGTTGCCATGTTTGGCCACCTTCACGCCGCAGGCGGAGACCACGAATGCCACAGTGGTGGAGACGTTGAAAGTGTTGGTGCCATCCCCTCCGGTTCCGACCACGTCCAGGATGGTCTCCTGGTCGATATTGATGTCGTCGCGATCGATGTCGAGCACGTTTTTCCCCACCCGGATCCGGGTCACCCGGTCGCGCATCACCCGCGCCGCACCGGAGATCTCCGCCACCGTCTCCCCCTTCATGCGCAGGGCGGTGATGAATGAGGCGATCTGGGCAGGCGTAGCCTCGCCGGACATGACCTGGTCCATGACCTCGATCATCTCGGATTCCGTCAGGTCCTCCTGCTCCACCACCTTGGCTATGGCTTTCTTGATCATCAATCCTCCAAGGGCGGAGCAACCACGCCCCTACACGGTTATTTGCTCATCTCCAGGAAATTCTGCAGGATGTCCTTGCCGCCGACGGTCAGGATCGACTCGGGATGGAACTGCACCCCCCAGATGGGGAACTGGCGGTGGCGGAGCCCCATGATGTCCCCATCCTCCACCCAGGCGGTGATCTCCAGGCAGTCGGGGAACGAGGAGCGCTCCACCACCAGTGAATGGTAGCGGGTCGCCTCGAACGGGTTGGACAGACCGGCGAACAGCCCCTTGCCGTCGTGGTGGATGAGGGAAGTCTTGCCGTGCATGAGGTAATCGCAGCGCACCACTTTGCCGCCGAACGCCGCGCCGATGGATTGGTGGCCGAGACAGACGCCGAGGATCGGGATCTTCCCCGCAAAATGCCGGATCAGTGCCAGGGAGATCCCCGCCTCATCGGGGGAACAGGGGCCGGGAGAAATGACGATCCGTTCTGGGGCGAGCGTCTCGATCTCGGCCAGGGTGATCTTGTCGTTGCGAAAGACCCGGACATCCTCACCCAGTTCGCCGAAGTACTGGACCAGGTTGTAGGTGAAGGAGTCGTAGTTGTCGATCATTAATAGCATGTTTTCGATGCTCCGCATTTTTCAGGAACAAGGCACGAGGTGTGAGGAACGAGGATCATCCTCGCACCACGTTCCTCGAACCTCGCACCTTTTTTTAGTCGAGTCCTCTTTCCACCGCTTCGATGGCCTTCACCACCGCCATAGCCTTGTTCACCGTCTCCTGGTACTCGGCGGAAGGGACCGAATCGGCCACGATGCCGGCTCCCGCCTGTAGATGGACCTTGCCGTCCTTTATCACCAGGGTCCTGATGGCTATGGCCAGGTCCATGTTGCCGGAAAAGGAGAAATAACCGACCGCGCCGCCGTAGATCTCGCGCCGCACCGGCTCCAGCTCGTCAATGATCTCCATGGCGCGCACCTTCGGCGCGCCGGACAGGGTCCCGGCCGGAAACGTCGCCCGGACCACGTCGAAGGCGTCCTTCCCCTGCTCCAGTTCGCCCTGGACATTGGAGACAATATGCATGACGTGGGAGTAGCGCTCCACGACCATCAGCTCGGACACGCGCACCGTCCCCGTCTTGCAGACCCTCCCCAGGTCGTTCCTCCCCAGGTCTACGAGCATGACGTGCTCGGCCCGCTCCTTGGGATCTGCGAGCATCTCCTGCTCGTAGGCCGCGTCCGCATCGGGCGTTACCCCGCGGGGCCTGGTGCCTGCTATGGGGCGCAGCTCGACCCGCCCCCCTTCCCTGCGCACCATCACCTCCGGCGAGGCCCCCACCACCAGGGTATCGTCCATGCGGAGGAAGAACATGTAAGGCGAAGGGTTCAGGGTGCGGAGCACCCGGTAGATGTCGAGCGGCTCCACCGTCAGTTCGCCGGAAAACCGTTGCGACAGGACCACCTGGAAAACGTCGCCGGCACGCACATACTCTTTGGCCTTTTCCACCGCCTGCTCGAACTCAGCGCGGCTCACGCCGGAAGCGAAGGAGACCTTGTTTTTCGGGGGAGCGATCGGCCCGGCCGGAAGGGGCGTCTTCAGCTTCTTGATGAGGGTATCGATCTTGGCCGTCGCCTCGGCATAGGCGTCCTCTGCCGACCTGCTCCCGTGCAGGTGGGCGTTGGAGACCACCTTGATCTTCTGGCTGACGTTGTCGAAGATGAGAATCGTGTCGGTGATGACGAAATAGGAGTCGTAGGCCTGTATCAGCGCCGGGTTTGCCGTGGGGAGGTGCTCGAAATGCCGGACCATGTCGTACCCCAGGTAGCCGACCGCGCCGCCGAAAAAGCGGGGTATGCCATCGATGGCCACCGGCTGGTAACGCTTGAGGTAATCCCTGACAAATCCGAGCGGGTCGGACGTCTCTTCCTGCCGTGAAGCGCCGTATTCCAGGATCTCCACGCTGTTGCCGCGGCTGCGGATCACCACCGAGGGGTTGGAACCGAGAAAGGTATAACGCGCCCATTTCTCTCCACCCTCAATACTCTCCAGGAGAAAGGCGTACCTGCCGTCGTCGATCTTTTTGAAGGCGCTGACCGGCGTATCCAGGTCCGCCATTATCTCGCGGCAAACTGGAATGAGATTTCCCTCGGCGGTGAGGGATTGAAACGTCGCAAAATCGGGATAATACATGGGGGCTCCCCAAACAGGTAGAGATTGAGGTAATGAGCTAAGCAGGGTAAATCGGGATGTATTTTCTCGGCCTGAATCGTAACCTTAGCCTGTCTTTAGTAACATACAGGCAGGTCAGTGTCAAGAAGCGGGGGTCGGAGATTTAAGGGAGGGTAAAATAAAAGGTCGCACCCTTTCCCACCTCTACGGCTGCCTCTGATGCCGAATGCTAAACCCTCGGGTTTTGCAGCGTGAAGTAAAATGTGGCCCCCCTGCCGACCCACCCTTCGCCCCAGACCCGGCCGCCGTGGCGACGGATGATACGCTGGGCGGTGGCGAGCCCGATGCCGGTCCCTTCAAAGTCACTGCTGCCGTGAAGCCTCTGGAAAGCACCGAACAGCTTGTCTGCGTATGCCATGTCGAACCCGACGCCGTCGTCGCTGACGAAATAGGCCCTCTCCCCGTTCGACTCGGTGACGCCGAACTCTATGGATGCAGCATCCTTCTTGGAGGTATACTTCCAGGCATTGTCCAGGAAGTTCTGCATGACCAGCCGCAACAGGCGGTTGTCGCCGTTGACGACCACATCCGGCGCCACGAGAAACGTCACCTTTCTCTCCGGCGACGTTTCCCGGAGCATATCGGCGATGTTTCCGACCAGCTCGCTCAGATTGACCGGTTCCCAGCGCATCTGGCTACGCGAAACGCGGGAGAGCTCAAGGAGGTCGTCGATGAGCTGCCCCATGCGGTTGCTCGCGGCGCAAACCCGGTGCAGGTAATCATGCCCCTGCTCGTCCAGCACCTCGGCGTAATCGGCAAGGAGCGCCTGGCTGAAGCCGTTGATATGGCGCAACGGAGCGCGCAGGTCGTGGGAAACGGAATAGCTGAAAGATTCAAGCTCCCTGTTGGCGGTTTCCAGCTCCATCGTCCGCTCCGCGACCCGCTGCTCAAGCTCCGCATTCAGACAGCTGACCTCTTCCTCCACCCGCTTCCGGTCGAGGGTGTTCGCAAATATCTCCGCCAGCATCTTCAACAGGGTGATGTCGTTCTCCTGCCACGTCTTTTCATGACGCACCGAATCGAAGCCGACAAAACCGAAAAGTGTGCTCCGGCAGACCATGGGGACGACGATGAGGGACCGAATACCCTGTTTTTTTAGACATTCGAATTCAGCACTGTTGTCGGGAGCAAATGCGGAGACGGAGGGCACATGCAGAATCTCGTGGTTTTCAAGCTTCCGCGCCAGACAGGTGAATTTGCCCAGCAGCATGCCTTGAAGGAATGCCATCTGCGGCGCAATGCCCGGGGCACACCATTCGTGGGAATTGTCCATCACCGCGCCGTCGTCCGAGAGCGTAAAAACATAGCTGCGATCGACTTCGGCAAATTCTCCGACGGCATGCAGCGCCTGGTTGATGCCGGCATCGATTTCATCGGTCCCCAGATTGATGAATTTTGCGGAGATGTTGGCGATGATGTTCTCTATGGCCAGTTGATGGCGCAACTCCGCCTCGGTCCTCTTCAGCCGGTTCTCCATCTTGTGCCGGTAGAGGGCTATCTCGATGGCGGTCTGCAACTCCCTTTCCTCGAAAGGTTTGAGTATGTATCCGAAAGGGGTGGTCGTTTTCGCACGTTGCAGGGTGTGGTCGTCGGCATAGGCGGTCAGATAGACGACCGGAATATTGAAATGCCCGTAGATCCGTTCGGCGGCCTCGATCCCGTCCATTTCCCCCTTCAAAACGATGTCCATCAGCACGAGATCCAGGTCGGAGGCGGCCGCCCTGTCTATCGCGGCTTCCCCGGAAGAGACGACGTCAGGGACCGAATAGCCCAGGGTCTGCAAGGTAGTCTGGATATCCTTGGCCACTATGCTTTCATCCTCTACAACCAGTATCCTGGTGGGGAAAGATGCGTCTATCGATGTTTCCCTGACATCGAATGCTTCACCGCGCGTCATTTTGTCCTGCAGGGCCATGTCGCCACCGTGCCCTTTTTCTCCATACACCGCCGACTCCATAAAAAAATCCCCCCATTACACAATTCAATCACATAAGTCCAATCGCATCCACACCCACAGATCACCAGGGGATATGTCGCTTGCAATATAAACGGGCACCAAGCATAACAGTGGCTATCGCCCGGAAATTTACAGCCGCTCCTTGTACTTCAATTCCTTGAAACTTATCCTGAATTCAGTGCCGTTTTCCCTGTCGAGCACAATACTACCGCCGATCTGCTCGGTCAATGTCCCTACCAGTTGCAGTCCGAGCGATTTCGTTGTCTGTAAATCCAGGTCAGCCGGGAACCCGACGCCATCGTCCCTGACGATCAGGGTATGGTTGCCGTAGCCATCCGTCAGCAACTCGATGTCGATCGCCCCCATTCTTCCACGGGGAAATCCATGCTTCAGCGCGTTGGATACCAGCTCGCTGATCATAAGGCCGCATGGGACCGCCGTATCTATGCCGAGAGAGACATCGGCAATCTTCAGGTTGAGATTGACCGCACTGTGGTTGATCCCGAAGGACCTGAACAGATTCGCGGAGAGCTTGTTGATGTAACCGGCAAAATCGATGCGCGCGAGGTTCTTGGTCTGATAGAGGTTCTCGTGGATAAGGGCCATGGATTTGACGCGAAGCTGGCTGTCCATGAACATGGCCACATCCCGCTGATCGTGGATATGGCGGGATTGGAGGTTGAGCAGGCTGGAGATGACCTGGAGGTTGTTCTTGACGCGATGGTGGATCTCCTTCAGCAGCACCTCTTTTTCCTTGAGAGACGCCCTCGTCTGCTCCTCCGCAGCGATCCGCTCCGTGATGTCGATCCCCAGCTCCAGCGTCAGAGGGGAACCGTCGCTGTCGGTGAAGGGATAATCGTAGACCTCGTACGTCCTTGTGCCGGTGGTCCACTCCCATTTGCACGTGGTCTGGGTCGCAAGCGAACGGAGCGCCCGGCACTCGTTGCAGACTCCGTGATTCCCCTGGAATATCTCGTAACACTTCTTCCCCTCGGGATCGCCGAAGTTCTGACGGAAGCAACTATTGGCAAATCGGACGGTATGGTCAGGCGCCTTGAGGTAGACGTACGCTGGAAGCCCCTGCAGCAGGGAAAAAAGCCGCGCCCGCTCCGCCTGCAGCGCATCTTCGGCCTGCTTGCGTTCCGTTATATCTACGGTAACGCCGGCGATGATGATGGCATCGCCATTTTCGTTGAGGATCGGAAATTTGCTGTCGAGCCAGTATGACAGCCCGTCATCCTCGACAACCGGCTCGATCACCTGCACAGCCGTCTTCTTCTCAAGGACGAAAAGGTCGTTCTCCTTGAACAGTGCTGCAGTGGAATCCGGCCAGATGTCGTCGTCCCTCATGCCTAGCCAGGCGATATTCCGTTCGTCGAAGTAGCGTCGCAACGTCTCGTTGACATAGATGTAATGGCCGTTCACATCCTTCATGTACGCCCTGGCGGGGAGGTTGTCCATGAAGAGGGTGAACCGCTTGTCACTTTCCCAAAGAGCCTTCTCCGCCCGTTTCCGCTCGCCGATATCGGCAAGGAGCGCTATGACCCCGGCAATTTCCCCCTTGGCGTTATACAACGGTGCCGCATCGAGACTGACGTCTATGGACAGGCCGCTCTTTTTCCGGCGGTGCAGTTCGATGCCGGCAAGGGTCTCCCCGGAAAGGGCCCGGTTGAGAACCGACTGAAATTCCTCCGTCTTTCCGTCAGGAATGAGCGGATAGGGGCCGCCGACCACCTCGTCGCGCCCCCAGCCGAAGATCCTTTCTGCGGCAGGGTTCCACATCTTCACGTTGCCGACCGCATCAAAGGTGACGATGGCCAGCGGTGCGGCCTTGAACAACGCCTCCAGGGCATGGTTGACTTCGAGCAGTTCGTCCTGGCTCTTCAGATACTCGTCCACCTGCTGGCGCAACTCCTCCTCGGTCATGGAGAGTTCCTCGTTCTGCTCCCGCAGGGCCTGTTCGCGGCTCATGACCGCTCCGGCCAGGGATTGCAGATGTAGCGCCAGCTCACCCACCTCCTTGATGTTGATCGGCTCGTTGTCTATGGCGTAATCACCGACGGCGATCTTCTGGGCGCTGTTTATCAGGGTCGAAAGCGGCTTCAGCAGCCACTCCAGGCTCCAGACCGTATTGAACAACGCCACAAGCAGCGAGACCAGGAGTCCGGCAAGCACTATCTTCTCCATCCTCATAACCGGCGCCAGGGCGTCGTCCAGGTTCTGGGCGACAACCACCAACCAGCCGGTTTCTCGAACAGCGGCTGCGCTCCCCTGCCGTTCCACCCCATTGAAGACATAGCGGTAGGTCCCGTATTTCCCGGCCAGGGCAGCATTGACAACGTTAAGATCGGCGACGTTCTGCTGTTGCAGAACGATTCTCCTGTCAGGATGGGCGATTACCCTCCCTTCCCTGTTGACTATATACGCGTAAACGTCCTTTCTCCTGTTTATCGGCGCAACGATCTTACCGAGTGCCCGGAGGTTGAGGTTGCCGACCACAATGCCACCGGAGACGGGAATTGCGAGGGTGACGGACGGCTCACCGGTTGCGCGGGAAATGGAGGTGCCGGACCACCAGCGTCCTTTCTCCTGCCGGGCTTTCCTGAAAACCTCCTCGTCGGACATGTCTTTCCCCAGGTATGCCCCCCTGCTCCCCCTGGTCCCGGCAGGAAGTCCGACATGTTCGACCCGCCCCTTTTCATCGAGAATACGGATGGATTCGAGAAAACCGTATGATGCCACGACCGAATCGAGAAAAGCGTCGAAGCCCTCCCCCTTCCAGTAGCGCTCGTGATGCGTCACCTCCCCGACGTTGCGGAGCATGTTCAACGGCTCCTGGAGAAACGTATCGGCCTCTTCTGCCACTGTATCTGCCAGGAGCAGGTTCTTGGCGGAAATGACGCGTAAAAGGTCCCGTCGCTCGAAATGAAGGGAAATCAGGCCGATAATCAGCAGAGGGATGACGGCTACGAGGATGTAATTGACAATCAGCGCGGTTTTGAGGGGGATACGGATTTTCACTTGGCGAACTCCACGATCACGTATTGCGCAAACGATCCACAAACATGAATGGCGAGCAGATGGATGGATTCACGGCAGATACAAAAATCCACAATCTACATACAAAATAGATACTAACACCCTGTAATCACTGAAATTAAAACAGTATATTATTATTCAAAACATGTCCAGAGTTTGTATATGAGAATATACTAAATAAAACGTTCAACGGGGCAACCCCTGTTCTTTAAACCTGATTTCGTGTGAAAAACCGGCAAAAAGTCGGTGAATCGCAAACAACCTGCAAATTGCACCTTGCAAAACCGCCCCACAATGATTAGTTTGTTGAAGTCCCATCAATGACTACGCCAAAGGAGAAACAAAGTACATGTCCAAAAGCACCAAAAAATTCGAAACCGAAGTGCAGCAGCTTCTCGACCTGGTAATCCACTCCCTGTACTCCAACAAGGACATCTTCCTGCGCGAGCTCGTTTCAAACGCCTCCGACGCCATTGATAAGGTGAAGTTCGAATCCCATTCCAACATGGATATCCTCGAAGGGAATACCGATTGGAAGATCAAGCTGATACCGGACAAAACCGCCGGCACTCTCACCATAAGCGACAACGGCATCGGCATGAACATAGCCGAGGTGGAAGAGAACATCGGCACCATTGCCCGCTCCGGCACCCGCGCCTTCATGGAAGATCTCAAGGGTAAAAACATCCAGGACAACCCCGAGCTGATCGGCCAGTTCGGGGTCGGGTTCTACGCCTCGTTCATGGTTGCCGACAGGGTCACCCTGGTCACCCGCAAGGCGGGGGACAGGAACGCCGCCTGCCGCTGGGAATCGACCGGCGACGGGAGCTATACCGTCGAGGACTGCGAGAAGGAGAGCCGCGGCACCGACATCACCCTCCACCTGAAGGACGAGATGAAGGAATATCTCGACGAGTGGAAGATCCGCAGCATCATCAAGAAATATTCCGATTACGTCCAGTACCCGATCGTCATGGACGTGACGCGGGAAGAGCCGGCCAAAGGCGTTGACGGCGAGGTCATCGAAGGAGGGGGGACCATCCAGAAGACCACCGAGGAGACCCTGAACTCCATGAAGGCGATCTGGACCAGGGCCAAGAGCGAGATCAGCGAAGAGGAATACGAGGAGTTCTACAAGCACATCTCCCATGATTACGACAAACCGTTCAAAACCATCCACTATTCGGCTGAAGGGACGAGCGAATTCAAGGCGCTCGTCTACATCCCGAGCCACAAGCCGTTCGACCTGTTCATGCGGGACCACAAAAAAGGGGTGCACCTCTACGTGAAGCGGGTCTTCATAACCGACAACTGCGAGGCGCTTCTCCCCGATTACCTCCGCTTCATGAAGGGTGTGGTGGATTCCAGCGACCTGCCGCTCAACGTTTCCCGGGAAATCCTCCAGGAAGACATCCAGATAAAGAGGATCGAGAAGAACCTGGTCGGCAAGACCCTGTCAACCCTGCTGGAAACCAAGGAAACATCACTGGAGGACTATCTGCGGTTCTACAAGGAATTCGGACCGGTACTGAAGGAAGGGGTGCACTTCGACCATGCCAATAGGGAAAAGCTCCAGGAGTTGGTCCTCTTCGAGAGCTCGAAAACCGAGAGCGGAAACTTTGTCTCCCTGAAGGAGTATGTCGGGCGGATGCCGGAAACGCAGAAGGATGTCTACTACATCACCGGGGCCTCCAGATCCGCACTGGAAAACTCGCCGCACCTGGAGATCTTCAGGAAAAAGGGATACGAGGTGCTCTACATGACCGACCCGGTCGACGAGTGGGTGGTGCAGAGCCTGACCGAGTACGACGGCAAAAAACTGCACGCGATAGACCGTGGAGACCTGGAACTGGACACGGAAGAAGAGAAGAAGGAGAAGGAAGCGAAGCAGGAAGAGGCCAAGAAGCAGTATCAGGGG
>DAIEGL010000200.1 GCA_027356255.1 Geobacter sp. | reverse complement strand
AAGATGCAGAAGATGGGGCTCGACGTGGGCGCCGGGGACTTCGCCGAAAACATCACCACCTCCGGGATCGACCTCCTGGCCCTGCCGGTGGGTTCCAGGCTTGCCATCGGGGATGTGATCCTTGAAATATCCCAGATAGGGAAGGAATGCCATACCCGCTGCGCCATCTATTACCAGGCGGGTGACTGCGTCATGCCGAAGGAAGGGATATTCGCGAAGGTGTTGCGGGGTGGCGTTGTCCGGCCCCAGGATGAGATCGCAGGCGTTCTGTGACGCCGCCAAAACAATAGAAAAAAGGAGCGGGAAAGATGGCTAGAAAGTACAAAAATCCCAAAAAACCTAACATAGTCTCCCTGAGAATCAGCGACGACGATATGGAGATCGTCCAGAGGGCAATGGAGCTGACGAACAGCAAGGCATCTGACCTCATGCGCGATGCCTTCTCCATGATCAAGGCACGGTGGGAAATGTCCATATCTGCCGAAGCGACGATGAAACACTGAGAGAGGATTCTCCATGTATGTAGTTGCCTGTATCAAGCAAGTGCCCGACACGACCCAGGTGCAGATCGACCCGGTCACCAACACCCTGGTGCGTGAGGGTATACCGTTCATCATCAACCCCTACGACACCCATGCCCTGGAAGAGAGCCTGCGGATGAAGGAGCGGTACGGCTTCCGGGCCGTCGCCCTTTCCATGGGGCCCCCCAACGCCGCAGCGGCCCTGAAGAAGGCGCTCTCACTGGGTGTTGACGAGGCAGTACTCCTCTCCGACCGGGTCTTCGGGGGGGCCGACACCCTTTCCACCAGCAACGTTCTGGCGGCCGCCATCGGCAAGCTCGCCGAGGAGGACGAGGTGGGGCTCGTTTTCTGCGGCAAGCAGACCATCGACGGCGACACCGCCCAGGTGGGGCCCGGCATTGCGGTTCGGCTCGGTTTCACCCAGCTGACCCTGGTAGACCGGATCGAGCATCTGGACTTCATCGAGAAGAAAATCCGGGTGCGGCGCAAGCTGGAAGGTCGCTACGAGATCGTCGAGGCGCGCCTGCCGGCGATGATTACCGTGGTGCGGGAGCTCAACCGCCCCCGCTACCCGACTGTCCCCATGCGCCTGAAGTCGGCCGACGCCGAGGTGAAGGTCTGGGACAACAGCCGGCTCCAGCTGGACGTGAACAGCATCGGCCTGAAGGGGTCCCCCACCTGGGTGAGCAGGATCTTCTCCCCGGAACGGAGCAAGGGGGAGATCATCGGCGACGGGCAGAACGACCCGATCGGGACCGCAAGGCTGCTGGTGGAGCAACTGCTGGACAAGGACATGCTGGCCGTGTAAATGCAACTGTAGGGGCGGGTTTTCCCCGCCCAGGGCGGGAGGATCCCGCCCCTACGAGGGAAATAAATGACCGAACAGAAAAAGATCAAAAAACCCCGCGGCAAGGTCCGCGTCGTCGAAGGGAAGTGCATCGCCTGCGGTGCCCGCTGCCAGAGCAGCTGCCCGGTCGACGGGATCGAGATGAATGCCCAGGGTGAGCCTGAGATAGAGCTTTCCAAGTGCATCGGCTGCGTAAAGTGCGTGAAGGCCTGTCCCGGCAATGCACTGGAAATATTCTACACCCCGGAGGAGCTGGAGATCCTGGCCGCAATGGAAGCGGAGGGGAACCAGCCCGACGAGGAGGTGGACGAGGAAGAGAAGCGCCGGCGGGAACTCCTCGCCTCCTATCGTGGCGTGTGGGTCTTCATCGAGCAGACCGAAGGGGAGGCCGCCCGGGTTTCCTGGGAGCTTCTCGGGAAGGGTGCGGAACTGGCGGAGAGCCTCGGTGTGGAGCTCTGTGCCGTCATCCTGGGGCACGAGGTGGAGCACCTCTGCACGGAGGCCTTCAGCTACGGGGCGACCAAGGCCTATCTCCTCGACCAGCCGGTCTTCCGCTACTACCGGACCGATCCTTATCTGGATGCCCTCTGCTACCTCATCGACAAATACAAGCCCGAGGTGGTCCTCATGGGGGCTACCGGCCTGGGGCGCGACCTGGCAGGCGCAGTGGCCACGCGGGTCAAGACCGGCCTCACCGCAGACTGCACCGGGCTCGGCATAGACGACAAGCGGAACCTGATGCAGACCCGCCCCGCATTCGGCGGCAACATCATGGCCACCATCATGTGCGACAAGTTCAGGCCGCAGATGTCCACGGTACGTCCCCACGTCATGCCCATGCCGGAGCGGATCGAGGGGCGGAGCGGCGAAATCGTCAGGATCAACTTTACCGTCAACGAGGCCGATATCTTCACCAAGGTTTTGGAGATCATCAGCGACAAGAAGGGAAAGGACCACGTGGACATCGCCGGCGCCGAGTTCATCGTCTCCGGCGGGCGCGGCATGATGGCGAAGGAGAACTTCGCCATCCTCAAGGAGCTGGCAGACGAGCTGGGCGGTGTGGTCGGCGCATCCAGGAGCGCTGTGGACGCGGGGTGGATGCCGCAGGACCGGCAGGTGGGGCAGACCGGCAAGACCGTCCGGCCGAAGATCTACATCGCCTGCGGCATTTCCGGCGCCATCCAGCACCTGGTGGGGATGCAGGATTCCGACATGGTGATCGCCATCAACCGGGACCGGGAGGCCCCCATCTTCGAAGTGGCGTCCTACGGCATCGTCGGCGACCTGTTCCATGTGGTGCCGGCCATAACCGAGCGTCTGCGGGAACTGAAAAAACAGTGTTGAATTATGAGTTTTGAATTTTGAGTTTAAATTCAAAACCCAAAACCTGATACTTGAGGATCATATGACACCCAATCCAGCCATCTTCGCCCCCATATTCATCGCCTCAGTCGTCATCTTCGCCTGGAGCTGCTACCGCCGCTTCAGCCTGATCGGCATCGGCGCGGAGGAGGACCGCTTCGACAACCTCGGCGCGCGTCTACTGAATACGCTGCAGTTCGCCTTCGGCCAGAAACGGGTAGTGAGCCGGGCGTTCGGCTTCAATCATCTCATTATTTTCTGGTCCTTTCTTGTGCTGGCGCTAGCCAACGGCGAGTTCTTCCTGCGCGGGATCTTTCCGGCGGCAACCCTTGCCGTCCTACCGGCAGCGGTCTACCACCCGCTCCTGGTCGCCTTCGATCTGGTTTCCATCGCGGCTCTGGCCGCGGTCTGCATCGCCCTGGTGAGAAGGGTTGTAAATCCCCCATACGACGGCGCGCGCAGCGGCGAAGCGTTCGCCATTCTCGGCATGATCGGGCTCCTCATGCTCGCCTACTTCGGCATGCACGCAGCGGAGATCGCCGCTGGAAAGGAGCAGTCGGCCGCCTTCATGCCGGTTTCCTCCGTTCTCGCCGGGCTTTTTCCTCAATCCTCGCTCCTCGAACCTTTAGCCTCTGTTTTCTGGTGGCTGCACGCCGCCGTGCTGCTTGTTTTCATGAATTACCTCCCCTACAGCAAGCACATGCACATCCTTACAGCCATTCCCAACTGTTTCTTCAAGGGGCTTGAGAAACCCAACACCCAGCCGCGCGAAGAGTTCGCCCCCGGAAACGCCTACGGCGTCGGGAGCATCGACGGCTTCAACTGGAAGGACCTCTTCGACACCTTTTCCTGCACCGAGTGCGGCCGCTGCCAGCAGGGTTGCCCAGCCGCCACAACCGGCAAGCCGCTCAATCCGCGGCAGGTGATACACGACATCAAGGAAAACCTGCTCGCCAACGGGCCGCTCCTGCAGAGGAAGGGTGCCGAGGCCCTGCCGCTCATGGGCGAAGGGGAGGGGAGCGTTTCCGATGACGCCATCTGGTCCTGCACCACCTGCGGCTCCTGCCTTGCCTCCTGTCCGGTCTTCATCGAGCAGATGCCGAAGCTGGTCAAGATGCGCAGGCACCTGGTGCAGATGAACGCCGATTTCCCGGAAGAGCTCCTGAACCTGTTCGAGAACATGGAGCAACGGAGCAACCCCTGGGGGATCGCGCCGGCCGAGAGGACGAAATGGTCCTCCCAGTTGGAGGTGAAGCCCTTTGAGGCGGGCAAGACCGAGTACCTCTACTTTGTCGGCTGCGCCGGGTCATTCGATTCCAGGAGCAAGCAGGTGACGCTGGCCATGGCGCAGATCCTCGATGCGGCCGGCGTTTCCTGGGGGATTCTGGGACGCGAGGAGCGGTGCTGCGGGGACAGCCTGCGCCGTCTGGGGAACGAGTACGTCTTCGAC
>DAIEGL010000193.1 GCA_027356255.1 Geobacter sp. | reverse complement strand
TGGACGACTTCCTGGCCCAGGCCAAGCCCGAGGACAAGTTAAGGCTCATCAAGGAGAACCAGGAGGCGGGCTTCATGGTGGCCATGACCGGCGACGGCACCAACGACGCCCCGGCGCTCGCCCAGGCGGACGTGGCGGTCGCCATGAACACCGGCACCCAGCCCGCCCGCGAGGCGGCCAACATCATCGACCTGGATTCCAACCCGACCAAGCTGCTGGATATCGTGGAGGTAGGGAAGCAGATCCTGATGACCCGCGGCAACCTGACCACCTTCAGTATCTCCAACGACGTGGCCAAGTACTTCGCAATCATCCCCGCCATGATGGTCTCCGTCTACCCGCAACTGGGGGTGCTCAACATCATGCACCTGGCGACCCCGCTCTCCGCGATCCTGTCGGCGGTCATCTTCAACGCCCTGATCATCCCGCTCCTGGTGCCGCTCGCGCTCAAGGGAACCAAGTTTCGCCCCATGCCTGCCGAGAAGCTCCTCATTCACAACCTCCTCATCTACGGGGTGGGAGGGATGATCGCCCCGTTCATCGGCATCAAGGCGATCGATATGGCTGTGGCGCTGTTTGCGTAAAATTTTCGACCGGTCTGACAGGTCCGACAAAAGGAAAAACCCATGAAAGAGCTGAAACCGGCGATTCTGTTGTTCATCATCTTCACCGTCATCTGCGGCGGCATCTACCCGGCCGTGGTCACCGGCATCGCCTCGGTCGCCTTCCCGAGAGAGGCCGGGGGGAGCCTCGTCACGGGCAAGGATGGCCGGGTGGCAGGATCAAGCCTCATCGGCCAGCCATTCTCGGATCCTAAATATTTCTGGCCGCGTCCCTCAAGCACCACCGATTTCGGCTACAATCCGCTTGCATCGGGCGGCTCCAACTCGGGTCCCACCAATCCCGATTACCTGAAGACCGTCGGCGACCGGGTCAAGGCGCTCCACGACGCGGGTATTGCCGGCAACGTCCCGGCCGACCTGGTCCAGGCGTCGGCCAGCGGCCTCGATCCGCACATCTCGCCGGAGGCGGCAAACGTGCAGATTCCCCGGGTCGCCAAGGCCCGCGGCATTTCCGAGCAGGAACTGAGTAAGGTTGTGGCCGCCATGACCTCTGACCGCCAGCTCGGCTTTTTGGGGGAACCGCGGGTAAATGTGCTTGCACTGAACCTGGAACTGGATAAACTTTCGCCATGACAGAAAGGGATGAGGAAAAGCGCCCATCGCCGGAGGCCATGCTGAAGCGGGCACAGGCGGAGGAAGCGGAAGAAGGACGGGGAAAGCTGAAGATCTTCCTCGGCTACGCCGCCGGCGTGGGGAAGACCTACGCCATGCTGGAGGCGGGGTGGCATCGGAAAATGGACGGACGGGACGTGGCGGCAGCTTACGTGGAGTCCCACGGCCGGTTCGAGACCGATTCGCTCCTCTCCATGTCCGGGGTGGAGATCATCCCCAAGGCGCAGATCGAGCATATGGGTGTCCCGCTCCCGGAGATGGACACCGATGCGGTGCTGGCCCGAAAGCCGCAGATCGCCCTGGTGGACGAGCTCGCCCATACGAACGCACCCGGTTCCCGGCACGAGAAAAGGTGGCAGGACGTGGAGGAGCTCCTGGCCGCCGGGATCGACGTCTACACAACGGTCAACGTCCAGCACTTCGAGAGCCTGAACGACATCGTCGCCCAGATCACCGGCGTCAAGGTCCGGGAGACCGTCCCCGACCGGCTCCTGGACGAGGCGGCCGAGATCAGGCTTGTGGACATCCCGCCCGATGAGCTCTTGCAGCGCCTCCGCGAGGGGAAGGTCTACATCCCCAAGCAGGCCGCCATGGCAACGGAGAAGTTCTTCAAGCCGGGGAACCTGATCGCCCTGCGGGAGCTGTCCATGCGCCGGGCCGCCGCCCGCGTGGACGAGGAAATGCGGGCCTACATGGAGACCCGCGCCATTGCCGGGCCATGGCCCGCTGCGGAACGGCTCCTGGTCTGCGTGAGCGGCAGTCCCTTCAGCGAGAGGCTGATCCGCACGACCCGCCGCCTGGCGGAGGAGATGAAGGCTCCCTGGTTCACGATATACATCGAGACCCCCGGCAGCAGCGCCCATCTCCAGGAGAACCGGGAGAGGGTCTGGCGCGACCTGCGGCTGGCGGAAAGCCTCGGCGCCCAGGTGGCCAACGTGACGGCAACCGCGGTGGCCGATACGGTCGTCGACTTCGCCGTCAAGCACAACATCACGAAGATCGTCGTCGGCAAACCGTCCAAGCCGCGCTGGCTGGAGTTCCTGCATCCCCCCCTCGTTGACCAGATCATCCGCCGCAGCGGGACCATCGATATTTACGTCGTCAGCATCGAACCGGCCGAAATGAAACAGGGAACGGCAGCGGCCGCGAGAAGGAAACCCCGTCCCTGGCCCGGCTACGGGAAGAGCCTGGCCCTCGTGACGGCGGCAACCCTGGTCTGCACACTGGTCCGCCCCTTCCTGGCCCCCACCAACATGGTCATGGTCTACCTGCTGGCGGTGGTGCTGGCTGCGCTCCGGCTCGGCCAGAAACCGGCTATCGTCACGGCATTTCTGGGGGTCCTCGCCTTCGACTTCTTCTTCGTTCCGCCGCGCTTCACCTTTGCGGTGGCCGACACCGAATACATCATCACCTTCATCGCCCTCTTCATCGTCGGAGTGGTCATCAGCACCCTCGTCGCCAGCTCCCGCGAACGGGCCGAAGCGATCCGCAAACGGGAAGTGCAGACGGCGAGCCTCTACTACTTGAGCCGCGACCTGGCCGTAGCCGCCGACATCGAGGCCGTCCTGGACGCCGTGGTCAGGAACTTCGGCGAAAGCTTCAACGGCCGCCTTTCGGTCCTTTTCGCCGAGGGGGAACTGCTGGCAATCAAGGCCGCCAGCGAAGAGACGCAGCTTGACGCAAAAGAGCTGGCAGTAGCGGACTGGGCCTTTCGCAACCGCCAGTCCGCGGGACGGGGCACAGAAACCCTCGGCTCGTCCCAGCACCTCTACCTGCCGATGCAGACCCCGGCCAGCGTCCTCGGCGTTCTGGGTGTAAAGCTGGAAGATGAGGCGGATTACACCAACGCCCAGAGCCGCAGGCTGCTGGATGCCTTTGCCGCCCAGGCGACCCTGGCCATCGAGCGGGTCCAGCTCGTCAAGCAGGCGGGACAGGCCCAGCTCCTCCAGGCCCGGGAAACCCTGGAGCGGGCCCTCCTCAACTCCGTTTCCCATGATCTGCGGACCCCGCTCGTATCCATAACCGGGGCACTGAGCACCCTCCGGGGGGATGAACACCGGTTGAGCGACAAGAAGAGGCGGGAACTCCTGGACGCCGCATGGGAAGAGGCGGGACGGCTGAACCGCTTTGTCGGAAACCTGCTGGACATGACCCGCCTGGAGGCGGGGGCGGTCAAATTGAAGGAAGAGCTCTGCGATATCCAGGACCTGGTCGGCTGCGCGCTGGCAGCGCTGGAGCAGCGGCTCGGCGCAAGGAACATCGAGGTGCGGTTGCCGGCCGGGCTCCCCCTGGTCCGGCTGGACATGGCGCTCATGACCCAGGTGCTGGTGAACCTCCTGGATAATACGCTGAAATATTCCCCCGCGGAGGGCCCCATCGAGATCAGCGCCCGGCATGAAGGCGGAAAGCTGAGGCTGGAAGTTTCCGATCGCGGTCCCGGCGTGCCCGAACCGGACCTGAAGCGGATCTTCGACAAGTTCTACCGGATTCCTGTCCCGGAGGGGGCGGGGGGGACAGGACTCGGGCTCTCCATCTGCAAGGGGATCGTCGAGGCCCATCGTGGAAAGATCCGGGCGGAAAACCGGGCCGGCGGAGGATTGCGGGTGATCGTCACCCTGCCGATGTAAATGATACCCCCCCCTGACAAGGGGAGGCAAGGAGTTAGGGGAACAAACATGCCTACAGATAAAAGCAGCGCCAACCTGCCGCGCATCCTCATCGTGGACGACGAGGCGGCAATCCAGCGTTTCCTGCGCACTGCGCTGGATACCGGGGAGTTCTCCCTCCATCAGGCGGAAAACGGCCATGCCGCCCTGGCCGCAGCCGTGGCGATCAAGCCCGATGTGATCCTCCTCGACCTCGGGTTGCCGGACATGGACGGGGTGGAGGTAATCAGGCGGATACGGGAATGGTCGCAGGTGCCGATCCTCGTCCTGTCGGTGCGGGAGCGGGAAGACGACAAGGTGAAGGCCCTGGACGCCGGCGCCGACGATTACCTGACCAAGCCGTTCGGCATCGGAGAACTGACCGCCCGGATCAGGGTGACGCTGCGCCGCTCCCTGCA
>DAIEGL010000177.1 GCA_027356255.1 Geobacter sp. | reverse complement strand
CTGGCGGACTACCTGGTCAAGAAATCGGTCTGGATCGTCGGTGGCGACGGCTGGGCCTATGACATCGGCTACGGCGGTCTTGACCACGTCATAGCCTCCGGCAAGAACGTCAACCTGCTGGTGCTCGATACGGAAGTTTATTCCAACACCGGCGGCCAGGCATCCAAATCCACCCCGCTCGGCGCCGTTGCCCAGTTCGCCGCAGGCGGCAAGGGAATGCCGAAGAAGGACCTGGGAATGATCGCCATGGCTTACGGTAATGTCTATGTGGCAAAGGTTTCGCTGAGCAACCCTGCCCAGGCGGTAAAGGCGTTCATCGAAGCAGAAGCGTATAACGGACCGTCGCTCATCATCGCCTATGCCCACTGCATCGCCCACGGCATCAACATGACCACAGCCGTCGACGAGCAGAAAAACGCGGTCGCCTCCGGTCACTGGCCACTCATCCGTTACAATCCCGAACTGGCAGCCCAAGGGAAAAACCCGCTCCAGCTCGACAGCAAAGCGCCGACCATGTCTTTCGAGGAATACGCCTATGGTGAAAACCGTTACCGTGTTCTGAAGAAGAACAACCCGGATGCCGCAGCCGCCCTGATGAAGCAGGCGACAAGCTGGACCACCCGCCGTTTTGAACTCTACGAGAAGATGGCCGCCATGTCCTACGAAAACTCGGAGAAATAAGTAGCCGCTCCGTCGAAACCGTAAAAAAAGCCCCGGCAGCCATGCCGGGGCTTTTTTACGGCTGAATGCGCCTTCCTTTAAAAGCCTTGAAAGTATCATTTAATTCTGTTATATAAAATCCGCTGTAATAAAATTTTTGTACAGCACAAGGGGTGTTACATGTCGAATCCTCAGATGGTTATGTACGATGAGGAATTCAAACAGATAAACGCTGTTATTGAAAAGCTCTTAAGGGAAGCCAACAGCAAGGTGATTTTCCTGGTGGACAAGAACGGCCAGCTGATCACCGGCGTGGGGGAGACCGAGCGCTTCGACACCACCTCGTTGGCATCGTTGACCGCCGGCAACATCGCTGCTACGGGCGGTCTGGCAAAGCTCATCGGCGAAAAGGAGTTTTCCATCCTTTTCCATGAAGGTGAGAAAGACAATCTGCATATATCCATCGTCGGCGGCAGGGTGATCCTCGTCGTCCTGTTCGACAACCGCTCCTCGCTCGGTCTGGTGCGTCTCCGTGTAAAGAAGGCTTCGGAAGAACTGACCACCATCTTCGCAAGACTCATGCAGAAGGCGGAGGAAAAGGAAAAAAGCGGCGACACGGATTTCCCCTTTGCCGAAATCACCGACGATGATATCGATAACCTGTTCAGCTAACCAATTGGGGTAAAGTCAGATGTCCTTCATCAACTACGCCTCCCGTGAGATAAACTGTAAAATCGTTTATTACGGTCCCGGCCTCTGCGGCAAAACAACCAATCTGCAGTTTGTCTACCAGAAGACCGCTCCCGAAGCAAAGGGCAAAATGATTAGCCTTGCCACGGAAACGGAACGCACGCTTTTTTTTGATTTTCTGCCGCTGGCCCTGGGCGAGATCAGGGGGTTCAAGACCCGCTTTCACCTGTACACCGTGCCTGGTCAGGTATTCTACGACGCCTCGCGAAAGCTGATCCTGAAGGGGGTTGACGGCGTAGTTTTCGTCGCCGATTCGCAGGAAGAGCGGATGGATGCCAACATCGAGTCCATAGAAAACCTCCGCATAAACCTTTCTGAGCAGGGGTACGATCTGGACAAGATCCCCTACGTGATCCAGTACAACAAGCGCGACCTCCCCAACGTGGTCAGCATTGAAGAGTTGCGCAAGGAGCTGAACCCCACCAACATCCCGGATTTCGAGGCCTGCGCAACCACCGGCGAGGGTGTGTTTGAGACGCTGAAGGCGGTAGCCAAGCTGATACTGATCGACCTGAAGAAGGGAAAATAGGGGTTTACCGGTCGGAAGCGACTGGTTGACGCACATAGCGACAAAAAAAGCCCATGGGAGAAACTCCCATGGGCTTTTTTTATCAGCCGTTTTGCCCTTACTTTTTGACCACGCAGTCGATGACCGCATTGATTCTCCGATTCTTCTGTCTCCCCTCGGGGGTATTGTTGTAGGCGATGCTCCGGGTGTAGCCATATCCCTTGGCGGATAGGCGGGAGCGCTCGATGCCGAAGTTATCCACCAGATAGTTCACCACGTTTTCCGCCCGCGCCTGGGAAAGCTTCATGTTGTACTCATACCCACCCACGTTGTCGGTGTGCCCCTCGATGACTGCGGTGGTCGTCGGATATTTTTTCATATAATCTGCGACCTTGGCGATCTCATCCCGGTACTCGGGCTTGATGTTCGCCTTTCCGGTGTCGAATTGCATCTGAAGCATCATGCAGAGCTTTTCGGGAGGCGTTATCTCCTGGGGGACAAAGGCGCAGTCGATGATGGCCTCGATGCGGCGGTTCTTCTGCTTACCCTCATTGGTGGAGTTGTCGGCAACGGGACGGGTGAAGCCATATCCTTTGGCAGAGAGGCGGGATCTGTCGATACCAAACTTCTCCACCAAGTAGTCTACGACCTTCTCGGCCCGGGCCTGGGAAAGTGCCATATTGTCTTTATACTCGCAACGGGGGGTGACGGGGACATTGTCGGTATGCCCCTCGATGACGGCGGTGGTTGTCGGATATTTTTTCATGAAGTCGCCGATCTTAGCCACCTCGTCATGGTATTCCGGTCGAATGTCCGCCCTGCAAATGTCATACTCCATGTGGAGAGTGACGCAGTATTTGTAATGACCAGGGGCGGGTTCAGCCGCAGGAACCGGCTCGAGCGGTGGTTCCGGAGCCGGTTGCACGACCGGAGCAGGTACTGGAGGCGGGGCGGGCTTTTCCCCGCCGAACTGGAACGACACTCCCACGGTGTACTCGTAATTGTAGAGGGTCTCGCCACCATCCCTGAAGACCAGATGCCTGAAATCGCCTCGCAGCGCCAGCTCGTCGGTCACGAAGTACTTGAGCCCCACCCCGTAATCAAAGACACCCAGGTTATTCGTTTTCTGGTTTTCCCGGTCCAGGGAGATACCGCTGTAACCGGCCGCCAGATAGGGAACCAGGTCGCTGTCGGGCAAAAGGTGGAGCAGGACGTCACCGCCATAGCGGTACACGTTGGCGTCGTCACTGGTCCGGGTCCCCTCCGTCGGCACATAATCAAACAGAGCCTCCACGCCGACATATTTGGTAAAATTGTAGCCGCCACGAATACCGACAACTGGCCTCGTTTCCAGGTGCTGCTTACCGTCGAAGCTGTACCCGCCAACAATACCGGAAAGGGTAAAGGAATCGGGCTGGATACCGGCCGCCATGGCCGATGAGGCAACGACGAAGAGAAACAGTGGGACCATGAGGTAACTGGAAATCTTTTTCATGAAGCGCCTCCTTGGTGGATAAGTTTGCAGAGGTGAAACATCACCCCGGCCCAGAATCGATCATCATCGATCCTTTGTCGTCTTAAAAAACTTTAATTGACAATCAACCGATGTCAAATATTTATTTACGGTTACAGAATCTCGCCATGATGCGCGGACATTCGATGTGCGGAGGGCGAAATCTGTTATAGTTATAAGGGTGGTGCCATTTCAATCATTGAGGTCACGTCATGTCAGAAAATCCAGCTGCCGGCGAAGAAACGCTTCGAATCCGAGGGATGACCATCGATGATTTTCCCGAGGTCTTCCATATCGGCGAGGAGGTCTTTACCGCCGAGTATTCCCAGAGCCTCTACCGCACCTGGGACGAATACGAAATCATCACTCTTTTCAATTCCGACAACGAACTGTGCCTGGTGGCGGAAGCCGGGGACAAGATCCTCGGTTTTGCCCTGGGAACCACGGTGGACAAGCACAATTCCCCCTGGAAATACGGCTATCTGGTCTGGCTCGGAGTCCGTGGAAACACCCAGCAAAGCGGCGTGGGGGGCGGGCTGTTCAAGGAGATAAAGCGTCGCATGAGGGAGCAGGGGGTGCGGATGATCTTCATCGACACCTCCGCCGACAACCAGCCAGCCGTCCGCTTCTTCCAGAAACAGGGGTTCAACAATATCCAGGAACACGTGTACATGTCACTCAACCTGACCCGCAAGGCAAAATCCAAGCCCGGAAAGAAGCCATGACCGGCCAGCTGAAAAGGATTTGGCGGGAGATCAGTCCCGAACGGCTGCGGAGAACGTTCCTGGAGCTCTTGGACATCTATTCCCCTTCCGGCAAGGAAGAGGACATCCAGCTCTATCTGGAAGAACTCCTCACCCGGGCCGGCTTCGACGTGGAACGCCAGGAGGTGGATGACGAGCGATACAACCTGCGCGTAACCATGGGGGGGAAAGAGCCACAGCTCTATCTGGTAGGCCATGTGGATACCGTTCCGGCCTGGGATCTGGAAGCATTTGGGGCAGAGGAGAAAGACGGCATAATCCGCGGTCTGGGGTGCGCCGACATGAAGGGGGGATGCGCTGCCATGGTCGAGGCCTGGCTGGCCATTGCCGCCGCCCTCCCATCGGCGGAGCGGCCGCCGCTGGGTCTCCTCCTTGCGGTCGGGGAGGAAGAAAACGGCGACGGGAGCGCAGCTTTCCTTGACACATGCCGCCCACCGTGGGTCGTCATCGGCGAACCGACCGAACTGGCCGCCTGCTTCGCCCATTACGGCTACCTTGAGGCAGGTTTCGTCACCCGCGGCCGCAGAAGCCACTCTTCCCTCCCCGAGCTGGGGCACAACGCCGTAGAATCGATGCTGCGCGTGCTGTTGCAGCTGGGGAAAGACCCGCTTTTCGACCGGGAGAAATCTGAAATCATCTATTCGATCCGGGAGATGAGTTCGGCGCGGGCAGGTTTTGTCGTCCCTGACCGCTGCGAGGCCTGGATCGATCTGCATCTGCCGCCGGACAAAGACCCTGCCGCCATCCAGGAGGCGATCCGCAGGGTGGTCGCAACGGCCGAACACTTCATCCCCGGCCTGAATCTGGACACAACCTTCAATTTCGCCTCCTCTGGCTACAACCTCGGCACCGGCAACCGGCCTGCGCAGATCCTGCGGGAAATCTACCCGGAGATGGGACTTGAGCTTCGCCTGGATGCCTTCCGCTCCCACTCGGACGGCAACCTCTTCTTTGCCGCAGGCTCTAAGCCGCTCATCCTCGGCCCCGGCTCCCTTGAAACCGCCCATACACCCGACGAGCAGGTCATCTTTGACCAGATAACGGCAGCTGCCCGCATCTATGCGGCTCTCGGTGCAGGAATGGGTATGGATTCCTCGTCACACCGGCGTCTTTCACCCCAGTAATGCCAGTCGGGATAATACAAGCGAAATACCGGTACTGACAGAAGTTAAGAATTTTATTGACGCGTGGGATGGGACATGCTATAAAGTGAGCCTCTTTGAATTCATCCGGCATGTCAAAAGAGCTGAAAAAACCCGGTGATTTCAACAATTTATTCCCCAATAGCTCAGTCGGTAGAGCGGGTGGCTGTTAACCACCATGTCCCTGGTTCGAGTCCGGGTTGGGGAGCCAATCATTACCGGCTCTGGGCACTCCAATAGTGAGTCCCAGAGCCGTTTTGTTTACAGCGCTTGCAATATCGGTAAGTTTCCCTTTCAGCTTAATCTCCTTCTCTTCAACGCAAATTTCTTCCACAAGCATTTTCAGGTATTCTTTACCAAAATTAGATGCAGGGTCATGAAGCTTTGCATTGAGCACCTGACAGAAATCGTAAACCTTTTGGTGCCCCAAATCCTTGAACGGCAATTCTTGCCGCCGCTTTAA
Organism: Geobacter sp.; assembly: GCA_027356255.1. Taxonomy (GTDB): domain Bacteria; phylum Desulfobacterota; class Desulfuromonadia; order Geobacterales; family Geobacteraceae; genus Geotalea. Next base: position 35,604 of record DAIEGL010000177.1, on the reverse strand, counting down.
TCCTGCCATTTCTTTAAGGATTGCCTGACGTCTTACCTGAAGGTTCTGCGAGCGGTCACGAATCACCTCTTGGGGTAAAAGGCCATTTTCAAGTGCCTCACATAGACGATCCATCTTTAGCTTCAACTCTTCCATCTCTTTCCTTAGAGTTTTCAATGCATCGTCATTTTTTGATAAAGACAATTGCATCCGTTTCTGCAATTCTTTGATCATCGCAAGTACGCGAGCTGGGGTAAAAATTTTCTCGCCAATTGTCTTCAATATCATTTCATCAAGCTTATCCATTGGTATATTTTTGCTTTTGCAGAGTTCATTTCCCTTGTTGATTCTGTTCGTACATTTATAGTAACGGTAGCGACCGCTTTTGCCTGTGGCGAGGGTCATTCCTGCGCCACACTCCCCGCACTTGAGTAGACCTGTCAATAGAGTCGGTGATGACTCCTGTGCAGGATTTTTCTTTGAAGGTTGCCGCTCCTCTCTTCGTTCCCGAGCATTTTCGAATGTTTCTTTATCAATGACTTCAGGAACTTTAACAAGAACCCATTCCGTCTCAGGCTTGCCTTTCCTGCTTTTTGCATTGGTTTTATTAAAATAATATTCGCCGATATAGGCGGTATTGGAAAGAATCTTGTTAATGTAACCACGAGCCCAGCGTCTCCCCCTTGCGGTCATCCCAAGCGAATTCAGATGAGACGCGATTCCCTTGATTCCATAGCTTTTCCCTACTTTACCAAGATACAGGGCAAAGATATTCTTTACGACTTCTGCTTCAGTCGGCTCAATTTCGAGCCGTTTCTTGTTTCCATTCCTCGCAGGCATATCAGCTTCAACCACCTTATAACCGAAAGGAGGTTTTGATCCGTTAAAAAAGCCTTGGCGAGCATTTTCTTTCATGGCTCGCATAGTATGTTTCGCATTTTCCTTGCTTTGATAACCGTCAAACATACTTAGGATTTGCCGCATCATCTCACCGGCAGCATCATCAGAAGTTATCTGCGTAATAGAAATGAGTTTTACGCCGTACTTTTTCAATTGTCTCTCATACAGGCCCAGCTCTAATTGATCACGAAAAAACCGTGAGAGACTATGAACTACGATGGCCTCGAATGGGGAGGGCTTGGTACAAGCTTCTGCAATCATCTGCTGGAACTCTGGCCGACGATCATTAGTGGCCGAAAGCCCTTGCTCAACATATTCGGTTGCAATCAAATAACCATTTTGTTTGCACCAATCGCGCATCTGCCTGATCTGATCAGGAATAGACAGATCCCGTTCATGTTGTTTCGCCGTTGAAACACGTGCATAGAGCGCTACTGCCATGTTTTAACTCCTGTTCCCTTCTTACTAGCGGATCAATCCTACAATCAGAGCATGTGATACTCTTCATTTTTCCCGCTGGTCTCGGTGATTTTGATTTCCCGGTGCTTCCACGTCAACAGTTGTCTTTGAAAGAATATCGAGTAATTCGGGCAAGAAAGCCTCAATTAAGTCAAGCTCCTTCGCGAATACATTATTGTCCAAACCCTCAAATCGGGAAGTGATTAACCTGTACTTGCCTTGGCAATCCTTACAAGAGTTCTGTCTGCTGAATATCTTGTCACACGAATTATCATATTTTCTGAAGCTACTGTGGCATAGATCATAGTGTCTATTGCTATAAATCTTATTACTCATTTGCACACCTAGTCAAGGTTATTAAATCTAACGATGACTCTTGTGCAGGCCGGCAACCTTTACTATTTAATGATAATGTATATTTCTTTAAAGGTTTGTATTTTTTTACAACCTATACAGATTCAAGAAATACCAAATTTGGTATTTCTTGAATCATATTACTTTAGTGCTATCATAGTTACTTATAAATTCTATTGTCGAATATAAAAACAATATATAATTTGTTTATGGGACGTATCAAAAGCTCTTCTACTTATTTTTCTCTTGAAAGTATTTTATTTTTGGTAGATACTTAGCACATATTATTTCCTCCAAGGATTTTCAGTCCAACTCCATAGTTGGTCAAAGCTGCAAGCGACACCCCGTCCAGTCGCCTGCATATAGCATCGGACGATGTATTCACTTTTTTTCCAGTAGTGACTCTTGTCCTTGATCTTGCGCCACATCAGCAAGTACCCACCACGAGAGCCCACTTCATCAATCTTTGTTTCCTTAAGTAACAACACTCAAAAACATCCAGAATGCTGATCCAGCAAATTAACCTTCTGACCATGCCTACGCATTCCAGACAACCTTTGCCGCCATGTCAGTAAAACTATCAGTATCCCCGCTTTAAGGTTCAACTGTGTCGTAAGACACATCTCCTACCAACATTAGAGCTCACACCAATTCATCTCGTCATCTATACATCCATCGAGATCACGGTGCAGCCATTACCATAAATCCCTCCACGTTCGGTCAACAAAGCAATTTCCTTCGAACGCCTTTCGCCAGCCGTCTCTTTTTCAAACGCGAAGCAATGAGAAAGAGACGGCTGGCCGGCCGCCGCCCGCCCAGCGGGCGTTCACACGCGATGAGAAATATCCGTCGAGGAGACGGATTTTTCTCATCGCGTCGCACCTCTCCCCAAAACCACTCATTACATCCCTCCTGTGTCATGTGCCGTCTCCGTCTTCCACTAAGGATACGGCAGTATGCCTCCTCGATTTCTTGGTTGAGACCAAGGACCAAACCTGCGGGTTCGGAAAAAAATTGAGGAACCGAAGGGCGTCTGATTTACGGATCAGAGTCGCCTAAGGGCACAGCTATAAGCTGTGTGGCAAATTCACTCAACCCTTTTGGCACACTACAACAGGAAAGGAGAACAACTATGAGCAGTAAACTGGGAAATGAGGCAAAGCGATTGGTCGGTAAAAACTATGGCAAGGGTTCAGGAACTACGCAGAAACTGGTTGGCAATATCGGACGTATTGCTGATTTCATGTCAACGCAGGGGCTGCAGTCAATACGCGACATGAAAACAAAGCATGTGGAGCGATTTATTGAGAAACTTGAAAATGATAATTTATCGGCGAGCACAAGGTCTAATTACATGACAGCAATGCGCGAAATTGCCCACGCCATCGGCAAAGACAACATAGTACCACGTCATAACATTGACCTTGGGATTGACCGGTCAGACAGGTACCAACCAAAACATGGTGACCTCGATAAAATGACTGACGCCCGAGACAAGCTCTATGCAAAGGATGAATGGCTGGGGCTAGCATGTGACATGGCAAAAGGGTTTGGTCTACGCAGAGAAGAAGCTCTTCTTTCAAACCTAGTCATAGTTAAAGACGGGCAAGAGCGGATAGTCGTTGCGGGAGCAAAGGGCGGTCGGCCTCGTGATGTTCCCATTGAAAGACAGGATCAAAAAGATTTAGTGCAAAAAGTCCTGCAATATATTAAGGACAATGGACAGAAATCGCTGATTCCTTCCAACCTATCGCTTAAACAGGGTCTCAAAAAATTTTCAAACGAGCTCAATCGCGCAGGAGCTACTAAAGAGAATATGGCGAATCTCCACTTGTATAGGCACGAAGCCGCTCAACAGCGGGACAGGGAAGGTAAACCTGATAAAGAAATCGCAGAGTATCTCGGCCATAGCCGGGAGAGCGTAACCCAGCACTACAAGTAAACAATGTGAAGAGGGGCTTGTCCGCCGCTGCCTTTGGCAACGACGGACAAGCCCCTTTTTTTTGTGTAGCAACATCTATTAACGGTCTGTAGCAACATTACGTGAACTGAGATGCGTAATATACCGGATAAACACCGCATTTGGGATTAGAAGCATGTTATCTCCTTTGACATTTGTTCTACGCTGAATTATATTGCGGGCTAATGAATATTAGCCTACACAGATTGAACTTGAAGACAACCATTTAGTCGATAAAAGTTCAGGACTGAAAACATCCGGTATGTTGGCCAGTAACGGCCAACACTCAAATTGGAATATTTATTGATATGGTGTTTATAATAAATTTAGATGGTTACGTCAATTGTGTTTTAGTACTAATGCAGAAGAATCAGATTTGGTGGGATGATGGCCGGGTCTGATCAATTACGAGTTATGTAATTAAAGAAATGAGGCATATGTGGAACGTGAAGAGGTTATCAAAAGTACAAAACACTTCAGAAAGCTGGAAGATAAGCAGTTACTTCGCATCATTGACGGAATACCTCCTGACGGTGGTAATTATAACGGCCTGGAAAGACATGAAGCCGAAGTTGAGTTACATAGAAGAAAGGGAAGGTCTGACAATTGGATGTTAGCCATGACCGCTGCCATCCTTATCTTGACTCTTTACCTTGCGTACAAAGAATTTACTCAGAGGGAGCCATCCCATTTCTCTAATCCAGCCGTGAATCAAGTGGTAGCCGACCCCGCATATAATAAAAGTCGCCAAAACGAGCCAACACCCCAGAAAGTAATGCATTAGATTATCTCGATTCATAACCAGCGAACCTCCGTTAAAAGTAAATGACTTTCCTTCACGATAAATAAGCAAAATATCAAGTGTCTAATAAGCGAGGGTAATCATGATATATGCTAGGATTGTTTTTGCCGCTGTTTTTGGAACAATAGCTTATTTTCTCTACCCAGAAGGTATTTTCAGCGTTCCTTTTTCTCAACTCACTTTAGGAAAAATTTTTAGTCTTGTTGGCGCGGTTATTTTCGGTCTTTTCACTATTGGCGCATTTTGTAAAGAAAAACCGAATACATAACCAACGCCTTACACCTGCCCTGAAAACCGGCAGGTGAAGGCTCACCACGTTATGCCCCCAATAAAGGAGGTTTTGATATGAACGTATTATGGTTAATTTTTGCTGCCTTATGTGCCATCGCATATCTTTTAAACAAAAGAAATGAAGATGACAGAGACGCTAAATTTAACGAAGAATGGGACAAATCACACCCTCCTACGATTGACGATCTGATAGCAGAAGAAGATGCAGAACGCGAAGCCGCTGAAAAGTTGCGGGACAAAAAATAAATTAACAGAACTTTTCGGGTTTAAGGCCCGGATTAAACCCAAAAGGAGAAACAAAATGTCCGACAGCCAAAAATGGATTGATGCTATCCGCAAAGCGTTAGTTGAAGCTGACAAAGAGAAAAAGTTTGTTTTTTTGATCCACTATAGCGAAGCATCTAATGCCTTTCCAAACGGCCCACATGAAAAAATGTCTGGACTCAACAAACTAAACATGGAAGCCTTCTTGAACTGGCTTAAACAATATGGATGGATTGCTGAATTAGCTTCAGACAATACTGAAATTGGATACGAGTTTGCCCCAGAAATTAAGCTCACAAAAATAGGTCATTCACCCGCCGAATGATTGTCAGGGTGACGTTTATACGAACCCTTCCTTGATAGTAAAAGAAATAGACAACCTATTGAAGTACACCAAACGGCAATAACGGCGAGGTATAACCACGTCCTTTCACCTGCCCTAAAACCTGACAGGTGAAGGCCGGCCCCGTTGGACTATAACTTCAGGAGGGACAAATGAGCGTCAAGAATACATTTGAAGATCTACGAATCAACTTACAAAAAATGGAACCAGAGGAGCAGACCAAAGCCCTGGCGTTACTATCTAAAATAAATATTGATCTCAGTAAAAATAGAGGAGAACTAACTGGGACAGGTGTGTCTGGATTCATTTTTGACAATAGGATGCACGAAGCTGAATCACATAAAGATGTATTTGTAAAATTAACGCATCTTATTATAAGAAAATTTCCCAGTCAGGCGGATGACCTTTTTCAGATTCAGGGGAGAACAAAAAAGTACTTTTCTAAATCTGTTTCTGATTTTAAACACAGATACGAAAGAATAAAGGGAACTGATATCATTGTGGACACCAATGAAAATGCCGCACAACTAAACCGCAGGTGCCAAAGGATGCTTCAGGCATTTGGCATAGATCCAGCCACTTTCATAATTATTCCTGGATAGTGTCAAGCAACAGATATTGGTTGAAGAAGTGCTCAAATATGGGGGACGGAACTACTCTTCATCACTCAATGGGGAATATTATGAGAATTGTATTAGCAGTATGCCTAGCGATGCCAATAATTATGGCAACAAAATTGTCTTATTCAGAATGTAAGATTATTGACCATGGAGATAGCGTAGAAGCTGTATGCATTGGAGAAACATCCACCGAAGTGAGACAAAAAGAGCCCGAATTACGGCGTAGAACGAAAGAAAATACAGAACCACAATCAACGTATTCTGCACCAAACACTGTAAACTCTGGGGTAGTTGAAAGCCAAATTGACGGCTCATTTGAAGGTTGGAGTGGTGAAACAATTTTCAGGTTAGTGAATGGCCAAATCTGGCAACAGTCGTCTTACGCATACACCTACCATTATTCTTATCGACCTAAAGTAATAATCTACATTTCCGGCGGAAGTTACAAACTCAAGGTTGATGGAGTCAGTAGTACAATCAATGTAACCCGATTGGAATAAAGGGTCCTCTGGTGGTGGACGCTGCTCGCTATGTTGCTATTAAAGAATTACGAGCCGTAATCAAACTGGGAAAGAAGTCAATTCCAACACTTACGACCCGCCCCAAAAACCGGCGGGTCAAAGCCAAACCGTTACAGCGATAAGCGCTCTTCCCAGTGCCCAGAACCGTCCGCGCTGGGGAGCCAAAACGTACAAAGGTCGCTTTTCTCAGGAAAAGCGACCTTTTTCTTTCTATAGGCATGGCTCGTAAGTGCAAGTTGGTCAAAGGGTTTCCTGTAATCAGACACGAGTTGCCCATCCTTCCAAGTGGAGTTCGAGTGCACTGATTTTAGTATTTCTCTTTTTTTAGCCACTTCTTCCATAGAATACCGTCCAGCAGCATTTTGCGCCAGTTCTAGTACACTGATACCTTGATCAATATAATTTCGGTTGGCGCTCTGGTGAGCACAGATTTTTTTGTTTATTTCGTCCTGCTCCATTCTGTGCTTATGGCGTCGTACGGTTGATGAGCGAGAGAAAGCGAGGGGTGACAACCACAATTCCTACTTGTGGTCACCGTCACGGCCTACCTTGGTGTTCATCGGCAGTGTAGCCATAGGACTCACCGTCTACGAAATGACCGAGTACGTGGAGGTTCGACATATTGACGGGGAGTACGGGCATGCCTCTTATCCATGAAGACGCCCAGATGCTTGACGCCTTTGCCGGGACAACATTTCCGCTCAACGAGACATATTACGTCGGGGAACTGCTCTTTCGCCCGGCCTACCGCAATTGTGGACTGGGCCGGAAGCTGCTTGCCCTACTGGAAAGCAACATCCGTTCTCTCGGCCGCTACCGCAGACTCACCTGCGCCACGGTTGAGCAGCCCGACGATCACCCCTTGCGCCCGCGTGACTACATCCCCATCACAAGATTCCTTGCCCGTACCGAGTTTGTCCGACTCCACGGGGTAACCACTCATTTCATCTGGCGTGAGACCGATGGCATCAAACGGGACCACCCCATGCAATTCTGGAGCAAGGAGCTGATTTGATTGGTATGCGAGCTGGGGAGTTGGGCATCTCAAGCGCGAGTGTCCGGACTTTTGGGGGCGATTCAGTGCTCGTAAAGACAAACAGCCCGCCCATGCCGGGCGGGCTGTCGATCCCGCAGATGAACCTGCAGAAGCCTTTCAAAGCTGCTCGGCTGCCGGTTGTCCCTTAACCTGCACCAGCTCTGTTTCTTTGACTCTGTCCGGATCTTCCCACCAGCGCCGACCATTCGTGATGCCGTGCATGCTCACCGGTTCACCCATCAGGGGGGTAATGACCGGAATGCCGCGAGCATTACCCAGGGCGGCTATTCTGTCGAACGGTTCCCGCCAGGAGTGCATGGAGAGATCAAAGGTGCCGTTGTGGATCGGTAGCAGGCGCTTGCCCTTCAGGTCGAGATGCGCCTGGATGCTCTCTTCCGGGTGCATATGGACTTTCGGCCAGTTTGCGTTGTAGGCGCCCGTTTCCAGCAGGGTCAGGTCGAAGGGGCCGTATTTCTCGCCGATCTGCCTGAAGCCGTCGAAGTAGCCGGAATCGCCACTGAAGAACAGGCGCTGCTCAGGGGCAAGGATGACCCATGAAGCCCACTGGGTTTTATTCTTGTCGAAAAGGCCGCGACCGGAGAAGTGTTGCGCAGGCGTGGCGACAAAACGGATGCCGTCAATGTCAATCCCCTCCCACCAGTCCAGTTGCCGCACCTTTGCTGCCGGCACCCCCCAGTCGACAAGGATGTCTCCCACCCCGAGCGGCGTCAGGAAATATTCCGCCTTCCCCGCCAGCTTCATGATGGAATCATGGTCCAGGTGGTCGTAATGGTCGTGGGAGATGATGACCCCCTTGATCGGCGGGAGCTCGTCGATGCTGATGGGGGGCGCGTGAAACCGCTCCGGCCCGGCAAACTGCACCGGGGATGCCCGGTCGGAGAACATAGGATCGGTTATCCAGAAGACGTCATGCAGCTTCATCAGGACGGTCGAGTGTCCCAGTCGATAAACCGTATTGTTCGTGGCGGACGTCAACTGCGCTCCGGTCAATGTCTGTACCGGGATTTTGCCAGAAGGACGCGTGTCCGCAGGTTTGTTGAAAAAGAAATCCCACATGATGCGAGCCTGTTCAAGCGGCCCACCCTTTGTCACCATGACGGGATTTTTCAGGTCGCTTTCGAGGGATAGGGGTGACCGTGCCAGGGCAGTGTTGCTGTTATTGATGAGCGAAGATGCCATAACAATAAAGACTCCAAAAATTACGACGTAGAAAAGAATTCGTTTCATCACAAGGACTTTCTGCCGCTCAAAACCTTACCTAATATTTCACGAGCGTTACAGGCTTCATCCTTACCAACCTTGGCACTGAGAACAGAAATCAGGCTCTTTAGCTGCGCCTCAGTCAGGCCGGTATTAAGCCCGACGTTGAAATGGGCCTGCAGTTGGGGATTGACGCCATCCATGCTGGCCAGAGCGGAAATGGTAGCAATCTCACGGCTCTGGAAATCCAGATTGTCTCGCCCGAAGATATCCCCGAACAGGTGGCCTTTCAAAAACTGATCGATGGCGGGAGCGAAGGTATATATCGCCCCGGTGACCGGCTTTCCTACCAGCCGCGTCTGAATGTCCGTTCCAAGCTCGACACTGCTTTTATTGGCAGGCAAGGGGCTTGCCCCCCTGCCTGCCTCGTCCTTGATCCCCTTCTTCTGCCGCTCTTCCATAACACCCATGAAGGTATTGAGACCGTTCAGGCTGCGCGGAAAGCCGGTGTACGCGTACAGTTGCACCAGTATTTCCTTGATTCCGTTCACGGTCAGGCCGGCATCCAGACCTTCATTCAGGGCGACTTTCAGTTTTTCCGGATCGCCCTTGGCGGTAAACGCGGCAATGGGAATAATCCCTTGTTGCTTGACACTCAGTGCCTGATTTTTGTCCATGGTTTGCGCCTCCGAAATAGCTGCAATGGTCTGAGATGATTTGTTTTCTCCAATGGCAAGCGCCTGATTGGCAGAAGCAACCGCTGAAACGAGAAGAGATAGCGATATTAGTAATGCTGTGAGTTTCATGGTTTCTCGTCGAAGCAGTCTCAATTCATCATACGGACCCGAGCGTGATCAACTCATACCGGTCATTGCCCATTTTCATCTCTTTCATGTACGACAGCTGGCGCAGCCCCTTCCGGGATTCAATGCGTTCTTTAAGGTCGTGAAGTTCCGCGTCTGGCAGCTTATACACCATGTCAATGGAGGCCTTGTCTACGGCCAGGATATCTGTAGAAGCCAGGATGCCCAGATCGCGCGCCTTGACCGGAGCTGCACTGATACCGGCGCAGTCGCAGTCTACTGACATATTGCGCAGCACATTTATATAGACGATCCGCTTGCCGAAGTGATCTATCGTGGCCTTTGCCGACTCCACCATGTTTTCCTGGAAAGGTTCGCCTTTAAGCCAGCTCTCGTAATGCTCATTATCCGGGGCGGCGTGGACCATTTTCTTGCCAATGGGCCCGTCCGCGCAGCCTATGGCGATATTCTTCATTGAACCGCCGAAGCCGCCCATGGCGTGCCCTTTGAAATGGGTCAGCACTACCATCGAGTCGTACGTAAGCATGTGTTTGCCTACCGACATTTCCTTGAAACGCTTCCCCCCCTTAACGGGGATCATCACCGCCCCGTCCTCGTCCATGATGTCCACCGGGCAGAAATCCCAGCCATTGATCCTGATGGTCTCGCGATGGTCTGCCGTAGTAAATCTCTTGCCCTTGTACAGGGTGTTGGTCTCCACCAGGTTGCTGTTGGGAATCTGCTGTTGCAGGGCCTTCACCATGTCATGCGGCAGTATGTTGGGGCCGTGCGGCTCACCGGTGTGTAGTTTTATCCCGACCTTGCCGGTTATACCCTGATTGATTCTGGAATAGATTTTCACTAGTCCGGCGGCACTGATGTCATTAGTGAAAAAGACCTGTGATTTTTCCTGCTGAGCAGCAAAAGCGTTGCTTAAGCCGCTAAATCTGCTTACGGTAACGGTTCCAAAAGCAAGAGCACCTGTCTGCAGGAATTTTCTACGTGAAATGTTGTTTGCCATGTAACACCCCTCCTGAGGGATTGAGCGCAATTGTATTGCCGCCCGGCCTGGGGCTTCCGTTTATAGCTACAGCTTGCACATCAGCTCCTTTCAACTGTTACGGACTATCCTGTTGATGATTACACCGTACCCCAGAATGAGCAAAGGCAGATAGACCAATCCTGTTTGATTATTGCCTGATAGTATGATGCTTTGGATAATAGATTTATAGCGCGCAGTGGGATTGGGCAGGATATTAGTAGATATATTAACGGGGAAAGAGGCAGTTATGAGGAAAATCCAGGAATAGCAGCATGGAAGTTGCACATTAAATTTTAGGAAAGAGTATTTGCCCGATGGGACAAAAAAAGCGAGCAGCACACAACAGCAGCCCCGGATTTGTTACTTCTTCGGCGGGACGAGCCGACTGAGCCGATTAGCTCCACGTATGAACCGAGAATTTGTATGGCCTTCTTTGCCCTTGTAGTTCACGGGAATATATAACAAAAACGATTGACAATAACTAGACGACCGGTCTAATATTCCAATCATGGAAAAGAAAGACTCAAAAGCTGAGATTGTATCCATCGGCACGGAATTGATCTCACTTCACGGTTACAACGCCACCGGCATCGATACGGTGCTGAAGCAGGCCGGTGTCCCGAAGGGATCGTTCTATCACTACTTCGGCAGCAAGGAAGATTTCGGTATGACGGTGATCGACCAATTTGTCGACCAATACGCCCAGAAGATCGACTCCTTCCTTAACGACGCGGATCTGTCCCCCTTGAATCGCATCCACAACTACCTGGAGAACGGACTGGCGAGCCTCACCCAGAACCAGTGCACCAAAGGATGCCTCATCGGCAACCTAGGCCAGGAGTTGGCCGACCAGAACGAGCGCTTTCGCGCCCGACTCGACGAGATCTTCCTTGTGTGGAAGGAGCGCTTCGCCGCCTGCTTGCGGGAAGCGCAGCGGGTAGGGGAACTGGCTCCGGATGTTGATTCCGCTGTTATTGCAGGGTTCATTCTCTCGGGTTGGGAAGGGGCTATCCTCCGGGCCAAGGTGATGAAGTCAACCCAACCGCTGCGAGACTTCATCGATACCCTCTTTGCTACAGTGCTGCGAAACCAACGCAAATAAATTACTAGTCGGCAATGGCGTACAGGAGAAACTTATGGCTAAGCTGTTTGAATCTACCAACATAAAAAGTCTGAACCTCGGAAACCGCTTTATCAGATCTGCAACCTGGGAAGGCATGGCTGATGATTGCGGAGCCTGCACTCCAGAACTGGCAGACTTTTTTTGCAAGCTTGCTCAAGGAGAAGTCGGATTGATTATTACTGGCCATGCCTATGTAAACAAGGCAGGACAGGCAAGGCTTCGGCAATTGGGAGCTGATAACGACAGCCTGCTCCCGGGACTAGAAAAAATGGTCAAAAGTGTTCATGACAACTGCGGCAAGATCGCCCTGCAGCTATCCCATGCAGGTTGCTATGCGGCCTCCGAAATTACCGGACTTGATGTTTATGCCCCATCATCAGGTGAGAATGAGACCGGTCAGATCATCAGAGAAATGACACATGAGCAGATACGTAAGGTAGTAGCCGATTTTTCCGAGAGCGCAGCAAGAGCCCAAAAGGCGGGCTTCGATGCAATACAAATCCACGCAGCTCACGGGTATCTACTCAGTCAATTTCTCTCACCTACGCATAACAGGAGAAAAGATGACTATGGAGGTGAACTCGAAAATCGTGCGCGTATCCTGCTTGAAGTGGTGAAGAGCGTTCGACAGGCTGTTGGCCCTGAGTATCCGATCTTAATCAAGATCAATTCGGAAGATTTTCAGGAAGGTGGTTTCACGAAGGAAGAGATGATTCAGGTGGCGATCTCACTCGAAAAAGCAGGAGTCGATGCCATAGAATTAAGTGGAGGAAACAGAGACTCTGGCCGATTTGTCCCCTTCCGACCAGGCCGTTTGGATAATGAAGCGGATGAAGTCTATTATCGCGAAGCTGCAAGGCACTATAAGGATAAAATCAATGTGCCACTGATACTGGTTGGCGGGATTCGCTCCTACTCGGTTGCTGAAATGTTGGTGACAGAGAGGCTGACCGATTACGTATCCTTGTCTCGCCCTCTCGTCCGCGAACCTGATCTTGTCCAGCGTTGGAGATCTGGTGATAAACGAAAAGCAACCTGCATATCGTGCAATCTATGCTACAAACCAGCGCTTGAGGGGAAGGGCATCAGATGCGTTGTCGAAGAGGCTTTGAAAAGTAAATAAAGATCTCAATCCAGTAGCCAGAAAGGACGACGTCTAAACATGATTACCGGAAAGACCAGGCTTTATGCCATCGTCGCCGACCCCATTTCCCACGTCCGCACCCCAGAGGTGTTCAACGAGCTTTTCTCACTGAACTGCTGTGATGCGGTTCTTGTCCCAATACAGGTTGATCCAGAGGGGCTTGAGGCCGTCCTGACCGCTTTTCGTACCATGAAGAATCTAGGCGGTTTTGTCACGACGGTCCCGCACAAGACTGCGGTCGCCGCCCTCTGTGATGAACTTGGCAATGCCGGGCGTGCAATCGGTGCGGTTAATGCGGTGCGGCGGGAAGCGGACGGCAGGCTGATCGGTAACATGTTTGACGGTGCCGGTTTTGTAGCCGGGTTGCGCTCCCAGGGGTACGATCCGGCTGGTCGCCGGGCACTTCTGATAGGTGCGGGCGGTGCAGCCGCAGCCATCGCTTTTGCTCTGGCAGAGGCTGGCGTAGCATCCCTGACGGTTGCCAACCGCACCCGTTCGAAGGCTGAAGAGATTGCGGTGCGGGTAGCCAAATTCTTTCCAGATCGGCCGATCATGGTGGGAAATGCTGATCCGACCGGTCACGATCTGGTGATAAACGCCACCTCGCTCGGTCTGAAAGCAGATGATCCGCTGCCGTTTGATACCACAAGGTTGACACCCGCCATGACCGTTGCCGAAATCATTATGAAGCCAGAAACCACCCCCCTTCTGGCCGCAGCGAAGGCAAGGGGGTGCACCATTCATTACGGACGCCACATGCTTGATGAACAGGTCCGCCTCATAGCTGATTTTATCGGAGCGATGGGCTCTTGACCGGGATAGCCTCTCCGCCCTGGGACGAAAAGGGGAAGTAGTGTACCAGCCCTGGATAGGGGAGGTCTCCGATCTCATGCTCGCCGATATCTGTGCGGACTAGGCCGGCGAAGGTTATTCCGCTGGGGCCGCGGAGGGAGGAGGAGTAGCGAACGGGGCATGGAATCAGAAATTGTGGGATGTCTCCAGTTTTCTATGGCAATAGAAAAATAACAAGCAGCGTCCCCCTGGCTCTCACCAATTAATGCAACTCCACGGCAAGCTTGGGGAAGGGGGAGGTGTCAGGTACAGCGGCCATGGCCGCTCCAAGCCAGGCAATTGTTTGCCCGAGATGGTTCATATTCCGCATGGCCTCATCGTCGCCAATGACATCCCCTTTATCGGTCCCCACGCCCAGGTTCCAGTAGAGGGAGCCGGGGACGATCATGGAGGATATGAGGAACATGTTGTTTATGGTGTTGAAAACATGTGTCGCACCACCGCGCCGGACGGCCACGACGGCTGCGCCGATCTTGCCGCTGAATGCCCCGCCGTTGGCCAGAGCAACAAAGCCGGCTCGATCGATCAGAGCCTTCAGCTCGGAGGTCACATCGGCGAAATAGGTTGGGGAGCCGAGAATGATTGCATCTGCCGCATACATCCGTTCCAGGTAGTCATTAACAACATCCTCCTCGATGACGCACCGTCCATTCCGCCTTTCAACGCACATCATACAGGCATGGCAACCCCACACACGTTTTCCGCCGATCCGCAGATACTCCGTGCTCCAGCCGGCGGCTGCCAGAGGTTCGAGCACCTTCTTGAGCATGATCTCCGTATTGCCGCCCGGCCTGGGGCTTCCGTTTATGGCTATCGCTTTCATGATGTTCTCCTTTTAAACGTTTAGAGCCCGGTCATTGCCAGTTAGCTGTCAGGCAGGCGCGCGCCCTGCAGCGGGACTTGTTATGGTCTTACCTTACTCCGGAATGGGCAATGATCGGTAGATCGATCCTGCTGAATTATTGCTTGATCGTACGAGATGCTACTGATTGATATTAAGGACTGGGCGAATGGAAGCGAGAACTCCTCTCTCAAGCGCCCAGCATTTTCGAGACTAAGCGCGGTCCGAAACCCGAAGATCCGTCAGCCAGCCCGGAGCGGCTTTATTCTGAGATCGGGCGGTTGAAGATGGAGTCGGACTGGCTTAAAAAAAAGTCCGGGATCGACCAATAGCTGATGTATTGGAGCAGATTTGGCTTACCATGTACTTATCAGGATCACGTATGCTTTCCCATTAAAAACAGGCTGATTAATGCTGATCTTCAGCCGGGTACAGCAGACCGGACTGCGAATGGCTCCCGAGTTTTTCATGGCAAACATCCCGGTTTTCTGGTAGAAAATTCTTTAGCCATTCCATGCCGAGGCCAAGCGCAGATGAACGATGTTTCCGAAAACCGCCGCTACTCCCGTTACGCCCTGGCCCTCCTCCTTGCGGTCAACCTCCTCAACTACATCGACCGGCAGGTGCTTTACGCCGTGTTTCCTCTGATAAAGGCGGACCTGCGCCTCTCCGACACGGCCCTCGGTTTCCTGGGGAGCGCCTTCATGCTCTGCTATATGGTATCCGCGCCGTTTTTCGGCCGGCTGGGAGACCGCGGCAGCAGGACCGGCCTCGCCTCCTTCGGCCTGGTTACCTGGAGCCTGGCCACCTCCCTCGCCGGTTTCGCCCCCGGCTACCGTTCCCTTCTGGCGGCCCGCACCGTGATCGGGGTCGGCGAGGCGAGCTTCGGTACGGTCTCGCCGGGACTCATTGCCGACTATTTCTCCAAGGAACGGCGCGGACGGGTCCTCTCCTTCTTCTACCTGGCGATACCGGTAGGAAGCGCCCTCGGCTATCTCCTGGGGGGGATAATCGGCCAGGGGCTTGGCTGGCATGCCGCCTTTCTCATCGTCGGTGCGCCGGGGCTCCTCCTGGCCTTGCCTGTCCGCCGCCTCCGCGAGCCGCGCCGCCCCGGGGGGGGAAATCCGGCGGCAAACGGCAGCGAAACGGGGAAAAACGCCTTCGTCCTCCTCCTCGCCAACCGCTCGTTCGTCGTCAATACGCTTGCCATGGCAGCCATGACCTTTGCCCTGGGGGGGCTCGCCCAGTGGGTCCCCTCGTTTCTGAACCGGGTGCATGGTCTGGATGTGGCGCGGGGCAATACCCTGTTCGGCGCCGTCACGGTGGTGGCGGGAATCGGCGGTACGCTGGCGGGCGGCTGGCTCGGAGACAGGTGGCAGCAGAAAAGCCCCAGGGGGCACCTGCTGGTGTCCGGGTGGGGATTTGTCGTCGGTGCGCCCGTTGTCGCCCTCGCCATCATCGCCCCCTCCCTTGCCGCCTCGCTCGCGGCCATCTTCCTCGCGGAGTTTTTCCTCTTTTTCAACACCGGTCCGCTCAATACGGTGATCGTCAACGTCACCAACCCTTCCCTGCGGGCCACCGCCTTTGCCGTCAACATCTTTTTCATTCATGCCTTGGGGGACGCGGTTTCCCCGACCATCCTCGGTTTCTGTTCCGATCTGTGGGGGATAAGAACGGCGCTTTTGATCGCACCGCTTGCCGTGGCAATGGCCGCGTTCTTCTGCTTCCTCTGTACCAGGTATATCGAGGCTGACATGGGGAGGGTGGTGGAATAGATGCCGGTTTATCGACTCCTCCGCTTTTTCTTTGGAGTTTATCTGCGGATGTTTCATCTGCTCAGGATAAAGGGAACGAAACGCATTCCCGCCACCGGTCCGGTGATTCTCTGCGCAAACCATTCCAGCTATTTCGACTCCATGCTGCTGGCGCTCTGCACCAGGCGCCGGGTCCATTTCCTCATCCACCAAAGCTTCTACCATCACCCCCTGCTCGGGTGGTTCGTCAGGAAATGCGGCGCAATTCCCGTTACCCAGCACGGCAGCGACAAGGAGGCCATGAGCAGGGCGCTCGCCATCCTCAAGGAGGGTGGGGTGCTCGGCATCTTCCCGGAAGGAAGGCTCACCCGGACCGGGCAGCCGAACGAGGGTAAGCCGGGTGCTGCCCTGCTGGCTGCGGCTGGCGGGGCGGTCGTGGTCCCGGTCACCATATCGGGCGCTTTCGCGGTCTATCCGAAGGGGAGGAAGAGGCCGGGCGCCGGGACCATCCTGGTGGAGGTCCATCCCCCGGTCGGAACGGACCGGGCGCGGCGGAAGGACAAGGCGTACCTGCGCGGGGTGACCGATCATGTCATGGGACGGATCTCCAGGAGGCTCGCGGCCCATGCGCGGAAGAGAAGGGAGAGGCGATAGCCTGCCGCAGGCGGTAAAGGGGGGAAGAGCATGCGGAAATTCATCGGCAAAATGCCCAAATGGCTGGTGGTAGTGGCGGGCTTCCTGCTGGTCGCCCTGGTCGGCTACGTGGATTACGTGACCGGCGATTATTCGATGCTTATCTTTTACCTGGTTCCCATTTCCCTGGCGGCCTGGTACGCGGGGAGGTTCGCGGGGGTTTCAATGGCCGTGGCATCAGGGGGGGCGCGGATCGTTTCCGATTACACGAGCTTCACCAGCACCCCCCGCATGTACTGGAACTGCGTCGAGGACATGATCTTTCTCGTGGTGGTGTCGCTCCTGATTTCGACCATCAAGAACCAGCTCAAGAATGAATGAACGGAGTGTGCGGCATGCATGAAAAACCCGAGGAGACCCTGCTCAAGGTCTTTGGCTTCAAATCGTTCCGCCATCCCCAAAAGGAGATCGTCGAAGGGGTGATCAGGGGGGAGGACGCATTCGTCATCATGCCCACCGGCGGGGGAAAGTCGCTTTGTTTCCAGGTCCCGGCGCTCCACCGTCCGGGGGTGGGGATCGTGGTCTCGCCGCTCATCTCCCTGATGAAGGACCAGGTGGACGCCCTCCGCGCCAACGGCGTGAAAGCGGCCTTTTACAATTCGTCCCTGGCTGAGACGGAGGCGCGGCGGGTGCTGGCGGAGCTGCACAACCGGGAGCTGGACCTCATCTACGTGGCGCCGGAGCGTTTGATGTCGGAGCTGTTCCTGGAGCGGCTCAAGGAGCTGGAGATCGCCCTTTTCGCCATCGATGAGGCCCACTGCGTCTCCCAATGGGGGCATGATTTCCGCCCGGAATACGTGCAGCTCGGGCGCCTGCGCCGGCTTTTCCCGGGGGTGCCTATGATCGCCCTCACCGCCACCGCCGACCCCCAGACCCGGGGGGACATCATCGATCGCCTCGGCCTGCAGGGGGCCGCCTGCCATGTGGCCGGCTTCGACCGCCCCAACATCCGCTATACGGTGACGGCAAAGCAGAAGCCCTTCGCCCAGTTGACAACGTTTCTGGCCGGCCGCGGTGGGGATGAAGCGGGGATTGTGTATGCCCTTTCCCGCAAGCGGGTGGAGGGTATCGCGGAACGCCTGAAGGAGGCGGGGATCGCGGCCGCACCCTACCACGCCGGGCTCCCCGATGGGGAGCGCTCGCGGGTACAGGAGGCCTTCCAGCGGGACGAACTGCAGGTGGTGGTGGCGACCGTGGCCTTCGGCATGGGGATCGACAAACCCAATGTCCGGTTCGTGGTCCATTACGACCTGCCGAAAAACATCGAGAGCTATTACCAGGAGACCGGCCGCGCCGGCCGCGATGGGCTCCCAGCC
Organism: Geobacter sp.; assembly: GCA_027356255.1. Taxonomy (GTDB): domain Bacteria; phylum Desulfobacterota; class Desulfuromonadia; order Geobacterales; family Geobacteraceae; genus Geotalea. The sequence goes on along the minus strand of DAIEGL010000177.1, from coordinate 17,286 downwards.
GAGGCTTTGCTCCTTTTCGGTTACGGCGACATCGCCGTTGCCCGCGGTCTCATTGAAAACGGCGGCAATGCGGAGCAGAACCGGATCGAACTGCACAAGCTGAACGCCATGGTCGGTTTCGCCGAGGCGGCGACCTGCCGTCGCAGGGTGCTGCTCGGCTATTTCGGCACGGAGCACTCCGCCGACTGCGGCAACTGCGACATCTGCCTCAACCCGCCGGAGCGGTACGATGCGACGGAAGAGGCGCAGAAGGCGCTCTCCTGTGTCTATCGGGTGGGGCAGCGCTTCGGCATGGGGCACGCGATCGACGTCTTGCGCGGCTCGCAGAACCAGCGAATCCAGGCGCTCGGCCACGACGAGCTCTCCACCTACGGCATCGGCCGGGACCTCTCTGCGGACGTCTGGGGGAGCATCTTCCGCCAGCTCGTGCATCTGGGGTATCTGGAGCAGGACCTGGCCGCCTATTCCGTGCTCAGGCTCACCGCGAAGGCGCGGCCGCTTCTGCGCGGCGAAGAGCGGCTGACTCTGGCGCGGCCGCGGAAGAAGGAGATTCCGGCGCAGAAAGCGCCGCGTACCACCGCAACCGGCGGGGCGTACGACGAAGGGTTGTTCCACTCCCTGCGCGCCCTGCGCAAGAGGTTGGCGGACGCCGCCGGCGTTCCCCCCTTTGTCGTCTTCGGCGACTCGACCCTGACGGAGATGGCCCAGGTGCGCCCCCTGGATGTCGAGTCGCTCCTCTGCATCAGCGGGGTGGGGGTGCACAAGCTGGGACGCTACGGCGCGGATTTCCTCGCGGTGATCCGGGAGCACTGCGGCCTCGCTCCCGCGCCGCCGGACCCCGTGCCGCAGGCGCCGCCTGTCAGGCCGGAGTTGGGGGACACCCAGCTGGAATCCTGGCGCCTCCATCAGGAGGGGCTGAACCTGGAGGAGATCGCCGCCCGCCGCGGCCTGACCGAGAATACGGTGACCGGACACCTGGAGGCGCTCATCCAGGCCGGTAAGCCGGTCGATATGGACCTGCTGGTTGTGGCCGGGCATCGGGGCATGATTGAGGCGAAGATCAGGGAGCTGGGGGGTAACAGTCCGCTGAAACCGGTCAAGGAGATGCTTCCGGACTCCATAAGCTACGGCGAGATCCGGCTCGTGCGTGCGGCCCTTTGTCGCAGCTGACGTTGAACCCTGGGAACAGAAAACCCCGTCCTTTGCAGAACGGGGTTTTTTGTCGATGTGATTGCCGAAGGTTCGCCTAGTCCACCTTGAAGGCCACGAAGAGGGAGCCTTCCCCCCTGTGGAGCAGGATGCGCATGATCCCTCCCTTTTTCACGCCGGCGACCGCCTTGTCATAGTCGGCGACGGAATTTATCCGGGTGTTGTTGATCTCCCTGATGATGTCCCCCCTGGAGATTCCGGCATCCTCGGCGCTCCCTCCAGCCTTGACCTCGGTCACGACGACCCCTTGTTGCTCTTTTATCCCCAACCGGGCGGCCAGCTCCTTGTTCAGTTCTCTGACCGTCATGCCCAGCCTGTCCTGGCTTATGCCCGGCTGTCCCCCACCTTCACCGTCCTTCAGACGCTCGACGGTCAGGGGCATTTCCACGGGCTTCCCGTCACGCAGAACCTTGACGGTGACCTTTTGACCGACCGGTGTAGCGGCCACCAGGCGCGGCAGCTCGTTCATCTCGTGGATCGCCTTGCCGTTGAACTCAAGGATGATGTCGCCGCTCTTGATGCCGGCCTTTTCTGCCGGGCTGTCCTTGATGATCTCCGCGACCAGCGCGCCGTTTTCCCCTTCAAGGCCGAACGACTGGGCCAGCTCAGGGGTTATGGGCTGAACGGAGACCCCGATCCACCCCCGGGTCACCTTTCCCGTCTCCTTCAGCTGGGTAATGATGCTCTTGGCCATATTGACCGGAATGGCGAAGCCGATCCCCTGCCCGCCGGCGATGATGGCGGTGTTGATGCCGATCACCTCCCCCTTGGCGTTGAAGAGCGGGCCGCCGGAGTTGCCCGGATTGATGGAGGCGTCGGTCTGGATGAAGTCGTCGTAGGGGCCGCTGCCGATCACCCTGCCCTGGGCGCTGATGATTCCGGCGGTTACCGTCTGCGCCAGGCCGAACGGGTTGCCGATCGCCATCACCCATTCGCCCACTTCGATGGCGTCGCTGTCGCCGAGGGTTGCGACCGGCAGGTGGTCCTTGGCGGAGATCTTGACCAGGGCGAGATCGAGTTTCTCGTCTGAGCCCTTGATCTCCCCCTTGAATTCCCGGCCGTCTGCAAGCTTCACCTTGATTTCATCTGCGCCGGAGACGACGTGGTTGTTGGTGATGATGTACCCCTCGTCGCTGATGATGAAACCCGAGCCGAGGCTCTTCTGTTTGTAGGGGTGCTGCTGTTGTTCATCGAAAAAACGGTCGAAGAAATCCTGGAACGGGTCGTTGCCGAATGGGGAGCCGAACGGTCGCTGAAAGCGCCGTTGCGGCGTGATGGTTTTTGCCGTGCTGATGTTCACTACGGTCGGCTTGAGTTTCTTTGCCAGTTCGACGAAATCGGGGGTGATGGTTTTTGCCGGGGCGCTCCCAACGAACAGTCCCAACAAAGCTGCGCAACAGACGGCGAGAGCCAAAATCCTGGAAGATCGTTTCCGCATGGATGCCTCCTTGAGAAAAAATTCCGTATAAGAATAATAATCGGCAATCCCTTTGTCAATACAGGTCTCGGAAGCGCCTTTAGGGGATCGTCGGGAGGTAAACGGTAAAGGCGCAGCCGCCAGCGGGGCTGCATTGCAGCTCGACCCTGCCGCCGTGGGCTTCGCTGAGCGATTTTACAAGGGAAAGCCCGAGCCCGCTCCCGCCGTCCTTGCGGTTTCTCGCCTTGTCCACGCGATAGAAGCGGTCGAAGATATACGGCAGGTCATCTTCGGGGATTCCCGGACCGGAGTCTATTACGGAGATCTTCGCCCATTCCCTTTCATGTTCGAGAAGGAGGCGGATTTCACCCCCCGTGGGGGTGAATTTCAAGGCGTTGTCCAGGAGATTGAGGAAGATCTGTTTCAGGCGCAGCGGGTCCCCCGACACGTGCAGAGGCCCGCTGCCGGTCATGGCGATGGCGATATGCCGTTCCTCTGCCGGCAGACCGGTTTGCCGGACAAGGTCCTGAAGCAGCGCCTGCAGATCCACCCGCTTCAGGTCGAGCGTGAGCTCCCCTTCTTCCGCCCTGGACAACTCCAGGAGATGGGCGATGATGTCCGACATCCTGTTGATCTCTTCCAGGTTGCTCTTGAGGATCTTCTTGAACTCGTCCGGATTGCCGCACCAGCGCAGCCCTACCTCGACTTCCCCGCGCAGTATGGTCAGCGGGGTGCGCAGTTCGTGGGAAACGTCGGTGGAAAAACGCCTTGTGCGGTCGAAGGCGTTTTCCAGCCGGCCTAGGGTGTGGTTGAAGGTTTCTGCCAGCCTCCCGATCTCGTCGTTGGGGTTGACCACTTCCAGGCGGTGACTCAGGTTCTCCGCGCTGATTTTCTGCGCGCTCCTGGTGATGAGAGCCACCGGTTTCAGCGCCCTGCCGGCAAGAAACCATCCGCCGCACCAGAGCAGCAGGAGGGAGGACGGAATGGAAACGGCCAAAACGAGGAGTATCTTGTCGAGTGTCTCTGTAACCTTGGTGAGTGGCGCTCCCACCTGGACGATCTGTTCGAGCCGTCCGTCCACCATGACCGGAAGGACAACGGTGCGGACCCGGTAGGAAGGGGGCATTTTCCTGGTCTGAAAGGTGCTTTTGCCCATGCCGGCAATCATGAGGGTCGGCTTGTCCAGGGGAAGGTTGAACTGTTGAAGGTTCTTCGAACGGGAGAAGACCCGCCCTTCGGCGTCGGATATCTGGACGAATTTACCGGCGATCTTCGGGCCGATGAAATCCTCCAGCACTTGGTCCAGTACGGAAGGCGCCGACTTGCGGAAAGGCTCCAGGGTTGGGCTGGCCACTGCTTCTGCAATGGCCAGCAGCTCCTTGTCAATTTCTGCGAAGAGGCGACTGCTGATGGTCAGGTAGAGAAAAGTGCTGAACAGCAGCAAAATGACGGCCGATGTTACCAGGTACCAAAGAGTCAAAGAGAAGCGGATTGATTTGAAAAACAACTAATCAATCCTCCTCTTTCAGGATGTAGCCAACCCCCCGGACCGTGTGGATGAGTTTTTTGTCGGCGTCGCGGTCGATCTTCTTGCGCAGGTAATTCACGTAGACGTCAATGATGTTGGTGAAGCTGTCGAAGGTGTAATCCCAGACGTGTTCCGCTATCATGGTACGGGTCAGGACCTCGTGCGGGTTGCGCATGAAGTATTCGAGCAGCCCGTATTCCTTGGCGGTGAGATCGATCTCCTTCTCCTTGCGCCATACCTTGTGGGTCACCGGGTCAAGACGCAGGTCGCTGAAGCGTATTTCGGCGCCCCGGTCCTGTTCGCTCCTCCTGAGCAGTGCCCTGACCCTGGCGAGGAGCTCGGCGAAGGCGAAGGGCTTGGTCAGATAGTCGTCCGAGCCGGAGTCGAGACCGGCCACGATGTCTTCCACGGAATCCTTGGCGGTCAGCATCAGGACCGGCGTAACGTTTTTCTGGCTCCTCAGCTCCTTGAGCACGCTGAGGCCGTCCTGCTTGGGGAGCATCCAGTCGAGGATGATCAGGTCGTAAGGCATATCGAGCGCCATTTTCAACCCCTCCTCGCCGTCACCCGCCGTGGAGACTTCGTACTGCTCCTCTTCAAGACCGCGCTTGATAAAACTCAATACTTTTTTCTCATCTTCAACTACCAAAATTCTCATGATTACTCCCTCTCTTTGTGGTGATATTTTTTGCTCTGCATGTCCTGAATATGTGGTGTATTAGTCGATTCAGTCGGGGAAGCCCTCGTCATACTTCTTCAGGATTTCTGCGGCGGACTCTTCCACCGACTTGTTCGTCACGTCGATCACCTGCCACTCCGGGTGCTTCCGGTACAGCTTGCGGCAGTAATCCAGCTCCTCCTCGACCCGCTGGTAGTCGGCATAGCTGCCGCGCGGGCTTTGCCGCATGTTGCGGAGTCGCGCGCTGCGGATATCGACGAGCCTCTTCGCATCGATGATGAGACCCACCACCCGGCTATTCTCAACCTGGTAGAGCTCCTTGGGGGGCTCTATGCCCAGGACGAGCGGAACATTGGCGACCTTGTATCCCTTGTGGGCCAGATACATGGAAAGGGGGGTCTTAGAGGTCCTCGATACCCCGACGAGAACGATGTCGGCCTTGCAGAGGTTTCTCGGTTCCTGTCCGTCGTCCTGCTTGACGGTGAAGTCGACCGCCTCCATCCTCTTGTAATACTCGGTGTTGAGCTGATAGAGAAGCCCCGGTTCCTTCTGCGGCGCTATGCCCAAGAGGCTCGCCAGCTTGAAGAGGAGGGGGGTTATCAGGTCGATCGCCTCCAGCTCGCGCAGCTTTGCTTCGTTGTGCAGGTACTGGGCAAGTTCGTTGTCGACGAGGGTATAGAAGATGACCCCCGGCAGCTTTGCCGCCTCGTCAAGGGCAAGGCTTATGTCGTCGCGCGAGCGCAGGCGGCTCATCCTGTGGAGTTTCACGTCCACATTCCTGAACTGGGTCAGGGCGGCGCGCACCACCCGTTCGACTGTTTCTCCCGTTGCGTCGGAGAGAAGGTATATCCGCTGCATGGTTTCTTCCTGTTCACGGCCTTTATTTATATATGCATATCGGTACGGCCAAAAAATTCATTAAATATATACCATGATTTTAACGTTACGCAAAAAAAATAAATCATCCCCCGTTGAATTCTTTGATAATTTTCTGTCGCCATTCGGGGGAGGCGATCAGTTCCGCCACTGTCAGGGCCATTGCCCTGGCGCCTTCCAGGACGGCTTCCTTCCCCTTGTCAGAAATCGTTGCCCTGGCAAACTCCTCGCTGTGGATATGCAGCCCGTCCCCTATGGGGACGTGGGGATGGATGGTCGGCACGACCTGCGAGACGTTGCCGATGTCGGAGGAGCCTTTGTTTTTATCGGCGGGCGCGGTCGATTCCTGAAGCCCCAGATACGCCAGCTGCGAGGAGTAGAGCGCTGAAAAAGCATGGTTGACCTTGAACGGCGCCAGGACCCTCTCGTCCTCGTTCACCAGGAGCCGGCAGCCGCTGGCAAGGGCTGCCCCCCGGGCACAGTCGATGACCCTCTTTTTGACCCCTTCCAACTCGTCCAGGTCGTCGGCCCTGACGTAGAAGTAGCACTCCCCCTTTTCGGGGATGATGTTGGGGGCGACCCCGCCGTCGGTGATGATGCCGTGAACCCGTACATCCTGGCGCAGTTGCTGGCGCAGTGCGTTGATCCCGTTGAAGGTCTGGATGACGGCATCCAGGGCGTTCACACCTTCGTCCGGGTAGGCGGCCGCATGGGCGGGGCGGCCGATGAAGGTGAAGCGCACCCTGGCAAGCCCCAGAAACATCTTTACAACCTGCCGCTTTGAGGAGGGGTGGACCATCATGGCGAAATCCACGTCGTCCAGCGCCCCCTTCCTGACCAGCTCGATCTTGCCTATCCCCAGTTCCTCGGCCGGAGTGCCGAGGACGACGATCCGCGCCGCATCCGGCGGCAGGGCATGCCCAAGGGCCAGGGCTGCGCCCACGGCGGCAGCGGCGATGATGTTGTGGCCGCAGGCATGCCCCATCTCCGGGAGCGCGTCCATTTCGGCCAGTATGGCTATCGCCGGTCCGGAACTGCCGATGCGGGCACGGAAAGCCGTTTCCAGCCCGGCAATGCCGCGATCCACGGCAAACCCGTTCCGCTCCAGCATGTCGGTCAAAAGCGCCGCCGACCTGAATTCTCTGAGGCCGGTCTCCGGGTGCCGGTAGAGTTCCTCGGCGATTGCCGTCAGTTCCTCCCCCCTCCCCTCGACGAAGGAGAGGATCGCATTTTTCACGGCAGACATGGCGTCGGGTACCTCGAAATAATTTTAATGAGAATTACAGCGCAGATTTACCGATTTGTCAAGGTTTTTATTGCTATTGCCTCATATATTCTGGTAGGTTAGCCTTTCGTTCATACCAGGGTTACCGGGAGTAAATTTATGAAAACAGTCTGGGTTGAGATCTCCTGCGAGGTGCCTGCTGCAATGGTGGATACCCTGTCGGATTTTCTCGTCGAACTTTCAGGGAACGGCGTCAGCATCGAAAACCTTGCCCTTGACACCTTTTCCCTGGATACGGTGGAAGATGCGCCGATTAAGACGGTAAAGGCCTATTTCAGCGGGGACGTCCCGGCAGGCGAGCGGCTCGAAGCCGTTGAGGCCTTTCTGCGCGCCAACGGCCCGGACTTTTCCGGTTTTGTCTTCAAGCGCCCCCAGGTTGCCGCGATCAAGGAGGAGGACTGGGCAAACAACTGGAAAGAGCACTTCAAGCCGGTGCGCATCGGCTCGCGGCTGGTGATAAAGCCGACCTGGGAGGAGTATGTCGCAGCCCAGGGGGATATTGTGCTGAATCTCGACCCCGGCATGGCGTTCGGCACCGGCGCCCATCCGACAACGAAGATGTGTCTGGAAGTGCTGGAGATGATCTTTTTCGGTGAGGGACCGTACGATGGGGCTCTGCCGCAGGCGGGGCCTGTCACGGTTCTCGATGTGGGTACAGGCTCCGGGGTGCTCAGCATCGGTGCCGCCAAGCTCGGGGCCGGGCGGATAACGGCCATCGACATAGACGCCGATGCCGTATCCGTGGCCGTGGAAAATCTGGTGCTCAACGACGCCCTTCCCCTCGTCGCCGTCTCGACGACCGCTCTCGAGGATGTGCCGGGGAGGTACGAAATTGTCCTCGCTAACATATTGGCCGAAGAGTTGGTCCGGCTGGCGCAGCCGCTCGTGGACAGGGTGGCACCGGGCGGTTACCTGATACTCTCCGGCATCCTGACGGAAAAGGAAGGGTTCGTCATCAGCGGTTTCAACGATTTCGGCCTTTCCCTGGTCGAGAGCCGCCGGGAGCAGGAATGGAGCTGCCTCGGTTTCCGCCTGGAGAGCCGATAGGTGCGGCGCTTCATCCTTTCCGACAGCACCGTCGATGACGGGATGGTCACGGTCCGCGGCGACCTCTTCCGGCACATGGCCAAGGTGCTCCGCCTGAAGGTCGGGACCGGCGTGATCCTTGCGGACGGGAGGGGAGGGGAGTACACCGGCGTCATTACCGCGGTCGGCACCAGAAGCCTTGAGGTCAGGGTGGAGGAGGTGGCGTCGCCGCAGGAGGAGGATGCCGGTCCGCGCATCACCATCTACCAGGGGATGCCGAAAGGGGACAAGCTGGAGTTCATTGTCCAGAAATGCACGGAGCTGGGGGCCGCAGAGATAGTCCCCTTCGCGGCCGCCCGTTCCGTTGCCAGGGTCACGGATCAGCGGGGTAGGGAGCGTGTCGAGCGCTTGCGGCGGATAGCAGCGGAGGCCGCAAGGCAGTCGAAACGCCGGACCATTCCGCAGGTGTCGCTGTCCGGAGAACTGCCGGAAGTATTGCAGGCGGCACAACATTCTGTTAAGCTGTTGCTCTGGGAAGAGGAGCAGGGTAATCGGCTCAGGGAGACCCTGGCCGGGCTGCACAGGCCGGACAGCGTTGCCGTCCTTGTCGGGCCCGAGGGGGGGCTCACCGCCGAAGAGGCGGCAGCCGCAACGGCAAGCGGATTCATCCCGCTCTCCCTGGGCAAAAGGATCGTCAGGACTGAAACCGCCGGCATCGTCATCCTGTCGATACTGCAGTTTTACTGGGGCGATATCGGCTGAGCAGGTCTGAATTTCAGGAAGCGGCAGGAATGGGGCCGGCCTGTGGCCAAACAGAACCGCCGGCAAAGCGGACAAGGGGAGCGGAACTTATGAAATGCCCGAAATGCGGTTACAACAGTTTTGAATTCCTGGACAGTTGCAAAAAGTGCGGCAACGACCTCGTCGCATTCAAGGTTTCCCTGGGCATCCTTCCGGTGATCCTCCCTTTTGAGGAGAAAGCGGTTGAAGCTCCGGCAGCGGCTTTTGCAGCCGAGGCGATGCCCGGGCTGCCGGTTACTGAAAACATAGCAGGGCCGGCCGTGGATGACAGCGCGTTCAGTTGGGACGAGCCGGCGGCTGAAGCGGCTCCGAAGCCGGAAGAAGAGGTCCCGGTACTGGACCTGGGGCCCGCCTTGGAAGAAGAGGAAGGGGGAGAGATGTTCTCCTTCGAGGAGCCCCCGGCCGATTCATTTGGAGAATTTTCCTTCGAGGAAGTGGGGAAGGAGTCGAGCCTGGAGGCAGCAGCGCTTTCAGCAGCCCCGCCGGCCGTTGAGGAGGACTTCGCCGATCTCCTCGAACTGAACTCCTCGTTTGAGGCAACGTTTTCTGCGCCAGCGGCGGACGATGCGCCCCGGGAATTCGATGGATTCGCGGAAACGGGGGCGGCCGTCGATGCGAAGGAGATCGCCACTGCCCCGTTCGACGCACCACAGGAAGAATTTGAAATGGAAGACTTTTTTGCCCGGGAAGAAATCCCCGCCCCTGCCGAGCCCGCAAAAAGCGGGAGTCCCGAGCAGGAGGGGGTGTCGTTGGATGAATTCGATTTTCTGTTCGGCACAGATGAAGGCGAAAAGGAGAAAACCGCCCGCTAACTCATGAAACGTCCTTGAGCAGGGGCAAGAGCTCTGCGCCGAACGCTCTAAACTGCCAGCGCTTTATGCCCGGAACGGCGGCCAGCATCTCCATGCTGTCCGGAGCGGCTTCCGACATGGCTTCCAGCAGGCTGTTGTTGGCAATGATTCCCACGCCCAGTCCCAACTCTGCCCCCTTTTCCTCTCTCCACCCCTTGAGCCTCTTCAGGCGGTCCTCCCTGCACCGGTCCATCAGCACCCGTTGCGCAGTCGGATAGTGCGGCAGTTTCTCTGCCGGAACCGACAACCCCTGCGCCACGATGTTCAGAATCTCACGGCCGTACGAGTCGAGCAGTTTCTGCGACAAGCCGGGTATGCCGGCCAGGTCAGCGGCCGTGCGGGGGAGAAGCAGCGCCAGTTCGCGCAGAGGGTCGTTACCGAGGATCCTGAAAGGGGGGAGGTCCCTTTTCCTGGCGCGCTCGTCCCTGAAGACAAGCAGTCTCTCCAGGACGGCCAGCGATCTGGGCTTCAGCTTCGCGGCCCCCTTGAAACGGAGAAAGAGCGGTTCATTGTCCCGCGATGCTGCCCTGACGCAGGAAACGATTTCCGATTCCTCCTCCACCCACTCCAGCCTCCCCTTGGCGCGCAGCTCATCCTCCAGCTGCAGGTAAAACCGGATGAGGAGCGAGGTGTCCTTCATGGCGTACTCTATCATCTGCGGGGAAAAGGGGCGCCTGCTCCAATCCGCCTTCTGGTATTTCTTGTCCAGTTCCACACCGAATCTCTTTTTCAGCGCCGCCGCGAGCCCGACTTCCTTTTCCCCGAGGAACTGGCTGGCGATCATGGTGTCGAAGAGGTTGCGCACCTCGAAGCCGAAATCGCGATGGAGCGAGCGGATGTCGTAATCCGCGCCGTGGAAAACCTTGCGGATTGCGGGGTTTGCCAGAATGGGCGCGAGGGGGGAGAGATCCAGGGAGGCAAGGGGGTCGATGAGGGCAGTTTCGGAGTCGGTCGATACCTGGATCAGACAGACCTTTTCCGTGTAGTGATGAAGCGAATCCGCCTCCAGGTCGAAGGCAAGAGTCGTTTCCGTGCTGAGTCGCTCTACTAGCCGGTTCAGCGCCTGCTGCTCCTCAATTATGTCGGTTGAGACTTGTGTGTTTCCATTGGTTCTTTTTTGCAAAAAAATCCGCCGTTCCGCATCTGTAGAATGCTTGCTGATTGAAGTCAAAACGACTGCGCGGTCAACCTATTTCGCGCATCGCCGCGATGGTTTTTTCCATCTCTTCCCGTGTGCCTATGGAGATGCGCAGGCCGTGGGCGAGGTTAGGGTCGGAGAAGTGGCGTACGAGTATCTTCCTGTCGAACAGCCCCTGGTAGACCCTGGCGCCGTTCCGGTCCGGCGGCGTGACGAAGACGTAATTGCCGCTGGAAGGGATGACGGCATAGCGCATATTGCGCAACTCGGCACTGAACCAGTCGCGGGTCGCGCAGATCTTCCGCACCGCCTCGCGAAAATATTCCTGGTCGCTCAAAGCGGCCACTGCCGCGGCCTGGGCGAGGCGATCGAGGTTGTAGTGGTCGCGGATCTTGTCCAGGGCAGCGATCACTTCCGGCCTGGCCACGGCCAGCCCAAGGCGCATACCCGCCAGGGAATAGCTCTTGGAGAGGGTGCGGGTCACGACTACGTTTTCATACCTGCGCACCAGGTCGAGGGCCGTGTCACCGGCAAAATCAGCGTATGTCTCGTCTATTACCAGCATCCCCGCCACCCTTCCGGCCAGTTCCTCGATGAATTCCTGGGTAAAGGTGAAACCGTAGGGAGCGTTGGGATTGGTGAGGAAAAAGATCTTGCCGTCGTAACAGTCGGGGAAATCGGCCAGTTTCCAGTCATCGGTCAGGCCGTAAGTCCTCACCCTCGCCCCCTGAATTTCCGCCAGGGTCGCGTAGTAGGAGTATGAGGGGTAAACATAGGCGATTTCGTCATCGGCGTCGGCGAACGCCCTGATCAGGTTGTTGAGCACCTCGTCCGAGCCGTTGGCCATGACGATCCATTCTGTGGGAAATCCGTAGAGCCGCGCTGCCGCCTCGCGAGCGGCCCGGCTGGAGGCATCGGGATAACGCCTGAGTCCTTCGCCGACTTCCGCCACGATAGCTTCCAATACCTTTGGCGACGGGGGATAGGCATTTTCGTTGGTATTGAGCTTGATGTAGGCTGCCGGGTCTTCCGGCTGGTAGCCGGGGACGTAGCCGGCCATCCTGGCGATGTTTTTCCGTAATGGAATCATGGCAACTCCGTTGGTTATCGATACTCTTCCAGTATCGCGTAGGTGGTGGTGCGCCGGGCCGGGCGGAAGCCTGCGCCGTGGATCAGGTCGATCATCTCTTCCCTGGACATGCGGAAGGTGCACCCCGCTGCGGCCACGACGTTTTCTTCGAGCATGGTCCCCCCCAGGTCGTTGGCGCCGAAAAAGAGGGCCACCTGGGCCATCTTCGCCCCCTGGGTCACCCAGCTGGCCTGGACGTTGGCGACATTGTCCAGAACTATGCGGGAGAGGGCGAGCACCTTGAGATATTCCACGCCGCTCGCCGTCGTCCCCCCCAGCTCGGTGTTTCCCGGCTGGTAGGTCCAGGGAATGAAGGCTGTAAAGGTCCCCCCTTCGGCCTGGAGCTCCCGTACCCGGAACAGGTGTTCGACGATGTCCTCCGGCTTTTCGCGGCTGCCGAACATCATGGTCGCCGTGGTCGGCATGGAGAGCCGTGCCGCCTCACGCATTACCGTCGCCCACCCCTCCCAGCCGATTTTCTTCGGCGAAATTTCCCCGCGTACGCTGTCAACGAGGATTTCCGCGCCGCCGCCGGGGATGGAGTCGAGCCCGGCGTCTTTCAGCCGCCGCAGGGTCTCGGGAATCGACAACCGCGAGATCCCGGCGATCTGGGTCACCTCTGCCGGCGACAGGGAGTGGTTCTGCAGCTGAGGGAAGCGCTCCTTGATGCCGCGGAAGAGCTCCTCGAAGAACTCGATGCCGAGACGAGGGTGGAGCCCCCCCTGCATGAGGAGCTGGGTCCCTCCCTGGGCCACCAGTTCGCCGATCTTGGCGTAGATGGTGTCGTGGTCGAGCAGGTAGGCGTCCGTTGCACCCTCGTCCCGATAAAAGGCGCAGAAGCGGCATTTGGACTCGCAGACATTGGTGTAGTTGACGTTCCTGTCCACCACGAAGGTGACCATCCCCTCGGGGTGCATGCGACGGCGGATGTTATCTGCCAGCCTGCCGATCGCCAGAAGGTCTGCTTCGGACAGGAGCCGGAGCGCTTCATTGCGGGAGATCGGTAACCCGGCGTTTATTTTGTCCGTTATTGTTCGCAGCATAATTCCGTTACCAGCATAATTCCGGATGTTTGACCGTAAATCGTACCATGCACAGCATGATCAGTAGGTGTGCAGCGCGTTGTAAAGCGTATCACGCTCCACCGGCATCTTTCCCGCCTTGCGGATCAGGGCGACGATGTCGTCCCGGCTCATGGTCTGTGGCGATGTCGCCCCCGCGTCGTGGCCGATCTTTTCCTCCACCACCGTGCCGTCCAGGTCGTTGACGCCGAACGCCAGGGAGACCTGGGCGATCTTTTCCCCGAGCATCACCCAGTAGGCCTTGATGTTGGCGAAGTTGTCCAGGTAGACCCGGGCGACGGCAAGGGTCTTGAGGTCGTCCACCCCGCTCGTGCCGCTCTTCTTGCCCAGCTTGAGCGGCGTGTTCTCCGGCTGGAAGGCGAGGGGGATGAACACCTGGAAGCCGCCTGTGCCGTCCTGGAGCTCCCGCAGCCGCCGCATGTGGTCTATCCGGTCTTCGAGGCTTTCCATGTGGCCGTAGAGCATGGTCGCGTTGGACTTTAGCCTCGCCCTGTGCACCTCTTCCATGATCGCAAGCCATCTTTCGCCGGAAATCTTTTCCGGGCAGAGCTCTGCGCGGACCTTCTCGTTGAATATCTCCGCCCCTCCCCCGGGCAGCGAGCCGAGCCCAGCCCCCTTCAGTTGCACCAGGGTCTCGGCTATGGGAAGGGCCGAAATTCTGGAGAGGTAATCGATCTCCACGGCGGTAAACGCCTTGATATGGAGGGTCGGCGAAACCGCCTTGATCGTCTTCAGCATCTCCAGGTAGAACTCGAATGGGAGGTCTGGATGGAGACCGCCGACGATGTGGATCTCTGTCGCCCCCTGGTGCAGCGCTTCGGTGGCCCGGTTGCCGATCTCCTCCAGGTCGAGGAGGTAGGCGCCCGGCTCGTCTGCCGTGCGCGAAAATGCGCAGAACGTGCAGCGGTTGACGCAGATGTTGGTATGGTTGATGTGGCGGTTGACGTTGAAGAAGACCCGCCCGCCGTTTTTCGCCTCGTTGGCATGGCCCGCCAGTTCGCCGATGGCGAGAAGATCGTTCGACCGGAAGAGAAAGAGCGCCTCGTCGTCACTGATGCGCTCGCCGGCGCGGACCTTTTCGGTTATCGATGCAAGGGAAATCATCATGCCTCATTCTCAGAAGATACGGTTCTCAACCTACCTTCACTGTTCACTATCGTTGTCACCCCACCTTTTGAAGAGCCGGTGCTCCACTCCCAGCATGTCCAGGGCCTTGCCGACGACAAAGTTCACCATGTCATCTAACGATTCCGGCTTGTGGTAGAAGGCGGGCATGGCCGGGACCAGGCGTGCCCCCAGGCGGGAGAGCCTGAGCATGTTCTCAAGGTGTACTTCGTGCAGCGGGGTCTCGCGCGGAACTACGACCAGCGTCCGCCGCTCCTTGAGCATGACGTCTGCGCAGCGTTCGATCAGGTTCCCCGAGTTGCCGCAGGCGATGCGGGAGAGGGTCCCCATGCTGCAGGGGGCGACGATCATGGCATGCGCGGCGGCTGAGCCGCTCGCAATAGGCGCGGACAGGTCGTCTTCGGCGTAGTAGCGGAGATTTTTGCCGCTTGCCCGGAAATGAACGCACAGCTCCTGCTGAATCTCCGCCGCGCTTCCCCCCCAGTCGAGGCCGCACTCTTCTTTAAGGACGGCAAAACCCGCCCTGCTTATGAGGAGGCTGAGACGCGCCCCGTTTTCCAGCAGCTCCCCGCCGAGGCGCAGGCCGTAGATCGTTCCTGACGCGCCGGTAATGGCGAGGATGAAATGACGGCCGTTCATGCCGCACCCCGGTAGAACAGGATGTCGAGCAGGGTGAAGACGAGAACGGTGACGCTGATATAGCCGTTCATGTTGAAAAAGGCGGCGTCAAGCCTGGTCAGGTCGCCGTCGCGCAGCAGCCAGTGCTCGTATGCGGTCAGGATGACGGTTGCGGCCAGGCCGGCCAGGTAGTACGGGCCCAGGTGCAGGGCGAAGAAGAGGGCTGCCAGAAGCCCGATCATCAGCAGGTGGAAGATGCGCGCGGTCCAGAGCGAGCCGGTGACGCCGAGCCGCACCGGGATGGAGTGGAGACCGCTCGTCCGGTCGAATTCCAGGTCCTGCAGCGCATAAAGGATGTCGAAGCCGGCCACCCAGAGAAGCACAGCCAGCGCCAGGAGGACGGCGGGAAGTTCAACCGTGCCGGTGATGGCGATCCACGCGCCTAAGGGCGCGGCAGCCAGGCAGAGCCCGAGCACCAGGTGGGCCATGGCGGTAAAGCGCTTGCAGTAGGAGTAGAGCACGAGAAAAAACAGCGCCACCGGCGAGAGGTAGAGACACAGAGGGTTGAGCATCCGGGCGGCGAAGAGCATGAGCGCGAGGGAGAAAATGATGAACACAGCCACCAGCCCCTTGCTGAGGAGCCCGGCCGGAATGGCGCGTCCCCTGGTGCGCGGGTTCCTCCCGTCGATCTCCGCGTCGATCAGCCTGTTCAGGCCCATGGCTGCGGTACGGGCGCCGACCATTGCCAGGAATATCCAGAGCGCCTGGTTGGGTGTCGGCAGACCGCGCGCCGCCAGCAGTGCGCCGGTAAAGGCAAATGGGAGGGCGAAGATGGTATGGGAGAACTTGATCATCTCCAGGAATACCCTGATCTTTCCCAGCAGGTTCATCTGCGGTCCCCCGACCCTTCCCAATTCATGCGCATCCATATTCCCGCCATTTCCTCTCTACCAGATCACTGATAAATGCATCCCTGCTGATTTCCCGGTGCGGGACGCCGCATGTCTCCTCCGCCAGTTTGCAGGTGGCGTCCACCCCCATCCTGCCGTCGGCAACCAACAGGTTCCGGGGCCACTCCGCGTTGTTTACCACCTTCCACCCCACGAGGGAGAGGTCGTCCACCGGCACATCCGCGTCCACCACAACGAGCATCTTGGCCTTGCGGAGCCACCCCGTGCGCCACAGCTCCCGCATGACCTCCATCCCCTGGCCGGCTCTTTCCTTGCGGATGGAGACAACGGCGCACCCGTGAAAGATCCCCTCCATGGGGAGGTTGATGTCCACAACCGCCGGGGCCTGCCTCCTGCTTAAGGGGAGGAACAGCCTTTCGGCCGCCTTGGCCATGTAGCAGTCCTCCATGGGGGGCCGGCCTACAACGGTTGCCGGGTAGATCATTCCGCTGCGGCGCGTGATGCAGGTTACGTGGACGACAGGCACTTCCCCTGCCGTCGTGTAATGACCGGTGTGGTTGCCGAACGCCCCTTCCTCCCGCATCTCTCCCGGTTCCAGGTACCCCTCGATCACCATCTCCGCGCCGGCGGGGACCATGATTCCGGCGGTAAGAGTGCGGACCATGGCGACCGGCTCCTTACGCATATAACCGGCAAATGCCATTTCATCGACCGTCCCCGGCAGCGGCAGGGACGCTGACCAGGTCAGCGCGGGGTCTCCCCCCAGGGCGATGGCGATCGGCATCCGCTCCTTCCCGAGGGAGCGGTATTTCCCGTAATGCACCGCCCCACCGCTTCCGGCGCTCCAGTGCACGCCGGCGCTCTTTGCGTCGAAAATCCTGATGCGGTACATGCCGCAGTTCTGCGCGCCCGTTTCCGGGTCGCGGGTAAAGACGAGTGGGAGCGTGATGAAGCGCCCGGCATCTCCCGGCCAGCTCTTCAGGAAAGGATATTGGCCAAGATCGGGATCATGATCTGCAACCTCCTGACAGTCGCCGGTTTCTGTAAGGAGCGGGAAGAAACCGGAAAACGCCGTGTCCAGGAGGTCTTCCATCTCTCCATGCGATGCAGGCTGCTGGGGAAGTAGTTCCTCCATGGTCCGGCTGAGCAGGCCGAGTTCGCTGATTTCCAGGGCTGCACAGACGCGGCGATAAGAGCCGAACAGGTTGGTTGCCACCGGGAAGGCGCTTCCCCTGACCCGCTCAAACAGAAGAGCCTTGCCGCCATGGGGGGACTTGCAGACGCGGTCGGTGATCTCTGATATTTCCAGGAGCGGGTCCACCTCCACCTTCACCCGGCAGAGCTCCCCCATTTCTTCCAACCTTGCCAGGAATTCTTGCAGACAGCGGTAGGCCATGACATCTCGCCAACAGTATTCGTACCGGTTTAAATGCTAATTTTTAGCACTTCGGAAACGTTCTGACAATGTTTTTCTTGGCTTTCGCCGGTCGAAACTGTTGACAAAAGAACGGCAAACAGCTATATAAACCTCTGTCGGGATGTAGCGCAGCCTGGTAGCGCACCTGCTTCGGGAGCAGGGGGCCGCTGGTTCGAATCCAGTCATCCCGACCA
>DAIEGL010000176.1 GCA_027356255.1 Geobacter sp. | reverse complement strand
CGGCCGGGCCGAACTCGCAGACCAAGCTGGAGAGATCAACCCCTTCCAGGAGCCGCAACCCCAGAAAGAAGGCCTCCGAAAGCGCATCTCGCAGGGCAAGGAGCTGCCGATCCTCTTCGGGAAGGAGGGAAGCCGCCACTGCGACCAGGTACGGCGCGACGGCGTCGGGATTCTTCCACCGGACCCCGAAGCCCGGGGTGCGCAGGAATGAGTGGGCGCCGGCACCGAACCCCAGGTAGTTCCCGCGCCGCCAGTAGACCTGGTTGTGCCGGGACCTGAAGCCCGGCCGGGCGAAGTTTGATATCTCGTAATGCTCGAAGCCGTTCCGCCCAAGGGTTTCTCCGGTCTCCCGGAACATGGCGGCTGCCTCCTCCTCGTCGGGGAGCGGCAATTCCCCTCTCTCTTCCATCCGGAAAAACGGCGTCCCCTCCTCGATACTGAGGCCGTATGCGGAGACGTGTTCGGGGGCGAGGCCCGTCGCTCGCTCGAGGGCACTGCGCCACATCGCAGGAGTCTGGCCGGGGAGGGAATGGATCAGGTCGATGCCGATGTTGGCGAACCCGGCGCCCCTCGCCGCAGAGAAGGCATCCAGCGCCTCCCGCGCCGTGTGGACCCGCCCGAGCAGGGAAAGCGTGGCGTCGTCGAACGACTGTACCCCCAGCGACAGCCGGTTCACCCCGGCTAAGCGGTACCCCGCGAGCTTCTCCCGCGTCAGGGTGCCGGGGTTCGCCTCGATGGTCACCTCCGCATCCGCTTCCAGCCCGAAGAGCCTCGCCGCGGCGTCTATCAGGCTCCCCACCAGCTCAGGCTCCATGAGCGACGGGGTGCCGCCGCCGAAATAGAGGGTCGGCGCAAAAGTCTTTTCGGGAAGCGTTGCGGCGCGCAGCTCCATCTCCCTCAGGAGTGCGGCCACGTACTCCGCCGGTGCGACCCGCGCGTCCGCAACGGAGTTGAAGTCGCAGTAGAGACACTTTTTGAGGCAGAAGGGGAAATGGATGTAGAGGGATGTTTGCATGTAACCATAATATTCATGCCCGGGCAAAATGTCCAAATTAAACATCCCACTTGAAAAAGCACGGTCTGTGGGATTACACTGCTTCTGCGTTAAATGCGATTAAATTTAATTATATGGAGGATCTGCCATGAAACGACAGATCAAGGCCGCTGCGGTGCAGTTCAACATCAGGCTCGCCGACATCGATGCCAATGTGCAGCATGTGCGGGAGACCCTGGGAAGGTTGCATGGTGAGGGGGTGGAGCTCGCGGTACTGCCGGAGATGTGGAGCTGCGGCTTTGCCTACAGGGAGCTGAACGAACTGGCGCGGCGCACCCCCGAGGTAGTGGAGGAGATGGGGCGTCTTTCCGCCGAATACGGCATGGTACTGGTCGGAAGCCTCCCCGAGCCGGACGGCGACAAGGTATGCAATACCGCCTATGTCATGGACCGGGGCGAACTGGCCGGCAAGTACCGCAAGATCCACCTTTTCTCCCTGATGAACGAGGACCGCTCCTTCACCGGCGGGGATTCCTGGCTGGTGGCGGACACCTCCATAGGGAGAATCGGGGTGTTCATCTGCTACGACCTCCGTTTCCCGGAACTGGCACGCCGCCTGGCGGTGGAGGGGGCGGAAATCCTGGTCGTACCGGGGGAATGGCCGAAACCGCGCGAGGAACACTGGCGGGCGCTTCTCAGGGCCCGTGCCATCGAAAACCAGCTGTTCGTGGTCGCCGCCAACTGCTGCGGGGTCATGGGAAAACTGGACTTTTTCGGCGCGAGCCTCATCATCGGGCCGAAGGGGGAACTTCTGGCCGAGGGCGGATACGAGAACTGCGAGCCGACGGCGCTTCTGGATCTGGCGGAAATGGAAAACTGGCGGCAGCAGATCACCTGCTTCAACGACAGAAGGCCGCAATATTACTGACACTTTCCACCGTAAACCAACCGTAACAAAAATCGTATTGACTTCGTTCCGCGTAAGGAATATTTATTGGATTTTGCCACAGATGAATTTTCGCGAATTCATTTAATTCAACCGGAGGTAGCAAACCTTGGGAATATTCGCAACGACCGGCCTGGTAGTAAAAATCGTTCTCTTCATCCTGCTCTATTTTTCCGTCGTCTCCTGGGCTATCATCTTTTACAAACTGCTCCAGGTGCATCGGGCAAACAATGAGTCTGTGCGCTTCCTTGAGTTCTTCTGGAAGGCGAAGCGTTTCGACGCCATCAATGCCCAACTCGACCGTTTCTCCAACTCCCCTCTCACGGTCCTGTTCAACGAAGGTTACGGCGAGATGAAAAAGCTCATGGAGAAGGGGGAGGAGAAGCAGGACCCGACCATCATCAGCACCGAGCTGGGGGGAATCGACAACATCTCCCGCGCCTTGCGCCGCGCCACCACTTCTGAGATCACCAGGCTGGAAAAATACCTGACCTTCCTCGCCACGACCGGCTCCACCGCCCCGTTCATCGGACTCTTCGGTACGGTCTGGGGGATCATGACCGCCTTCAAGGGGATCGGCGAGACCGGCTCCGCATCCCTGGCCGTAGTTGCCCCCGGCATCGCCGAGGCCTTGATCGCCACCGCCATCGGTCTGGTGGCCGCCATCCCTGCGGTCATGGGATACAACCACTTCCAGCAGAAGATCCGGGTCCTGATCGCAGAGATGGACAGTTTCTCCACCGAGTTTCTCAACATCGTGCAGCGTACCTTCACAGGGAAATAGGGAGGAAGGATGGAGCTCGGAAGCAGGGACAGCAACCGCAATACCATGTCTCAGATCAACGTCACCCCGCTGGTGGACGTCATGCTGGTGCTTCTGGTCATTTTCATGGTCACCGCGCCAATGATGCAGCAGGGGGTACAGGTCAATCTCCCCAAGGCGGACACAAAGGCCATGGCCCCACAGGAAGAGACCGTCGTCGTTTCCCTGGACAGGTCCGGGAAGCTGTTCATAAACAAATCGGAAGTGCCGTTCACGGAACTGAAGTCGAGGCTCTCTTCCATGTTCGCCTCAAGGACGAAGAAGGAGGTCTTTCTCAAGGCCGACAAGGACGTCCCCTATGGCGAGGTGGTAAAGACCATGGCTGAGATCAAAGGTGCCGGCATAGAGCGCCTCGGCATGGTAACGGAGCCCGCCCAGGGAAAATGAGGCGCGCACTGAAGAGAAATGAGCCGGGACCCGGGGGGATGCTCGTCTGGTCCTTCCTGCTCCACGCCGCCCTGTTTTTCCTTGTCACGCAGCTCAACATCCTGTCGGGCGTGCAGCCGGACAATGCGCCGGTTTATTACGTCGATGTGGTGAATCTGCCGGTAGCGCGCCCGCGATCCGGTAATCCCGCCGGCAGCACCGCCGGCGCCACTGAACCTGCCCCTCCTCCCGCCGCACCGAAACCGCAACCAGAGGAAATGCGGCTTCCGGCCAAAACCACGCCCCCGTCCAGGCCGAAAACTGCGACCGCCGCTCCATCTGTCAAGGCAAAGCAGGACCGTCAGGAAACGACACAGGATTTTGAAGAGCGGCTGGCTCGCCTGCAGCAGGAGACCGAATCCAGGCACGAGTCCGCAGCCCTCGATGCCTTGCGCAGGAGAGCGGCCGGCAGAGGCAAAGGACAGGCGGGTATGCCCGGCGCCGCTGGGAAGGAGGCGGGAAGCGACTACTCCAGCTACATCCAGTCGCGGCTGAAGGACGCCTTCAAGAGCACCATAACTTTCCAGAGCAGGACACCCGAGGTGCGGGTACGCCTTACCATCGACCGGGCAGGCCACATAGTCCGGCAGCGCATCGAGTACAGCTCCGGCGACCGTCTGTTCGAAGGTGCCGTGCTCCAGGCCATTGCAAAGGCCGAAAAGAGTTTCACGCCGCCCCCCGGCGGTCAGGATTTCGAGCACGGCTTTGTCTTTAAGCCGCAAGGTGTGGGGAAAAATTGAAAAAATTTCTTGTCGGACTATTGCTGCTCTGTATACCCTCTCTTCTCCAGGCCCAACAGGGCTACCTGGAGGTCACCGCTCCCGGCAACAGGCAGATGCAGCTGGCCATTGCCCAGCCCGTATCCCTTTTCGGCGCCCAAAACGCCGACATTGCCAAGGGGATCTCCGAAGTTTTCAACTTCGACCTGACCCTTGCCGGCCCGTTCACCGTAATGCCCGCTCCGCCTTCAGAAAACAGGAGCGGCATCAGGCCGGGCGAATTCGATTTCGCACCCTGGCAGGCTGCCGGGGCCAACCTGCTGATCAAGAGCGGTTACACCCTTTCGGCAGACTCACTGACCATCGAATTCAGGCTTTACGACGTGTCAAGGGGGAGGGAACTGGTCGCGAAGCGCTACTCGGGCAAGCGGGGGGACCTGCGCAAGATGGTCCATACCTTCAGCGATGAGATCATGCTCGCCGTTACCGGCGAAAGGGGCCCCTTTACCGGCAAGATCGCCTTTGTTTCCAAGGCAACGGGGAACAAGGAGATCTCCCTGATGGACTACGACGGTCACAACGTGCAGCGCCTGACAAAAAACAGCTCCATCAACCTCGACCCCGACTTCTCCCCCGACGGCAGGGAGCTCATTTACACCTCGTATAAACGGAGAAATCCCGACCTTTACCGCCGGGAGCTGTTCAGCGGCACCGAAGCGCGCATTTCGGCGCGACCGGGCATCAACATCACCGGCGCCTGGTCGCCGGACGGCGGCAAGATCGCCCTGGCCATGAGCAAGGACGGCAACTCGGAGATCTATACCATCAACAAGGCCGGCAAACAGCTGGCCAGGCTTACCAACAACAGCGCCATCGAAGTTTCGCCGGCATGGTCGCCGGACGGCTCAAGGATTGCCTTTGTCTCGGACCGGCTGGGCAAGCCGCAGGTCTTCGTCATGAACACCGACGGCTCCAACGTCAGGCGGCTGACCACCAGCGGGGCTTACAATGTCAGTCCCCGCTGGTCGCCTAAAGGTGACCGCATCGCCTACTGCCGCCAAACCAGCGCGGGATTCCAGATATTTGTGATTAATGCGGACGGCAGCAACGACAGCCAGCTCACCACCGAGGGGAGCAACGAGCATCCCCGCTGGTCGCCTGATGGCCGCTTCATCACGTTCAGCTCGACGCGGAGCGGCAAAGAAGCGATCTACGTCATGAGAAGCGACGGCAGCGGCCAGACCCGCGTATCAAGGGGAAAAGGTGCGGATTCGCACCCCGTCTGGTCACCCCGCTGGCAGTGAAAAAAACTTTCTTAACCCCAGTGAAGAATGTTTGAAAATGCCCCAGACTCATGTATAATCTCTTAACATTTTTGGCTGTTTAGAGGCATAGGGCCTCTGATTAAAATCGATGCTATGAAAAGGAGAACGGAAAATGCGTAAGGGTATGGCAGGCTTGGTGACGGTTCTTTTTTGCGGAGCACTTCTTGCTGGAGGCTGTGCCAAGAAAGAGATGGTGAAAGGTGAAGAAGGCGTCGTCCCACCGGTTACGACTGAAAAGCCCTCTGAAACGCCCCCCGCCAAACCATCGATTAAAGAGGAAGCTGTGAAGGAACAACCCATAAAGGAGGCGCAGGCTGCCACTGAAACGGGCAAGGAACAACCCGTGACTGCCCAGGCCGCCACCGAGCTGGAAAAAGTCTTTTTCGACTTTGACTCTTTCATTCTCACACAGCCCTCGCGCGATACCCTCTCCAAAAACGCCAAGTGGTTGCTGAAAAACAGCCAGGTGAAGGTGCAGATTGAAGGACACTGTGACGAGCGTGGTTCCGACGAGTACAACCTCGCCCTCGGTGAAAAGAGGGCCAAGTCGGCCATGAACTACCTCGTGACACTGGGTGTTCCCGCCAACCAGCTCAGCATCATCAGTTACGGCAAAGAAAAGCCCGCCGATCCGGGGCACGACGAAGCCGCCTGGGCCAAGAACAGAAGGGACGAATTCGTCATCATCAAGTAATTGGTCTCTGATTCCACCGCAAAAGGGGCCCTCTCGGGCTCCTTTTTTATATGCTGCTCTTATCAGAGAAGGAGGATTGCCACTATGCAGTTCATCAGAAGGTGGTCGCCCATCGTCTTCGCGCTCGCCCTCTCGGCCTGCGCATCGAGGGAAACCGTTGACAACGTCCAGCGCGACATGGACGAGATGAAAACCCGCATGTTCAAGATGGAAAAGGAAATAGGCGGGATGCGCAGCGAGGCGAAAGAAGGGATCGACAAAACCTTCAAGGACTTTCAGAAGGAGATGGAGAATCTCCGCAAGGGAAGCGCCGATCTCCAGGCTACCCTCGACAGCACCAAGGTCGATATGCAGGTCCTGTCCGGCAAGGTTGACGATGTCAGGCTTTTGGCCCAGAAACCATCAGAGGATCTCGCCCTGCTGAAGGAAGATACCGACCGGCGGCTGACCGCCATGGAAGATCGGCTGTCCAAGCTGGACAAAAACATTGAGGAACTGCAGAAAGCTACGGCCGAAGCAAAGACAAAAGAGCTGGAGCAGTCCCCTGACGTGTTTTACCAGCGCGGCCTCGACACCCTCAAGGGGGGGGATACGGAGAAGGCGCGGGAGTACTTCACAAAGTTCATCGAACTGTTCCCCAAGCATGACCTGACCGCCAACGCGCATTACTGGCTCGGCGAGACGTATTACCGCGAAAAGAAATACGACCAGGCAATCCTTGAATTCCAGGAAGTGATCAGGAACTACCCGGACAAGGAAAAGGTGCCGGCCGCCATGCTGAAGCAGGCAATGGCCTTCAAGGAGCTGGGAGATGTAAAAAGCGCCCGGTATGTCTACAAGAAACTGATCGATGATTCGCCCCAGACCGACGAGGCCCGAATTGCCAAGGAAAAGCTGAAGGAGCTGAAATAAAAAAGGCGGGGGAAAACCCCGCCTTTTCTGATCCGTATCTGAGGAGACCGATTATGCCGCGGTCTCCTTTTTTTCTGCCGGTCCCTTCTCCATTTCCGCCGTCTTCTCTTTTTCTGCAACATCCTGCGCTATCTTTTCCTTCTCATCGGCCGCCCGGGACTCCTCCTGGACACTCTGCTTGAAGTCGTCGGTTGCCCGCTTGAATTCCGCCAGGCCGCGTCCCAGGGAGCGGGCAAGGTCCGGGAGTTTCTGCGGTCCGATCACTATGAGAGCGATCACGAAGATGATGATCAATTCCGGCATCCCTATTCCGAACATAGTGTACCTCACCTGGTCATGACTGCGTAGTCGGCAGAAGCGCCGCAACCCTTTTCTCCGTCCCGAAATACTGTCAAAATAATAGAGGTTTTGACGGGCAGTGTCAAGCTGGGTTATTTAAGGATTTGACATAGTCGGGAACATTGTCTAATATCTCCACCATTTATGTAAACATTATGTAGGCAGGCATCAAAGGAGACTTCGGGAACAGCCATGTATCAGGATGAAATCAAGCATGAGATAAAAACCCTCCTCGGCGAGCGGAACGGCATACTTCTGGCGCACAACTACATGCGTGACGAAGTGCAGGAAATCGCCGACATTACCGGAGACTCTCTCGGGCTCTCCATTGAAGCGGCAAAGACGGACGCATCGGTCATCGTCTTTTGCGGGGTCCATTTCATGGCGGAATCAGCCTCCATCCTCGCCCCGGACAAGACTGTGCTCCTGCCACGGCTCGATGCCGGATGTCCCATGGCAGACATGGTGACGGTGCCGGAACTCCAGGAGTTGAAGGCTCAGCATCCCGGCGTGCCGGTGGTCACCTATGTCAATTCGTCCGCCGCGATCAAGGCGATCAGCGACATCTGCTGCACCTCCGCCAATGCGGTCAAGGTGGTCAAGTCCCTGCCGGAGTCCGAGATCATTTTCGTCCCAGACCGGAATCTGGGACGTTATGTGGCACGCTTTACCGACAAGACCTTCCACTATTGGAACGGGTACTGCCCGACCCACGAGCGGCTGAAGCCGGATGCGGTCATCCGCCTCAAGCAGGAGTTTCCTGACGCCCTGTTCATCTGCCATCCCGAATGCAACCCTGAGGTGGAGGCGCTGGCCGATCACGTCTGTTCCACCACCGGCATGTACGACTATTGCCGGAACAGTCCGGCCCGGCGCTTCATCGTCGGCACGGAGGCAGGGATACTCTACCGGCTGAAAAAGGAAAACCCGGATAAGGAATTCATCCTGGCATCGCCGGCGCTCGTCTGTCCCAACATGAAGCTTACCTCCCTGGAAGACATCCTGGATGCGCTACGAACCATGGCGCCGGTGGTCAAGGTGCCGGAAGAGATCAGGATCCCGGCAAAGCAGGCGCTGGACCGGATGCTGGCCATACCGAGGGATTAGGAAACGCGCCTTTTACGCAGAAAGGACATGGCATGATCCGTCCATTCCAGGGGATCGCTCCCCAGATCGACCCGACCGCCTTCATCGCCGAAACCGCCGTCGTCATCGGCGACGTGGCTATCGGACCGCAGAGCAGTATCTGGTACAACTGCGTGGCGCGTGGCGACGTCAACTTCATCAGGATCGGCGCCCGCTCCAACATCCAGGACCTCTCCATGCTCCACGTCACCCACAAAAAGCACGGAAGCGACCCCGGTGCGCCGCTCATCATCGGCGACGACGTCACTGTCGGCCACGGCGTCACCCTGCACGGCTGCACCGTGGAAAACGGCGCATTCATCGGCATGCAGGCGATCGTCATGGACAGGGCCGTCGTCGGAGCCGGGGCGCTTGTCGCCGCGCGCGCCATGGTAACAGAGGGGACCGTCATTCCTCCCCACACCCTCTGGGTCGGCACCCCGGCCAGATACAAGCGGGACCTGACCCCTGACGAAGTCGTCTGGCTGCAGCGTTCCGCCGGAAACTACGTGAAATATGCCCTGCAATATATCAATGATCCCTCCTGATTATCCCGGTTGCTGAAGATGCTCCAGATACTGATAAAACGGTTTGCCGTCGCAGCAAAGGCCCACCACGCCGCCATGGAAGAGATGGACGTGGAAAAGGCCGGGCGCCAGGCCGTTGTCATCGCCCGCCTGTTCGAAGGGATCGTCCGTGAAGGGGAGGCCGGCAGAGAGGCTCTCCTCGCCATGACGGACAACGACGACCCTGCGGTCGCGGGGATGGCCGCGGTCTATTCCATGCGCCATTCTCCCGAGCGCTGCTGCCGCACGTTACGCCGCTTGGCCGCAGAAGGGGGGCTACTGGGGTTCCAGGCCGCCACGGCCCTGCAAAGATGGGAGGCGGACGAATGGGAGATCGGCTGAGGAAAGCGCCGGGCGTAAACGTCTTCCTGGACGTATTCCATACCCTCCTCAGGCACTACGGGCCGCGCCACTGGTGGCCGGCGGATACCCCCTTCGAGGTCTGCGTAGGGGCAATCCTCACCCAGAATACCAACTGGGGCAATGTGGAGAAGGCGATAGCAAATCTGAAACGTGAAGGGCTTCTATCC
>DAIEGL010000166.1 GCA_027356255.1 Geobacter sp. | reverse complement strand
GAGATGGAAAAGGGGAAATCCTGCGGCGCCTGCCATGACGGCAAGACCGCCTTCAGCGTGGCGGCCAATTGCGGCAAGTGCCACCCTGTCAAGGACATCACCTTTACGGACGACGCCCGTTTCAGCCATACAAAGCACCTGGAGATGTACAAGTGCGGCGACTGCCACAGCAAGCTGTTTGTGGCCGGGCCGGACAACAAGCGGCGTACGATGGTAGATATGGAGAAGGGGGAATCGTGCGGCGCCTGCCACGAAGGGAACACCGCCTTCTCCGTCAAGGGTGATTGCGACAAGTGTCATAAATCGACCATAGAGGTGGCCTTCAAGGTTCCTGAAACCGGCGTTACCTACTTCAGTCATAAGTTCCATGTCGGCATGTACAAATGCGGCGACTGCCACAACTCCGTCTTCACTACCGGTGTTGCTGCCAAACGCTACAAGATGGCGGACATGGAGGGGGGCAAATCGTGCGGCGCCTGTCACGATGCGAAAACCGCCTTTTCAGTAAAGGATAACTGCACAAAGTGCCATCCGGTCAAAGAGATCCCGTTCAAGGAATCAGGTGCCCTCTTCAGTCACAAGTTTCACCTGGGTCTTTACCGCTGCAACGATTGCCACAACAAGATATTCATCCCGGGGGAGGGGAACAAGCGCTACACCATGCCCGACATGGAAAAGGGTAAGTCGTGCGGCGCCTGCCACGAATCGAACACCGCCTTTGCGGTTACCGGCAGCTGCAACAAGTGCCACAATGTGACCAAGGCGGTGAAATACGAACTTCCGGCCAATACAGGCAGTGTCTTGTTCAGCCACAAGCTGCACCTCTCGAAGGGGTACAACTGCGGCGACTGTCACAACCAGCTGATTGCCCCAGGTGCAGCCAGGAAAGACTACAAGATGAAGGATATGGAAGAGGGTAAATCGTGTGGCGCGTGTCACGGTGCG
This sequence comes from Geobacter sp., assembly GCA_027356255.1. Lineage (GTDB taxonomy): Bacteria > Desulfobacterota > Desulfuromonadia > Geobacterales > Geobacteraceae > Geotalea. The sequence continues at coordinate 11,022 of DAIEGL010000166.1, read as the reverse complement.
GCCATGGCCTTCAGCGTCAAGGACCAGGGGAGCTGCGGCCGGTGTCACGGCGGCCGTTCCGGCGATATTCCCCAGTTCCAGGAAGGTGCGCCGCCCTTTTAATCATTGGCAACGCGTAATATCACGCCACAATGGCGCAGCGGGTCGGCCGTCCGGAGGGTTGGATTTCAATCCTGCGACCCTTTGCCTCATTGTGGCAAAATTGTTTATTGTCCCGGCATGACCGGGCCAGGAGGTGGATGTGGAAGAGAAGTATCTCCCGAGCAGGGTTGAGGAGAAATGGCAGGAATTCTGGGAAGCCGACAAGAGCTTCAAGGCAATCGAAGACAGGACGAAGGAAAAATATTATCTCCTGGAAATGTTCCCCTATCCTTCGGGACGTATTCACATGGGGCATGTGCGAAACTACTCGATCGGCGACGTGATTGCCCGGTACAAGAGGATGAAAGGTTTCAATGTCCTTCATCCCATGGGGTGGGACGCCTTTGGCATGCCGGCTGAAAATGCGGCGATCCAGAACAAGAGCCACCCGGCCAAATGGACCTATGAAAACATCGCATATATGCGGGGCCAGCTGAAAAGGCTGGGGCTTTCCTACGACTGGGACCGGGAGCTCGCGACCTGCAACGTGGAGTATTACAAATGGGAGCAGTTGATTTTCCTGCAGATGTACGAAAAGGGACTAGCCTACAAAAAGGTCTCTTCCGTCAACTGGTGCCCCAAGTGTGAGACCGTTCTGGCTAACGAGCAGGTCGAAGACGGCTGCTGCTGGAGGTGCGACAGCACCGTGGAGCAGAAGGAGCTCGAGCAATGGTCCTTCAGGATAACCGACTATGCGGAGGAGCTCTTGGAGCATACCTACAAGCTTCCTGGCTGGCCGGAGCGGGTCCTGACCATGCAGCGCAACTGGATAGGTAGAAGCACCGGTTGTGAGATAGATTTCCCCATAGAAGGGCATCTCGCGCCGATAAAGGTATTTACCACCCGCCAGGATACCCTGTTCGGCGCAACCTTCATGTCACTGGCGCCTGAGCACCCGATGGCGCTGGAGTTGACCACCCCTGAAAACATGGCGGCGGTTACGGCGTTTATCGAGAAGGTCAAGAAGACCGACCGGATCAAGCGCACTGCCGAAGACTTCGAAAAGGAAGGGGTCTTCACCGGCTCCTACTGCATAAATCCCGTAACCAACCGGCGGATGCCGGTCTATCTCGCCAATTTCGTTCTGACCGACTACGGCACCGGTGCTGTCATGGTGGTGCCGACCCATGACCAGCGTGACTTCGAGTTTGCGAGGAAATACGGCATTCCCATGGTGGTGGTGATCCAGCCGGGAGGGGAATCGTTGGACCCGCAAACGATGACGGAAGCCTTCACTGCTGAAGGGATCATGGTCAACTCCGGCAGTTTCGACGGCCTGAAAAGCGGCGCGGCCAAAGAACATATTGCCGATTACCTGGAAAAGGAAGGGATCGGCAAGAAGACGGTCAATTACCGTCTGCGCGACTGGGGGATTTCGCGGCAACGCTACTGGGGGAACCCGATCCCCATGATTTACTGCGACCTGTGCGGAGTCGTGCCGGTGCCGGAAACTGATCTGCCCGTGGTCCTTCCCATGGATGCCACGTTTACAGGTGAGGGGGGGAATCCGCTGGCCAAGGTGGATGCCTTCGTCAACGCGACCTGCCCCCAGTGCGGCGGAGCTGCACGCAGGGAGACCGACACCATGGATACCTTTGTGGAATCCTCGTGGTATTTTCTCCGTTACTGCTGCCCCGACTTCGTTTCCGGGCCGCTGGACAAGGAAAAGACTGAATACTGGATGTCGGTGGACCAGTATATCGGCGGCATAGAGCACGCGGTCATGCACCTGCTCTATGCGCGCTTCTTCACCAAGGTGCTGCGCGATCTGGGCTATTGCGACATCGATGAGCCGTTCACCAACCTTCTCACCCAGGGGATGGTGATCAAGGACGGGTCAAAGATGAGCAAGTCGAAGGGGAATGTGGTCGATCCCAACGCCCTTATCGAAAAATACGGGGCCGACACGGCCCGACTCTTCTCCCTCTTTGCAGCGCCGCCTGAAAAGGACCTGGACTGGAGCGACCAGGGGGTTGACGGCAGTTTCCGGTTCCTCAACCGTGTCTGGAAGCTGGTCTACGACGCCCTCCCTGTCATAGGGAACGCAGGGGCTCTTGATCCTGCCCGCTTGACCGGTGAAGGAAAGGGTTTGCGCCGCCAGGTGCACAAGACCATCAGAAAGGTGACGGAAGACATCGAGGAACGGTTCCACTTCAATACGGCCATAGCCGCCGTGATGGAGCTGGTCAACACCATCCAGTCGTTCGAACCGAAAAACGTTCCGCAGAATGCGCCGGTGGTCAAGGAGGCGATCGAATCGGTGGTGATGCTGCTTGCTCCCTTTGTCCCCCATTTTACCGAGGAGCTCTGGTCCCAGCTTGGTAACGACAATACCTTGGAGCTGGCGGGGTGGCCGGCATTCGATGCCGCTGCGGCAATCGATGAGGAGCTGCTGGTCGTCGTTCAGGTAAACGGCAAGCTGCGCGGCAAGCTGACCGTTGCCGCTGCCGCATCGGAAGACGATGTGAAAGGGGCAGCCCTTGCTGACGAGCGGATAAAGCCGTTTATTGAAGGGAAGGGTGTGAAGAAGATAGTCTATGTTCCAGGCAAGCTGGTCAACATCGTCGTAGGTTAGAGAAAAGGGGATTACCGGTTTGCACAGGTTTGTTGTCTTCTGGCTTTTGCTGATTCTCGGGACTGCTCTGGGCGGCTGCGGCTACCACCTCGTCGGTGGCGCGGCCGGTCTCCGTGATGGCGGCGGGATACATATCGCGATCTTTGCCAACAAGGGGTATCGTGCGGGAGTCGAGACCATACTTGCCTCGAACCTGGTTGACGAATTCGCCAGGGGGAACGGCGGGAAGGCTGTGGATGAGCCCTCTGCCCGCCTTGTCCTGAGCGGCACGGTCCTCTCCTATTCGGTTGCCCCCGTTTCGTATACCGTCGCCGACAGGATACGGGAATACCGTGCAACTATCAAGGTCGTTACGACGTTGTCCGAAAAGGAGAGCCGCAAGGTCCTCTGGAAAGGGGAACTTTCCGGAAGCCAGGATTATCCGGCAAACACGAACATCGCCCTGCAGCAAAACGCCGAGGATGCTGCTGTCAGGGAGATATGCTGCCGTCTGGCAGAACAGATACACGAGAAGACGCAGGAAGATTTTTAGTCCCTTAGAAAAATTATTTGCATGTTTTTTGCGAAGAATTTTTCGTGAAGGGACTTATCCCGTTCATCGGGGTTAGGGGTATGATGCTATGAAGCCGGAAGAGTTTGCGCGGGCCATGGAAAAAGGGGACATCGGTCCCCTTTACTATATGTACGGCGATGAGCCTTACCTGATCGAGGGGGGGGTGAAGCGGCTGCTTGAGCGGGTAGTCTCCCCCGATTTCCGAGATTTTAACCTGAACGTATTCTTTGGCAATGAATGCAAGGGGGACGAGATCTTCAGTGCAGCGCAAACCTTGCCGATGTTTTCCGAGCGGCGCGCCGTCCTGGTGAAGAAAAGCCATGAGCTGTCAGCCGCAACCCTGGAAATCCTGACAGGGTATGTCCAGAACCCATCCCCCTCAACCTGCCTGATCTTCCAGGGAGAGAAGATAGACCAGCGTAAAAAGTTCTTCACGGAAATGAAAAAGACAGGCGAACTGGTGGAATTCAAGCGCCCTTACGAGAACCAGCTCGGGCTTTTTATCCGGGAAGAGGTGAAGGTATACGGCAAACGGATTGAGCCCGCTGCCGCAGAGCTTTTGGCCTACATGGTCGGCAACAATCTCCAGGAACTGGCATCGCAGATCGAAAAGGTCGCCACTTACTGCGGCGGGCGGGAAAGCATCGGTGTCGATGCCGTGAAGGAGATCGTCTCCGATACCAAGGTGGACACCGTCTTCGAGTTGGCCGACGCCATTGGCGAAAAGAACCTAGGTAAGGCATTGCGCACCCTCTACACGATCCTGCGAGACGGTGAGGCCCCCCTGCTGGTGTTGGCAATGCTGTCCCGGCACTTCCGGCAGCTCTGGCGGGTGAGGGAGTTGTTGGATCGAAGTACTCCCGCCAGCGAAATAGGCAAGGCTGCCGGTATCAACCCATATTTCCTGAAAAAAGTGGTTGAACAGGCACGGAATTACCGCATTCACGAATTCAAGGGGATTTTTGAACGTCTGTTCGAGCTGGACTTGGCGCTGAAAACGGGCGGGAAGGCCGCCCCGCTCATGGAGCGCTTTACCATGGAGGTGTGCGGAAAGCGGTGAATGGTGAATGGTGAAAAAAAGGGATTCCGTGTTGCGGAATCCCTTTTTGAATTGCTCTTGAGTTTATTTGTCGGCCCTGCTACCCCAGCGTGTTTACCAGCTTGGTGAGCCGGGAGATGTTGCGCGAGGCGTTGGAGGCGTGGATGACCCCCTTGGAAGCTGCAGTGTCGATGACGGGGATGGCGGCTGCCAGTGCCTCTTTTGCAAGCGACGCGTCTTTTGCCGCTGCTGCTTCGCGAACGCGTTTTATGAAGGTCCGCAGTGTGGAGCGAACATGCCGGTTTCTTTCAGTTCTTTTTTCCGTTTGCTTGATTCTCTTGAGTGCCGACTTATGATTTGCCAAACTACACCTCCGATGTATTTAAAAATTGTTGGATAATTTTCGAAAGTTAAATTTATACCACCTGAAGAAAGATCATGTCAAGGGAAAATCGGGATTCGATCTAAAAAATGGGCGGCCGATCTGGCCGCCCGAATTGCATCAACGATGGTTGGAGGAGATGCTACCTTTTTACATCGAAATTACCAATCTTCTTTCTGCTTCTTGACCATGTATTCCATGTAGATGCCGGGGCTGGTCAGCCGCGTAATCTCTTTTTCGCTGTAGCCCAGCCCCTTGAAGTTAAGAACCCCATTGGGGGCGTGGCAGTTTTCGCAGGAAAGCGCTTTGCTCTTGGTGACCAGATGATTGCTGCCGAAGTAGATGGTCTGCCAGCCCGGAACAGGGGTATAGCTCTTGATCCCCAGGGTCTTAGCGGCCGAAGCCACGCCTGCCAAGGTATCGCCGGTTGCCATCGGGGGGGCGAAATCCATGGACATGAGTTTGCCGCTCTTCTTGTCAAAGAACGCCCTGCCCTGGAATATCTTGAAGGGATAGATCTTGCTGGTCTTGTCTTTTCTGCTCCCTTTCGGGCCGATGAAGGTCGGGGTGTTTTTTACCGTTTTGTTGTACCAGGCATAGACCGGCACGGTTTCGTTGGCTTCTTTCTTCAGGGTTGTCGGCTCGTAAAACTTGTCAGGACCCTGTTCCCATTTGGTAAAGTCCTTGGCAAAGGCACCGCCCGTCCTGGGGATATGGCAGGTCTGGCAGGCGATCCTTGCAGTATGGCGATTCAGGTCAGCGTCCTTGTGTGGCTTGCTGCCGTGGCACTTCGTGTCGTCGCAGGAAATGCGCATGCCATCGTTTGCCCAGTTGTTCGGGTCATAGCCGGTAGGCATCTTGTGGTCTTTGGCCGCATGGCAGTCTACGCAGACCATTCCCTTGGCTGCATGGACATCGGTCGAAGGTGTGAAGGAAAACCCTCTTTTGACGAGCACGCCTCCACCGGCAGCTTCGTGGCAGACCATGCAGTTTTTCACAGTCGGCTTGGAAATTGAGAGGGCTGCCTTGGTGCTTCTGTCCTGCCCCATGACGATCTGCCCTTTTTCATTCTTATACGGCTTTCGATTTCTGAAATCATAGTCGGTGGAGTGGCAGATCAGGCAATCGATGGCGTTTTCCGCGGCTTCGCCGGTGCTTCCCACATCACTCAGGTGGTTGCCCGGATGACAGGTATTGCAACCGGAGAATTTGGTCTTGCCGGTTTCCGGGCTCTTCGGGATCTCTTTCAGGTTGTTGACGATGTCGTTGCCGTTGCACATGGTATAGATCCGGTTTTTCATGCCGTACTCTTTTTTCGGGTCCAGTCCCTCGACATTGTTGACCTTTGAAGCGTGTTTCCAGTGGACGGTTTTCAGGAAGGCTTTGGCCGTGCCGGGATGGCATTCTTCGCATGTTGCCGGCCCCTTGTAGCCGTTTTTCTCGATGGTTTCCCTGCCCGGGTGATCCTTGGCCATCGCCGTAGCAGCTGATGCGGTCAGGAAGAGCGTCAGTACTATTGTTGTTCTCATTTTGATCATTGTTACCTCACACGAAAGTCCCGTACGGGACAGGTTGCCGCGAATTTGCGGTTATATTTGGAACGACTTTGGTTGTATTTGGTTCGAAGAAAGCGCTGCGGTTGTTTGTCAAGCCATAGCGCAGTCGGTTGCGGAGCGTCTGCTACAAAACTGCACTTGATATATATCGTCTCAATATACGGAATCTTTAGAACGTTTACTGAAATTCCGGGCATTCTGAATTATGTTGTTAGTTTATCATATGATGGCGCTAATGATCCAATTTTGTTTGCGCTAGCTATCCCTTCATTAATCATCTGGTGAGCATTGTGTGTCAGCTGGCCCAGAGCCGAGTTTGCCGGGATCGAATCGCCGAAGAGATTGACCCACTCGTGATGTGTCTGTTGCTGGTGATGATGGCTCTTCTGAGCATGTTTGCCCGCTTGGCGGACAAACAACAAAAAAGGGGGGCGGAAAACCGCCCCCCTCCTTTGTCTGTACGCAGGAGTAGCTTTGAGAAAAAGTGTACAGTTTAGCCGTTTCTCAGGGACCACAACTTTGGCCGTTGTGGCGTCGTCTAGTGTGAATGCTTCTCCACCCAGTTCTCCTGGATAAAGTTGGAATCGGCTGGCTTTACAGTGTGGGCGATCGAGGACTTATTGGATCTCCCCCCGCCGATGAGCATCGGGTCACCCTTGTACCCGAGCGCTTTCCAGTCTATCCGGGTGGCCCCCATGTGGCAGTCGCCGCAGGTGAGCGCATCTTCTTTCGGTGCGATCATGTGATCCTGGCCGATGTACGAGATCGTGGAGGCGAACTCGTATTTGCCGCTGTACGGCAGGCCGGACCCTTTGGCACCGTCTTCCAGCGATTTCTGCCAGTTCAGGGTGTCCCACAACCCTTTGTACTGCTGGAAGATGCTCAGGTATTTGTATGTGGCATCCATCGGCTGTTTACCGGTAAAATATTTGAAAGGATAGATCTTTGCCGATTTCTCGTTGATGGAACCGTAGGGGCTCATCATGATTACGGGTTTGGAGGGGTCCTTTATCTTGTCCCCCTTCATGTAACGGGTAATGGTGCCGTCATACCACATGTACGTGGGAACGACGTTCTTGGCCCAGGTCCAGGTCCCCTTTCCTTTGGCAAAGGCAACGCGCCCTTCCTGGGGTGGAACCTTGATGTCCGAGGTGGCGGTTGACCAATCCCACCCTGTCCGGGTCGCCTTGGCACGCGCGAAATGGGGAATGTGGCAGGTCTGGCAGGCCACGCTCTTCAGGTGGTTGTTGAGAATGGCCTTGTTCCTCGACTTCTGGTGCGGGGCGTTCCCGCCGGAGTGGCAGTCTTCGCAGAAGACCCGGCCGGAATAGGTCGCCATCATGGTGGAGGCGCCAGAGATGTTGTGATCCTTGGTTTTGTGGCAGGTCTGGCAGTTGAAACCCAGCCCCCCCTTCTCCTTGCTTGCCATGTGGACATCGAGTGATTTGTCGGCCCTGTTGAGGGTGGAGTCGAGGTCGCCGTGCTTCACCCCGTCGTCGCCGCCGCCGGAGTAGTGGCATGCGCCGCAGTTCTTGATGGTGGGAACGCTCACGCTTACGGCAGCCTTCTTAAGGTCGGTAAAGTCGCTTATCTGTTCGTTTTCCCTGCCGTAGTCTCCAGCCTGCGCATGGCAGACGAGGCAGTCGACCTTGGTCTTGTCAGCGAAGTCGAAGTTTTTCTGGTTCCAGACATAGCCCGGATGGCATTCACCGCAGTGGCCGCGTGCCTCCTGGTTCGGACCTCCTTCGACCGTCACGCAGAAGGCATTCAGCATGTTGGTCTTGCCATACTCCACCTTGCTCTTCTCATACCCTCTCACGTGCCCGTTGGTCGGGCCCTTCCAGCGCCAGTGGGAGGTCTTTATGAAGTCTCCCGCCTCCTTCTCGTGGCACTCCAGGCACTTCTTGGTGACATCAGTACCGGACTTGAACGGTCCCGTAATCATGTCGGCGTGGTCGACCTGCGCCATCCCGTTAGTGGAAATGGCCAGCAGTGCTGCTCCGATGAACAATCCGGTCAAACTTTTTTTCATGTGTATCTCCTTGTCAGGTGCTGCTTGCATGATCGTTTATTCATAAACATCATATATGAATATATTGATGTTTATTGTACAAAATAAATGCAGCATCGTCAGATGCTGCATTCGAGATGGGGCCGGACGTCGAGCCTAGCAGCCGGCGGTCTTTCTGAAGTAGGTGCTGTGATTCTTGCCGTCCTTCACCTCATACTTCAGGCGGATTTCATCCCCCTCGACTATACGGTGGTCCTTGAATTTTGCCAAGGTGAGTTCATCGTCCACGAGAACAGTGATGCTCTTGTCGGCCTTATCGTCCTTGAGGACGACGGTGGCCGAATTGCCGTCTTTTGCCAGTTCGATGGTCTGGATGACGGCGACCACTTTGATCTCGTCGCCTGCGGAGGCGACTTTAGTCATCGAAAAGAGTCCCAGAGCCATGATAGCAATTACGATTACTGCCGATACTGCCTTTTTCATCTTGATTCTCCTTTTTTGTTGCAGTGTTGTCGGCCTGCGTGGGGATGGACCCCACGCAGGTCTGGTAAACAGGTTTGAAACAATTCCTCTGCTGCCTGATACTAGAAGTGTACCTCAAAGGTTGCGTAGACGTCCTGGGCGCTGCTCAGGGGTGCCGTCATCTGCGCATTCTGGGGGTTGTTGAGCGCTGCCATGTCGACCGGGGCGCCCAGCCAGGAGTTGCTGCCGGTGTAGTCAAAGTCATAGTACTGGTAGCCGACCTTGATGAAGGCCTTGCTGAAGTACGAGGAGATCGGCTTCAGGGGGAGTTCCTGGATCAGGTATCCCTCGTAGACGTTACCCCTCGTACCCACCTTGCTGGTCCACATGTCGTCCTCGGCCGGGGCGAAGGTGATCCAGTTCTTGGAACCGTGGTTGAACTCGAAGCCGAGCTTGGTAGCGGTCGGGAGGTAGTCGTAACGGAAGCCGGCAAAGGCCGACCAGCCGGTGGTGCTGTTGGGAGTCCCGCTCCAGAGAAGTCCCTGGTGGGAATCGATGGAGGATTGGCCGCTCGGATCAAAGGGGTTGTTCAGTACCAGGGTGTTGCCGTTCGGGTGGGTCACGTCGAGCGCCCCCTGGACGAACCAGTTGAACGTGCCGGGTCCCACGTGCTTCACTTCGCCGAGCAGGTTAGCGCCGTACCAATCCAGGTCGCCCAGGTTGGTTTTGGGTCCGGTAAGAATCTGGGAAAAGGGCCCGGTGAGCATCTGGGGAGCGTCGAAGACGTTGTGGGCCCGGTTATACTGGAGCAGGAGCTGGACGGCGTCGGTGTTGTATGGGGACACCTGGACCCCGAACATGTCGGTGTCTTTCACGGAGTTGCCGGAGTTGCGGGAGTCGGAAAGCGGGGTGCTGAATCCGCGGCCGTAGCAGAACTTGCCGTAGGCACCCGGGAGGGCGTCGATGTCCGGGGCCCAGCCGAGGGTCAAGCCGTCAAAGGCGTAGTTGACGAGGAGGGCGGGGATGCCGCCGACGCCGGGACGCTTGGTGTTATTCTTGAGGTGCGTCGGAATCCCGTCGGTAGAAGGCCTGCGGCCGACGGAGAACCAGATCGGCTCGTCGGCGATGTTTTCCCAGTCGACGTACACCCGGTCCACATCCAGGAGGCTGGAGCCCGGGAGATGGCCGAGGGTTCCGTCGAAGAGGCCTGCCCGGTCGAAGGAGTAGGCGGTGTTTCCGGCCTGAAGGACGCTATCGGTCTGGTTACCCCACGCCTTGTACATCAGGAGTCGGGCCGCGAAGGTAATGTTTTCAGTAGGCTTGGCATTGATGTTCAGCCCGAAGCGGTGGGTGAAGAGGGCTTCGTTCTTGACGGTTGATGCGGGTGCGGCGACGCCGAACAGATATCCCGGCATTAGTGGGTTCGACATGTAGTTGGCGGGGTTGCCGCCCGGAGGAAGACCTATGACCGAGGTGGCAGTCGCCGGTGTGCCGGGAACGGCAGGGGTGAAAGACGGCATGAAGGGGTAAAAGCTCGGGGAGTCACCCTTCAGATAGTCGTAGCGGAACATGTAGTCGCCGCTGATCTGCAGCCAGCGGCCGAGGGACTTCCTCTCGTTGGCGTTTACCTGGCGCTTCAAATCTCCGATCTGCTTGGACAGATCATCCACCTTTTGCTGTAGGTCCTGCTCGGCGGCACCGGCCGACAGGGGTAAGAGGAGAGAGGCTGCAAGCATGCCCCCCGCGATGGTTTTGATCATTCTATTCATTTACTGCCTCCGTGATTGATAGCTATTAAATTACTTCTACGACACAAGTCGTAACCCTCCAACAGCACTGCCGGTATGGCGCAGCCGGTTCACCTCCTTTCCTGCGTCTCGATCGAGCGTATGGTGGACATATCGTCAAACATTGCTGAATCATTAATCGTAAATGCATATTTTATATATTAAGTTAAATCGGTTGAAATATGCAAGTAAACAAATATATGAAAAAAGCAATTAATGGGCCACAAAAATATGCAGGTAAACAAATATATAAAAAAAGCAATTAATGGGCCAAGAATTTTACAAGAATGTAACATGCCGAACCGTTACGATTTAATTAGGTGCCCCTTCCGGGGTAATGGGGATTGCCCGTCTTCGTTACGGCTTTTCGCGCATGTGCTGGGTGAAATAACGCAGGCGGTGGGGTGGCCGGCCAAAAGCAGTTGACTTTCGCGATGCATATTGCGTACTATTTAAGCCAAATCGGGGCGGCAAAGGAACAACGTGACAAGAGGAAAACTGCTTTATCTCGAAACT
>DAIEGL010000129.1 GCA_027356255.1 Geobacter sp. | reverse complement strand
CCATGGCACATCTGGAACTGACCGAGCATGAAGCCGCGACCCTGTCCGAGGTGCTTGATTCGTACCTCGCAGACCTGCGGACGGAGATGGTCGCCACGGAAAACAGGGAGTGGCGCGCGGAAATGAAGGAGAGGGAACATTTCATCAAGGACATCATCAACCGCCTCGGCGCAGCCAGCGTGGGGTGATGCGGCTACGGAAGCTCGGGAAGGGCTTCCAGCACGGAGAGGTAGCCGTCGCCGCTCAGATTCTTGAGAAGGGTGCGGAATTCCTCCGGCAAGGGGGCAAAGACCCGCAGCGCTTCCCCGGTCGCTGGATGGACGATGGAGGTCCGGAAGGAATGGAGGGCAATGCCGGCAAATCCGGGAAGCGGCTTTCCGCCGTAGCGGCGGTCCCCCCGGATCGGGTGGCCGATGGATTTGAAGTGCTGCCTGATCTGGTGCATCCTGCCGGTAACCGGGTAGACCGCGACGAATGTGCAGTCCGCCCGGTGGAAGAGCGACCGGTAGCGGGTTTCCGCCTCTTTTCCCGCCAGGGGGAGGGTGATTACCCCGTCCTTGGCCAATTCCCCCTCGACAATGGCCAGGTAAAGCTTCCCCAGCCCCTCCTCCTTGATCACCCGGCCGAACATCGCGGCAGCCGTAGGGCTCTTCGCCAGGATCACCGCACCGGAGGTCCCCCGGTCCAGGCGGTTGACCGGCCGGAGTTTTCCCGAGCCGCCATCGCGCCTTGCAAGGAGTTCTCCCCCAAGATCCACCAGGTTCCGCCCGTCCACCTCGGCGGCGCGGTGCATGGGGAGACCCGGCGCCTTGTTGAACATCATTATCCACTGGTCTTCCAGGAGTATATCCAGCTCTCCCCTCCCATTGCGCAGATATGCCGCGGTCTTGCCGCTCTCCTTCAGGGCAACCGTGTCGCCAAGGCGGAGTACGGTGCGGGGTAGCGCCGGAGCGCCGTTGACGGTCAGGTGCCCGGCTGTCAGCAGCTTGCGCAGATAGGAGAGGGAAGCAGACGGGAGAAGCTTCTGGAGGAAGCTCTCCACCTGCCGGCAGTGGTCCGATTCGGAAATTTCGTATTTCAGCATGGCGACTCATTTCGTAAAAGAATGGACCGGATTCTGCCACCTGCGGGTTTGTTTTGTCAACACAACTATCTATGGCTGTTGACCTTTTGGCGTATTTTAAGTAAAATATAATTAAAGAAGAAGTTCTCTGACAATTGATCTGGGGTGCGCGTAATAAATCGTTTGGGCAACCTGTCGATAATCATGATCTAAGTTCCCAAGTCCAGACGTGGTGTGCAAGCCCTCTTCGGAGAAGGCCGCCTGAAGCGTCTTCTTGAGACATGCTGAACAAAAGGGCAGTAGATCTCTAAAGCTTTATACGCCATCCTGGAGCATCTTGCTACTGTGCCGAACGACCGGCACGGAGGCAGTATCGACGGCAAAAGCCCCGGCAATCATGTCCGGGGCTTTTGCCGTATTTACCAGGAGGGTGACGTTGTGAAGCGTGGAGTAATCCGCTGCTGCACCTCCCGGAGCATCCTGGAACCGCTCCGGTCCGCGGACAGGGTTGCCGGAAAAGCGAAGGAAGGACGTCGTTAGCTGGCGGAGCGCCCGCCATCCGGCCACTCTTCCGGGGCAAAGATCATCTCCACCGAGTTTTTGCCCGGCGGGACCATGGGGAAGGAATAGCAGTCCGGATCGATCTCCACATCGACCACCACCGGGCCGGGGATTTCCATGGCCCGGCAGAGCGCCTCCGGCAGTTCCTCCTTGCGGGTCACCCGCAGCGCTTCCACCCCGAACCCCCGGGCCACCATGCAGAAATCGACATGCTTTCCCAGGTCGGTCGCTGCATAGCGGCGGTCGAGAAACACGTTCTGGAACTGGCGCACCATCCCTAGCTTGCCGTTGTTCAACACGATGGTCTTTACCGGGATGCCGTAATAGGCACAGGTGGCCAGCTCCTGGACGTTCATCTGGAAGGCGCCGTCGCCGGTAACGGCAACGACCGTCTCGCCGGGATTCCCCAGCGCGGCCCCCATGGCCGCTGGAAGCGCATATCCCATGGTGCCGAGCCCCCCGCTGGTGATGAAGCGGCGGGGAGAGGAGAAGCCGAAGTAGTTGGCTGTCCACATCTGCGACAAGCCCACGTCCGAGGCGACAATCGGCGCAGTGCCGCACGCACTTGCCAGCGACGCCATAATCTCGTGGGGGACGAGATGCGCCCTTTCCGGCCTGGGAAGCGGCGCGGCAGCCTCCCAGGCGGCGATCCTCTCGCGCCAGGCGCTCCGCTCCCGCACCTCCACCAGGTCGGTCAGAAGCACCATGGTTTCCCGGGCGTCGCCGACGATGGGGAGTGCCACATTCTTCACCTTGCGGATGGTGGACGGGTCGATGTCGATATGGATGATGCGGGCATTGGGAGCGAAACCGTCGAGCCGCCCCGTTACCCGGTCATCGAAGCGGGCGCCGATCGCCACCAGGCAGTCGCAGTCGTGCACCGCCCGGTTGGCGTGCCAGGCGCCGTACATGCCGAGCATGCCGATGGATAGGGGCGATGCCGCATCCATGACGCCGATGGCCATGAGGGTGTGGGTGACAGGGATGTCCCCTTTTGCGGCCAGGGCGCGCAGCTCAGGGGCGGCGCCCCCGAGGGTGACCCCGCCGCCGGCATAGATGATGGGGCGCTCCGCCCGGTTGATGATCTCCGCCGCCTTGGCCAGCTGCCGGGCATTTACCTGCGTCCGTTCCCGGTAGCCGTGACGCGCCACGTGATCGGGGATGGCGGCGGCACTCTTCGCCGCCAGCACGTCGCTCGGCAGATCAATGAGGATCGGCCCCGGACGTCTGGTGCGGGCCAGGTAAAACGCCTCGCGCACGGTCCGGGCGAGGTCGTTGACATCGGTCACCAGGTAGTTGTGCTTGGTGATCGGGCGGGTGATCCCGGTCATGTCCGCCTCCTGGAAGGCATCACTGCCGATGTCGGCAGTGGCCACCTGGCAGGTGAGCGCCACCAGGGGGATCGAGTCCATGTGGGCAGTGGCGATGCCGGTCACGAGGTTCGTGGCGCCCGGGCCAGAGGTGGTGAGGCAGACCCCGACCCTGCCTGTGGTGCGGGCGTAGCCGTCGGCCGCATGGGCCGCCCCCTGCTCGTGGCGGACGAGGATATGGCGCAGCTCCGGGTCTTCGTACAAGGCGTCGTGCACCAGGAGGGTCTTCGCCCCGGGATAGCCGAAGATCGTGTCCACCCCCTCGCGCTTCAGGCATTCCAGCAGTATCTGTGCTCCGTTTTTCATTTGCTTCTCCTTTCCATGCAGAAATAAAGAAGGCCGCGGGGTGTTCCCCGCGGCCTTCTTTGTTGTGCCGGTCCGGCAAAAACAAAGGAGCGCGGGGTTCGGCCCGCGCTCCTTCTGATCCGTTATATGGTCAGGTAGCGACAAGCCGTCACGAGGTGACGACTACGACGACTACCGGTACCAGGGTTATTGTATTGTACGTTGCAAACATGGTTCTTTCTCCTGTTAAGGGACGATAGCAGAGGTTTCGGGAGGTGTCAAGCTTTCTGCTTCACCTGCGCGGGGCTTCGAGGAGTCTGCCGAAGTCCCGGCCGTATTCTTTGGCGTAGAGGGAAAGTTTCGCCTCGTAATCCCATTGCGTTTTTGCCTTTTCGCTTCCCGCCAGGAACGTTCTGCACGGTTCGGCGGGATCAAGGCTTCCGGGAACATCCCCCGCACACCGGCCCACGGTTTTCACCGCCGCCACATCCGCCCAGAGCGGCTCGCCCGGGATGAAGCTGTACTGGATGCTGTAGCGCGCCAGGCGCACCGCTTCCCCAAAGGTGAGGCCGTATTGCATGACGGCGTAGATCCATTCGCTCGTGAAGTCGGCATGGGAGACCCCTTCGTCGTCCGTGGAGAGCGGGGCGGGGATGCCGTATCTGCGGAAATACTGCGAAAACGGGTGCTCTTCGCCGGCAACGCCGAGTATCTGCGCGTTGCTGGTGAACGGCACCTCCACAGCGGCGTCGTTCACCTTCATGAGATTGGCCACTTCCCCCTTGTCGGCGTCGCTCAGGAAGGCAAAGGAGACGCCGTGCCCGATCCGCTTCGCACCCGCCTTCAGGGAATCGGTGAGATGCTCCTTCAGCGCGGTATTCCCCTCCCCCACGAAATACGGCGTGATCTCGCCGCCGTGCAGGGCGATGTTGACCTTCGGAAATCTGTTGTGGAAATAGCGGAAGAACTGCATCTGCGTCTTGAAGCTCTGCATGGAAACGCTCAGGTCTTCGCCGCTCAGGAGATTCACCCCCACGACGCGCCGGTCGATGGAGGAAAGGAGCATGGAGAAGGCGGTCTGGGTGAAGATCGTTGCCAGGTCGGGGCAGCCGTTGCTCTTAGCATTCCGGTTCACCGTTGCCTGAAAGCCGACAGAAACGCCGCAGGCTGGGTCCCGGTCGGCCGCGCCGCACCTGAGAACGGCGTTCGCACCGGCCACATAAGCGGTAATGTCCCCCTGCGCGGCAGACACGGCGTCTCTCAGCCCCGCACCCAGCAGGTAGTCGTAGAGGATGGGATAGTTGCCGCTGTCCGTATAGAAGGAGGGGGCGGGATATTTCTGCCTAAGCTGACCGGCAAGCCTGCTCAGCGCTTCGGAGTGGAAAGACATCATGGTCTCCACATAGGTAACGCTATCCCTGTTTTCCTGCTGCAGGAGCTTTGCCAGCATCTTCCCCGTGTTGGCAGGACCCGATACCGCTCCGAACCTGCCGAAGGTGGCAAAGAACTGGTCGTGGCCGGACTGGATGCACTGGTAATCGAACCGCTCCATGGAAAGCGACTGCACGAGCCTCTGTTTATCAGCCTCCCCCGCCTGCGCCAACGGCTTGAAATCGGCATCGCACGCGCCCGACGCACCGCTTTTCCTGATGGTGAACATCTCCGGGGCGCTGGGGTCGGGGCCGTAACAGTCGCCGTCCGCCGTCCCCATGGCGATGTAATCCTCTGGCATGACCGTGCCGGAGAGGTGATTATGCAGGTCGGCCCCCTTGGGAAACTTCGAGAGGGCCTCCGCAAGTCCGGGGTGTTCCTTCTTCGCCCGGTCGATGACGGCGAAATAATCGCCGACCGCAGTATTTACCCCGTTGCAGGCGGCAACCGGCGCCCCCTCTTTTCCGGCATCCTTCCCAATGGCTGCGCACCCTTGGAATACGGCAAGACAGAGAAATGCCGCAAAAAACACCTTGAGTTGGTGCATGAAAATCCCTCCGTTCGAGCTTAAAGAACTCTTCCGAATTTCCGGGGAAAGGCCGGCTGCCGTGACTTCGTCCATTCGTTCGGTCGCCACAGCTGCGGACCTTGTGGCGTCTCCCAATGCAATCGTCTGAATATCCGCTTCAGACGAAGGTGCTTCCTGCAATCTCTGGCGGGTGTCCGCTCGCCGCTGCGGCTCTGTCACTCGCTCCCGAAGCCACGGCAGCCGGCCCGGAAATTCGGAAGAATCCTCAACCGGCTTCGTGGCTTTCCCGCCAGCCGGCGGCGCCGATGAGCGGGACGAACCTCACCGGGAAGAGGTCCTCGCTGCG
>DAIEGL010000223.1 GCA_027356255.1 Geobacter sp. | reverse complement strand
CTGGTGATGCGGGCGTGGAGGAATGCGGCATAGATGAACCAGACAATCAGCGACCAGGTTTCTTTAGGGTCCCAGCTCCAATAGGTTCCCCAGGCGTAATTGGCCCAAGCCGCACCGGTCACTATGCCGAGGGTCAAAAGGGGAAAACCGATCATGATGGCCTTATAGTTGAGGTCGTCCAGGATCTTGATTGAAGGGAACATGGAAATGATCCCGCCGGCGGGAGAGCCTGAGGAGGAATCTTCCTGCCTTTCCCGTATCAGGTACATGATGGAGAGGCCGCAGGCAACGGCGAAGGCCGCGTAACCAAGGAAGCAGGTTATGACGTGATACAACAACCAGTTGCTCTGCAAGGCAGGAACCAGAGGCTCTATGCCGCTGTCGAGGCCCAGCTGCGCCCACGTCATCCCGAGAAGGGCAAAGGGTACGACGAAGAAACCGACTGCGCGGTATTTGTACTTGAAATCGAGAATGAGGAAAATGAGGATGATGGTCCATGAGAAAAAGACCACCGACTCGAAGAGATTTGACAGCGGGGCATGGCCGCGTCCGAGATCATAAGATTCTTTCCAACGCAGCGCAATGGCGGTAGTCTGGGCCACGAACCCGAAAATCGCCGCGAGTGTGCCGGCAAAACCGACGGTCTTGTTCTTACTGGCAAGAAAGGCCAGGAAGATCACCGTTGAAATCATGTATGAAATTGTCGTAACGTTAAACAGCATGGAACTGGACATCGGTCTTTCCTCCGCAATTATTGCATTTGGGGGTTTTTAGAGTTCTGTATCCGGTCGAGACAGCCTAGGTTTCACTGTTTGCCAAGTTTTTCAGCCAGTTCGTCAAAGACGAGTTCGAATCCTGCCGGGTTCTTGCTGGCTGTGCCGCCCATCGTAACGCGGCCGTTCGCAATCCGCAGCCAAACACGCTTATGGGACATGAAAAATGCCATGCATATCCCGGCAACCATCATAGCGCATCCGAGCCAGACCACCCATACACCCGGGTCCCTTGCGACCTGGAGTCCGGTGAAGAACCTTTCGTCCTTGCCATCGAAGGTGAAGATGAGATCGCTGCCGCGTTTCTCGTCGAAATCACGGCAATTGGAGTTGAGCAGCACTATTGCGTATTGCTTTTCGCCATTCGGCCGGGTGATTTCCAGCTTTGCCCCCGGCCCCGGACAGCCGGGGAAGTCGCTGCCGACTTCCGGCGCTTCACCGATGATCTGCAGGAAGCTCCCGTCAGGCAGGGGAACCCGTTCATCCTGGTGGGCGACTATCGGCACGGGCTGACCACCCTTCCTGTTTCTCACGGTAAAATGGTATACGGAATCACCTGCAGAACCGTATGAGGACTGGTAAAAGGTAATTCCCTTGTAAGTCAGCGGGTCATTGACAATGACCTTGACGTTCTCGTAACCCGGAACCGGCTTGCCGTCCTGCAATATGGTCAGGATGCTCTTGAACTCCTTGGGCGCGCCCGTGTCGTAAAAAGAAACGGCAAACTTTTCACACCTCACGGCAAACCCGAGGTCTATGCTCTTGCCGGTGCGGCTCTCCACGGTATCTGCGCTGGTACCCTCGGCGATGTTCACGTATGCCTTGTAGCCGAAAAACGAACCGATGAGTGCCCCGATAAAGACGATGATGATACTCAGGTGAACGACATATACCCCCAGACGGCAATAGGGGTTTTTCTGGGCGAAGAGATGGTACTCGCCGTTCACCTCGGTAACCACCGGCTCGGCAAACTCCCCCTTGAGGAACGCCGCCATTTTATCCTTGAGCGCTGTGGCGCTCCCGGACATCTTGAATTCGCGACTCAGGGAAAGCGATCGTTCAAATCCCTCATCCATGACCAGGGTAGGCTCGGAAATCATCCGCCAGACCCGCGGCAGCCTCTTGATCGAACAAGCCACCAGGTTTACCGTCAACAGATAGAGGAGGAGGATAAACCACCAGGAGTGGTACATATCGAAAAAGCCGAGTTTGTCGTACAGTTGCAGCTTCAGCGGGCTTATGGTCTGGATGTACTCCTGCGGGACCGGCACCTGTGGGATGACCGTACCAATGATCGACGTCAGGGCAAGTCCGATGAGGAGCATGATGGAAAGTTTCAGGGAGCAGAAAAAATCCCACACCATTTGTGCAAATCCGCGTTTGTTCGTAGTCAAGGCTGTCTCCTGAATGAAAGGTTTGGCATAAAGGATGATTAAATTCGTTATCGACGAATCAGTATAAACTAAATCGCAAAATGCGGCAAAAACAATTTTTATTAATTCAATTTCGGGCAAGAAAAAGGGATAACAAAAATCTGTTACCCCTCTTTCAGTCCGAATACAATACCGTTCAGCAGTTACTTCTTGTGGCACTCTCCGCACTTGGTCGGACCAGCCTTTTTTGTCTCGTGGCAGCCTTTGCAGAGCTTGTGGGCCATATCCTTGCCGAAGCCTTCAATCTTGCCGGGGCCCTTCTCGTGGCAAATTTTGCAGTCCTTGAGAGTTTCCTGGTGCTTCTTGTGGTTGAACGTGATGTTACCGTTCTTTGCCGTCAGGGTGATGGTGTCAGCCGCCATGGCAGCCACTGCACAGGAAAGGGTCAGTGCAACCGCAACAATAATCTTTTTCATCAGACGTCACCTCCTTCACATTAGAATAAAATCGTCAAAAAGTTAATACAGGGCTATTTCTTTGTCAAGTAAAATGATTCATTAAAATCTCGTCTAACCGCCATTATTAGCGGTCAAAAGGAGAAGGATATCCTCAAAGATTGCCGGACGTCAGCTTCCTGTCCTTCTCCTCTACCTCCTGCGCCATCTGTGCCCGGTAGGTTTTCATCCTTGCCGCCAGGGCGGGGTCGGCGAGAGCCAATATCTGCACCGAGAGAATGGCCGCGTTCTTGGCCCCCGCCTTGCCGATCGCCATGGTTGCCACCGGTATGCCGCCGGGCATCTGCACTGTGGCATAAAGGGCATCAACACCATTCAGTGCGCCACCACCGATCGGCACACCGATGACCGGCAAGGTCGTTTCGGCCGCCACGACCCCGGCCAGATGGGCCGCCATTCCGGCCCCGGCAATGACGACCTTCACGCCGCGACCTTCGGCCTCTGCCGCCAGCAACCCAGTCCGTCTGGGTGAGCGGTGGGCGGAAGATATGCGCATCTCGAACGGGACGTCGAATTCCTTGAGGAGCTTTGCCGCCTCCCCCATTACCTGCAGATCAGAGTCGCTTCCCATGAGAATCAATACCTGTGGTGGGTTCATCCCTCTTCGTCCTCCGTTGAAATCGTATCCGGAACTTTCTGTTCCTATCTCGCCAGGGCCCTCTTCCCTATGTCCTTCCGGTAGTGTACCCCTCGCCATGAAATGAGAGAAACCCCCTGGTACGCCCGCTCAATGGCCTCTTTCACCGTCCCGCCCAGGGCCGTGACACCCAGCACCCGGCCGCCGTTGGTGACGAACCGCCCTTTGGCCAGCGCCGTGCCGGCATGGAACACGAACAGATCGCCAATCTTCGCCGCCTCGTCCAAGCCACAGATCTCATCGCCACGGGGATAGTCCCCCGGATAACCCTCTGCAGCCATGACCACGCATACCGCGGCCTTATCGTGCCACTCGATCTCCACCTGGCTTATGTCCTTTTCGGCGACAGCCATCAGAATGGGGACGATATCCGATTTCATCCGCATCAGCAGCGGCTGACACTCGGGATCGCCGAAGCGGGCATTGAATTCGAGGGTCTTGACGTTTTCGCCGTCGATCATCAGTCCGGCATAGAGCACCCCCCGGTAAGGGCGCCCTTCCGCAGCCATGCCGTCCACCGTGCGCCGCATGACCTCCTGCATGGCCTTTTCATGGATGGCGGCGGTAACGACCGGTGCCGGGGAATACGCCCCCATCCCCCCCGTGTTCGGCCCGGCGTCTCCGTCAAAGACAGCCTTGTGGTCCTGGGCGCTGGCAAGAGGAATGATGTTCTTCCCATCGGTAAAGGCGAGGAATGATGCCTCCTCCCCCTTGAGGAACTCCTCGATGACCACCCGGGAGCCGGCAGAGCCAAAGGCGTTGCCGGAAAGCATGTCGGTCACCGCCGCAACCGCCTCATCCCGCGTCTGGGCTATGATGACCCCCTTGCCGGCTGCCAGACCGTCCGCCTTGATGACGATCGGCACCCCGGTCCGGTCGATGAAGGATACCGCCGGTTCGACCTCGGTGAAGACCTCGTAGGCCGCGGTCGGCACGTTGTATTTTTTCATCAGATCCTTGGAAAACGCCTTGCTCGCCTCGATGATCGCCGCATTTTTGCG
>DAIEGL010000122.1 GCA_027356255.1 Geobacter sp. | reverse complement strand
ATGGCAGCCGATACAGGCATCTTCTATGGAATATATTCGCTTCATAAACTACTCTCCAGCCGGCATGACGCCGAGTAAATTCATGTCTTTTTCGGAAAGCCCCACTGCGCGCAGCTTGTAACGGTTGCCGCGCAGGGATTCAAGTGCGTTGAGCCCCATGCCGCCGAGAATCTCCTTCATCTCGTGACCCCAGGCGTGGACCAGGTTGACGAGCCTTTCCGCGCCGATTTCCGGGTTCAGTCGCTTGGCCAGGTAAGGATTATTGGTAGTGATCCCCCATGGACACTTGCCGGTGTAGCAGCGCTGACAGAGGGTGCAGCCGAGGGCCAGCAGGGTGGAAGTGCCGAGGTTGATGGCGTCCGCACCGAGGGCAATGGCCTTAATGGCGTCGCCGGAGTTTCTCACGCCGCCGCCGACGACGATGGATACCTGGTTCCTGATCCCTTCGTCACGGAGACGGGAATCCACCGCGGCAAGGGCCAGCTCCATGGGGATGCCGACGTTGTCGCGGATCACTTGCGGCGCTGCGCCCGTCCCCCCGCGGAAACCGTCGATAGTGATAATGTCGGCCCCTGCCCGGGCGATACCGGAGGCAATGGCGGCCACATGGTGCACGGCGGCGATCTTCACCGACACCGGCTTCTCATAGTTGGTTGCTTCCTTGAGGGCATAGATGAGCTGGCGCAGGTCCTCGATGGAGTAGATGTCGTGATGTGGCGCAGGCGAGATGGCGTCGGCCCCCACCGGGATCATCCTTGTTTCGGATATCTGGTCGTTGACCTTCTCCCCCGGGAGGTGACCACCGATACCGGGCTTGGCCCCCTGACCAACCTTGATCTCGATGCCGACCCCGGCATTCAGGTACTGCTCGCTGACGCCGAAGCGGCCGGAAGCAACCTGAACGATGACGTTCTTGCCGTATTGGTACAGATCCTTGTGCAGACCGCCTTCGCCGGTGTTGTAAAGCGTTCCCAGCTCCTGGGCGGCGGCAGCCATGGCCCTATGCGCGTTCAGATTCAGCGCGCCGTAGCTCATGGCGGAAAAGATAAACGGATACTCAAGCTTCAGCTGCGGCGAAAGCTTGGTTTTCAGCGTCGGCTTGCCGCTCTTCTTGTCATGCACCACCTCTATGGAGTGAGGCTTCTTCCCCAGATAGGTACGCAGTTCCATCGGCTCCCGGAGCGGGTCGATGGAGGGATTTGTCACCTGCGAGGCGTCCAGCAGCATGTGGTCCCAGTAAATGGGGTATTTGGCCGGATTACCCATGGCGGCAAGCAGGATGCCGCCGGTATCCGCCTGGGCGTAGAGATTTCTGATGTGCGCCCCGGACCAGGACTCGTTCTTCTTGAAGCTTTCCTCGTTCTGGCGAATGGTGATGGCCCCGGTCGGACAAAGGGCAGAGCAGCGGCGGCACCCTATGCAGCTGGAACTGTCCTCGACAAGGACATCGTCAGCATCGATATACGAGTGAACCTCGTAGGCGCACTGGCGAACGCAGACCTTGCAGCGGATGCACTTGGCATCGCTTCTGACAATGTTGAACTCGTTGAATGATTCATTTACCGATTTATAAAGCACCTTTAAACCTCCTGAAGCAGCTACGTCGATATACGGACCACTTGAAGCACGACAAGCTTGAGCAGTATCTAAATGCCAAATCCGTGCCACTTATCAACAACCAACAAACAAATCACCCTTCAACCACAACCCCTTGTTATTGCGTACGTATTTTTTCGCAAAACGTATACAATTCATCGATATCCCAGCTATTTGACCATCTCCCACCCAATACTGAGTAAACTTGGCCACCATATTCGATTACATTTTAAACACTGATTCGACTGCGTTGAAACCGAGCCATGCGACATAATTTATAACAATTGCCTTCTCCCACCAGAGATGTTATATACGACGCCTTGCACGAAATAAAACCATCGAAAGAAGATAAGATGCTGACAGGTAAACAGAAAAGGTTCCTCAGAAGTCTCGGACACTCACTCAAGCCGGTAATAACCATCGGGAAAGGGGAGATAAACGAAGCCCTCGTCAAGGAAACGGTCGAATCCATCGCCGCCCACGAACTGATCAAGGTGAAGATTCTGGAAAGCTGCCTGCTTGAGCGGAGCGAAGCCGCCGCCGCACTGGCGGAAGCATGCAATGCGGAAGTGGCGCAAATCCTGGGCCGGACATTCCTCCTCTACAAAAAGGCGAAAGAACCGGTCATAGAGCTTCCGTCGGAGAAATCGAAGCAGAAAAGCAAATAATGTCAATAAGAAAGGCGAGGGGAATTCCCCTCGCCTTCTGCGTCATCCTATCCACTCGCAGTGGCTAAACATCAATCGTCGCCTCTGCCGTGCCTGCCGTGTTTATACTCTTCCCTCTCCCGCTTCCGATCTTCCTTATCCCACCGCCGTTCCTCTTTCATCCGTTCATGCTCTTCCTTGCGGTATTCCTTCGCTACCTTGCCGGGACGAAAATGCCGGCCGCGGTAATGCCCTTCATCTTCGCGGTAGTGCCTGTACTCCTCATCCCTAAAGGCCCTGATCCGATCATACTTGTAACGGCGAAGCCCCGGCGGAAGTCTGCGGTATGATGTTGCAACCCACGGACCGTTGTAACGGGGGGCACAATACCACCTGTTGTTGCGGTACAGGTAGTAGTTGTTGGAAATATAGACCATATCGTAGGGCACACCCACAGCCACGTAAAAACCGAGGGTTGACGGCACGATGAACTCGGGCGGCTCCTCGATTACGACCGGTTGAGGGGCAGGTGCAGGAACAACGACCCTCCCGCCGCCATTGCCGATGTTGATGTTCATATCAAAACCAACATTGGCGGCCCAGAGCGGCTGAGAACTTAAAAGCACGGTCACAGCGGTTGCCAGCAAAACTTTTTTCATTATTGACTATCTCCTTTCCCGTTTCCTGCCCGGCCAACAAAAAAAGCCGGGACCGGATATCATTTTTTGATATTTCGGCAACCCGGCTGTCTCTTGGAGACCCTATAGGCTTTCCGCCCCACCCTCGCAGGTGGTTTAGTATTATCGTCTATCGGTTGGACTGAACTATTTACACTTTATGACTTTTTATCCCATTTACATCGCGGGAGTCAAGCTTAATTAAATCCGACATCGAGCCCGGCCATCCCTCCGCACCGGTTGCCAATGGTGCAACCCGTGACTTCTGACATCGCGCAGGAGGTGGTAACACGCATGGCAAAAACAGTCTGGGTCGATACCGATGCATGCATAAGCTGCGGGCTCTGCGTATCACTGGCGCCGGAAGTGTTTAAATTCGTCGATGGGAAGTCGTTCGCCTACGACCCGGCAGGTGCGCCGCAAAAAAAATCCAGGAATGCATCGATGGCTGCCCGGTAAGCGCCATCCACTGGAAGGAAAACAACGCCTCTTAGAGGCAGATTCGAGGTTCGAGTGTTTTCAACGTCGAACACAGAACATCGAACACAGAACTGCCTTTAAACCCTCTCATACGGTTCGAACAACCGCTTGAACTCATCTAGCGCGAAACGGTCGGTCATCCCTGCTATGTAATCGCAGATCACCCGCTCCCGCCCGTCCCGCTCTATTTTTTGCAGATATTTGCGGGGAAGAAGCGTGGGGTGCGAGATGTACACCTCAAAGAGTTGCACCAGATAGCGTTCCGCCTTGACCCGCATCCTTTCAACCTTGAAATGACGATAGAGATTATCCATGAGAAAGCGCTTCAGCAGGCGGTTTTTCTCCGCAACCTCCGGGCTGAATGACACCACCTGGCGGTTCACCCGGCGCAGGTCTTCCAGCGAACTGATACCGAGGGACGCGAGATTGTCGCTGGTGGTCGAGGTAAGGTCCGTTATCAGAAGACCGATCAGCGCGCTTATGGTTTGACATTTCTTCCGTTCCGGGTCGATGTCCGGGTGCTTGGCGCCGATCCCCCGGTAAACCTCACACCAGAGCTCGACCGTTTCCAGCTGTTCCAGGGTTATGTAGCCCGATTTCAGACCGTCGTCGATGTCATGGTTGTTGTAGGCAATCTCATCGGCGAAGTTCATCAGCTGCGCCTCCACGGTCGGCACTGTCCCGGGAAGGAATTCGGCGATTGCCCCTGCAGGCCGGTCGTAGGGAGAAGAATGCTTGATTACCCCCTCCCGCACTTCCCAGGAGAGATTAAGGCCGTTGAAGCCCGGATACCTTTCCTCCAGTTCATCCACGACCCGGAGCGACTGCAGGTTATGCTCGAAGCCGCCGAAACCCGCCATCAGCCGGTTCAAGACCTCTTCACCGGTATGTCCGAACGGCGTATGCCCCAGGTCGTGGGCCAGGGCCAGAGCCTCGGTCAACTCCTCATTCAGCTTGAGTCTGCGGGCAATCCCCTTTGCGATCTGGGCCACTTCCAGTGAATGGGTGAGCCTGGTACGGTAGTAGTCACCCTCGTGATTGACAAACACCTGGGTCTTGTATTCAAGGCGCCTGAACGCTGCGCAATGGATGATCCGGTCGCGGTCCCGCTCGAATGCCGGCCGTTCGTCGCGCAACTCCTCGCGGTGCTTCCGGCCGCGGGACATGGAGCTCTTGGCTGCATATCCGGCAAGGTCAGGTCTTTCCATGGAATCTGCATAATCCGGCATGAACGATCCTCCGTTTTTATTTAAATGCCGCTACTGGAGCGTGTCAACAACAAAGTTTATTCTTGACTCGCTCAAGGACATCATGCTAGTTTTTTAACCTTTTTTAAAGCATAAGTCATCATTTTCGATGCAGATTATTCACGATGCCGCAGATACCGGCCAGTCCAGCAGGCGTCACATGATGGAGAAACAGGAAAATTGCGCATAATCAGCGGCTCTGCAAGGGGACGGAAGCTCTTTTCCCCGAAGAACATGCGGGTCAGACCGACTGCCGACCGGGTGAAAGAGGCGCTTTTCAATATCATGGCCAGCCTTATCGGTGATTTTAACGGGCTGCGCGTGCTTGACATATTCGCAGGGACAGGCAATCTCGGTATCGAGACGCTGAGCCGCGGCGGCTCCCGGGCGGTTTTCATCGACAACCACCGTGAATCTGCGGCGATCATCCGCAAAAACCTGGAGATGCTCGGCCTCGAATCCAAGGCCGACATTCTCGTCCAAGAGGCGCTGATCGCCCTGAAAAGGCTGGAAAAGCAGGGGGAAACGTTTCACCTCGTCTTCCTCGACCCCCCCTATCAGGCGGGATTAACGGAAAAAACATTGGCACACCTGGCAACATCCGGGCTGATCGCCGATGAATCGATCATTGTTGCCGAATTTGCAACCCAGGAAGCTATCCCGACATCCTTCGGACAATTACAGGAATTTGACAGGAGGGTTTACGGCGATACCGCCCTGGCCTTCCTAAGCTTGTCTCACAGAGGTTGATCATGCCCCTGAAGAACGCTGTCTATCCCGGTTCATTCGATCCCATCACCTACGGCCACCTCGACATCATCGAACGCGGGCTGAGGATTTTCGACACAGTAATCGTCGCGGTAGCCCGCAATTCGGAAAAAAACGCCCTATTCAACGTCGAAGAGCGTATCGCTCTCATCAGGGAAGTCCTTGGAAACAACGGTCGGGCAAAAGTTGACACCTTTGACGGGCTTCTGGTAGACTACGTCCGCCGACAGGGAGCAACGGTCATCATCCGGGGCCTGCGGGCGGTTTCAGATTTCGAGTACGAGTTCCAACTGGCCCAGATGAACAGGAGCATCACCCAGGAGGTGGAAACCCTGTTCATGATGACATCCGTCCCTTACAGCTATCTCTCGTCGTCGATCGTCAAAGAGGTAAGCTCCCTGAACGGCCCGGTGGACGGCTTGGTGCCGCCGCTGGTAAAAAGAGCGCTTGACGCCAAATTTAACCGTTAACATCCGTAAGAAGCGAGAGTACATAAAAACAGGAGGTTATGAATGAAACTTGCAGACCGCGTAAACAAGATCCAGCCTTCCCCCACACTGGCCATCGACGCTAAAGCGAAAGCATTGAAAGCCCAGGGCGTGGACGTCGTCGGCTTCGGCGCAGGAGAGCCGGATTTCGACACCCCTGCCAACATCCGCGAAGCAGGCAAGAAGGCCATCGACGCCGGTTTCACGCGATACATGCCGGTCGGCGGTGCCGATGACCTGAAGGACGCCATCATTGCCAAGATGAAGAAGGACCACGGCCTGGAATACACCCGCGAAGAGATTTCCGTGGCATGCGGCGCAAAACACACCCTTTACAATATTTCCCAGGCCCTTATCCAGGAAGGGGATGAGGTCATCATCCCGGCCCCCTACTGGGTTTCCTACCCGGACCAGGTCGTCTTGGCAGGCGGCACACCGGTCTTCATCGAAACCGGTGAAGAGACCGCCTTCAAGATCACGCCGGAGCAGCTGGAAAAGACGGTAACACCCAGGACCAAGGCGCTGATCCTCAATTCCCCCTGCAACCCTACCGGCACGAGCTACACGGAGGATGAGCTGAAGGCCATCGGTCAGGTCTGCCTCAAGCACGACTTCCTCATCATCTCCGACGACATATACGAGCGGCTGATCTATGACGGCCTGAAGTTCGCCAACATCGTCCAGGTCGTGCCGGAGCTCAAGTCCCGCACCGTCGTGGTCAATGGCGTCTCCAAAACCTACGCCATGACCGGCTGGCGGATCGGCTACGCCTGCGGCCCGAAAGAGCTGATAGGCGCCATGACAAAAATGCAGTCCCAGTCCACATCCAACGCCACCTCCATCGCCCAGAAGGCATCCGTCGAGGCGCTCAACGGCCCGCAGGACGCCGTGGCTGCAATGAAGGTGGAGTTCGAA